>ONUG01000008.1:0-27556 GCA_900320965.1 uncultured Bacteroidales bacterium | reverse complement strand
AGGGCAGCAAGCTGCCTGACGTGAGCGCCAGCGCCAGCGAGAACTTCTCGTTCGGGCGTGGACTTACCGCCGACAATACATATTCCAATGCGAACACCACTTCGACAGGCCTGAGCCTCGGCACTTCGGTACCGATCTACCAGGGACTCCGTCTCACCAACAATATCAAGGAAAACGAGCTGAATCTCAAGGCCGTGACTGCCGACCTGGAGAAAGCCAGGGAAGACATGAGCGTGGCAGTGGCACAGGCGTATGTCCAGATCCTCTACAACATGGAACTGAGGGATGTGGCCTTGAACCAGGTTGTCATCGATTCCCTGCAGGTGGAAAGGCTCAAGATACTGCTCGATAACGGAAAGGCTTCCCCTGCCGAGCTTGCCCAGCAGAAAGCCACACTCGGACAGAGCCGCCTATCGGCCACCGAAGCGTCCAACAACCTGAACCTTTCACTGCTGGAACTCAGCCAGTTGCTGGAACTCCCGAACCCGGAAGGGTTCTCTATAGTGGTCCCGGAGGTGCCGCTTGACGGCCTGCTTCTGGGCAACCCTGAAGACATCTACGCTGACGCCATCGCAAGCAAACCTTCCATCAAGGCCGAGCAGTTCCGTCTCGACGCTACCGAATATTCCATAAAGAGCGCGAAGGGAGCCTTCCTTCCATCGATTTCAGCAAGCGGCGGCTTAGGCACCAACTTCTATACCCAGAGCAGCCTTCCTTCCGCTTCGTTCTATGACCAGGTCAAGCATAATTTCAGCCAGTATCTCGGATTGTCACTTAGCGTTCCGATATTCACCGGCTATCAGACACGGAACCAGGTCAGGGCTGCGGAACTCAGCCGGACCAACCAGATGCTGCAGCTTGAGAATACCAAGAAATCCCTTTACAAGGAGATCCAGCAGGCATATTACAACGCAGTTGCGGCCAGGGAGAGGTATCATTCCAGCATCGGAGCGGAAGACAGCGCCAAGGAATCATTCGAACTTGTAAAGGCCAAATACGAGAACCAGAAGGCGAACATTACCGAATTCAACGAGGCCCGGAACAACTGGTTCACCGCTGAATCCAACCTCGCCAGGGCTCGTTACGAATATCTCTATTCCGTAAAGCTCCTTGACTTCTACCGTGGCAGGAGTCTTGAATTCTGACGGAAGAATCATTATATTTGTCTTCTGACAAAAGAAGACGGATATGAAAAAATGCTTTGCACTGCTGACGGTCCTGCTCTGCTGCGTTCCGGTTTGGAGCCAGGACGATGAATATGCACTCGATGAATGTACCAGCATCGTCGTGGGAAGGCTGGCTTCGACCGACGGATCTGTCATCACATCACACACCTGCGACGGAGTATCGCGTACCTGGATCGACGTGGTTCCGGCTGCAAAGCATTCCAGGAGCGAGAAGTTCCAGGTCCTGAAGAACACCCGCAAAACCTCGTTCAGGGGTGATACAACCGGTGTACGCTTCGCCGGAGAGATCCCTATGCCGAGGAGGACCCTGCAGTACCTCAACACCGCATATCCTTGCCTCAACGAGAAGCAAGTTGCGATGGGCGAGACCACCTTCACCGGTCCTGACACCCTCCGAAACAAGAACAGTATGTTCTATATCGAGGAACTCGCCAGACTTGCGCTGATGCAGTGCGACAACGCACGTGACGCCATCAAGGTTATGGGTGCCCTTGCTGAGAAGTACGGCTATGCCGACGGAGGCGAATGTCTCACTGTCATTGACAAGAAAGAGGCCTGGTTCTTCGAAATCCTCGGCAACGGAAAGGACAAGGTCGGGGCAGTCTGGGCCGCCCAGAGGGTTCCTGACGACGAAGTCGCAGTTTCGGCCAACATCGCCAGGATCGGAAAGCTGGATCTCAAGAACAAGGATTACTTCATGGCCTCATCCAACGTGGAGGAGGTTGCCAAGGAATATGGGCTCTGGGACGGCGAAGGTGATTTCATATTCTATAAAGCCTACCACGGATCCTACGGCAGCGGCAAGAATTTCAAGGAGAGGGAATATTTCGTACTCAATGCCCTCGCCCCATCTCTCGGCCTCAGCATGGACATGGACGAACTTCCGTTCTCTGTAAAACCGGAGGGGAAGGTGGATGTCAGGAAGGTCATGGAACTCCTGCGCGGCACCTATGAAGGCACCGAACTGGATATGTGCAAGAATGTCCTGATGACCACTCCCGGGAAGAACGGCAAGCCGGATGTGACCAAGGTAAGCCCTATCGCCAATCCGTGGCTTACCACAGACACACGCAACACCCTCAACACCATAGCTCCTGGAACAGTCGAATTCACCCGTACGCTGGCCGTTGCCTGGTGCTCCCATTCGACGGTGATCCAGTGCAGGGATTGGCTCCCTGATGCAGTGGGAGGAGTCTGCTGGTATGCACTCGACAACCCTGGCGAGAGTCCTCGCTTCCCTATATTCTCAGGAAATACCGAGGTTCCGGCCGCCTTCGACACCTGCGGTCACCGCTACTACAAGAGGGATTGCGCCCTGTGGACTTTCCGCAGGCCGAACCGTCTGGCCACAGTTGCCTGGCAGAAGAACAAGAAGAGGGTGAACGATGACATCCTGGCCATCGAAAAGCTTGGATTCGAAGGACTTCCGGAAGTGGAAGCAAACCCGACCACGGAAAACCTCAACGCCTACACCGAAAAGATCTACAACGCTGCGGCCAAGAAGTGGGAAGAACTTGAAGACTATCTCTGGCAGAAGCACGGAAGAGGCTTCTAACCAAGGGAGTCCAGTGCAGGCTGCAGAATCTCTCCTATCTTTTCAGTTTCGATAAGGAATCCATCGTGTCCGTACGGGGTATCGATGAGATGGTACTTGGCGCCAGGGACCATCTCCGACCATGGTTTCATATCCTCCGGAGGGAAAAGCTCGTCGGAGGACATGCAGATGAAGGTGCAGTCCGCCTTGATCTCTCCGAGGACCTTCTCCACGCCTCCCCTGCCCCTGCCGACATTGTTGCTGTCCACTTCGTTGCAGACATAGAGGTATGAATATGCATCCCATTCCTTTACGAACTTGGAACTCTGGTGCCGGTAGTATGACCCGGCCTTGTCGGCGAACATTACGTCATCGGATTCCTCGGTCTGCTTGAACAGGCCTTCCTCGCAGCGATAAGTCAGCAGGGCTATCGTCCGGGCGGCCTTCAGGCCGTCCATGCCGCCCTTCAGGGTCTTGCGTTCCATGAAAGTAGGGTCGGCCAAAAGGGCCATCTTCATGGCGGAATTGAATCCGGTCAGCCACGGAGTCACCCTGGCTCCCGTTGCGATGAAGAATATCTTCCTGAACAGTTCCGGCTTCCATGCCACCCAGTCGAATGCCATGAATCCGCCCATCGAAGTACTGATTACCATATCGATGACCGGTATGCCGAGATGCTCCCGGAGCAGGTCGAATGCCGCCACCGTATCATGCACCGTAACCTTCGGAAAATCAAGGTAATAAGGCTTTCCTGTCTTGGGATTGACCTGGGCCGGGCCGGATGATCCGCAGGCGGATCCCAGCACGTTTGCGCATATTACGAAATACTTGTCGGTGTCGATGGTCTTGCCGGGGCCGACCAACGCCGGCCACCATTCACCCTCGGCGTCAGAAGATGCCGTGAGTGCATGCAGCAGCCAGATTACTTTCTTGTCCGGGGAATATCCCGATGGTGATGTATGGTAAGCGACTTCAAGATTGTCTATGCTTCCTCCCGCCTCAAAGTCGAATCTCCCTTCGTGTCTGTAAATGTGCTTGATCATTGTCAAACTGGTTTCTCTTCTTCCTTCCTCTTGCACAGCTTGTCCACCCAGGCTGCCGCCACGATATTGTCGGACGTATTCAAAAGCGTGGCAGGGATATCCACAAGTGTGCTTATGACCAGCAGGGTCGCCGCGAAACCTGGTTCGATTCCGAGGAAGGAACAGGCCAGGACCTCCGCTGTCATACCTCCGACAGGAATCGCTCCGACCACAAGGCTTGTGAGAATCGCGATGCCCACTATCTCGAAGCATCCGTATCCGCTCAATCCGAAGAAGGCTACGGTGAACACAATCCTGAGCACACCGGCTATGACCGAGCCGTCCTTGTGGATATTGATTCCGATCGGAATGACCGATTCCGCCACGGTTTCTGCCATTCCCATCTTCTTGGATGCCTGTATACTGACCGGTATCGTTGCGGCACTGGAGCATGTCGAAACCGCCAGCAGGGACGGCCCCGGGATGCTTTTCCAATATTTCTTCACAGCCTCCGGTCCTCCCTGTAGCGCCATGTAGGCAGTGTTGACGGCAAAGAACAGCACAACCGTCACGGCCAGGAATATCAGCAGGGTGTTGAGGTAGCCTCCTACGATCTGGCCTCCTATCTTCCCGGTAAGGTCGGCGAAGTAGCAACCGAGGCAGATCGGCGCCGCATACATAAGTATCCTCATCACTTCCATCACCACGGACATTCCACTATGCAGCAGGCGTGCGACAGGTTCTCCTTTCTCTCCGGCAAGGGCGGTTGCTATTCCGAAAAAGCCGGAGAAAACGATCAGGGGCAGAAGGTTGGTATGGCTGAGAATCTTGGTGAAATCATCGACCGTGAACATGTTCGCGACAGTCTTCGCTACGGAATTGCCTCCGATGACCAGGCCTGCGACTCCTGTTCGTTCAGGAGGGATCCTGGTCGCGAACTGTCCCAGAGGGTTCCAGAACTCGCACACTAGCCAGGTCAGGACCCCTGCCACCACCGATGTCACCAGGAATACGGCAATCGACCATCCCAGCACACTTCCCACTTTCCTTTCCCTTGTCATCCTGTACATCGAAGAAGCGATGCTGAAAAACACCACAAGTACCACGAGTACGAACATCAGGTTCAGGAATATTTCCCCGACAGGTTTGACGACAGACGCCGACGGCCCCAGCAAAGCACCGCACAGCGCACCCAGACCGACTCCCAGAAGGAGCAGCAGAGTCTGACCGTAATTCTTGAAGAAAGGATTTTTCATGTCTTTCGACAAATTTAGTGATTTTCCGCCAAACTGCAGCACACTACAGGCTTTTGGGTCTCTACGGCAGGGGACTCAGGCCCTGCAGTCTGACGGAAAATGCTTACTAAATCATGATCTTTAAATCCCTTCCTCCTACTATTACATGATATTCACCACTTTCAAGGAAAGAACGTCCGTCGCCGTCTAGATATCCCAAGTCCCTGGAGGGATCCACCTCAAAGACGAAAGTCGCCTTTTCTCCTGCTTTCAAAAACTTCTTCTCAAAGTATTTGAGTTCCTTTTCCGGTCGAGTCAGAACACTGCAATAGGGATCGGAGATATACCAGAGAACTGTTTCATATCCGTCTGCTTTTCCTGTATTCGATACCTCAATCTCGACCTTGAAAGGCCTATCTATCGATGGAGTACCGATGCATCGAGGATCTCCATACTCAAATGTAGTGTAGCTCAGACCATGTCCGAAAGGATAAAGAGGGTCGGATGTAATGTCTTTGTAGACACCTTGGGTTCCTCTACGGGCTGACTTGTGCCGATTATAATAGATAGGAATCTGACCCGTAGACCAAGGGAAAGTGATTGCTAACTTCCCCGAAGGATTGATACGGCCTGATAGTATTCCTCCAAGCGCCGACGCTCCGTTTACTCCTGGTTGCCAAGTTTCCAGGACAGCATCCGCCAGAGCATCTATCCTGTTGAGCTCCAGTGGCCGTCCGTTGGTAAGTGTAACCACGACAGGTTTCCCGGTAGCTTTTATCTCTTCCAGCAATTTCTCCTGCCCTCCCGGCAAGGCAATCGAAGAACGGGAGGTGTTTTCCCCGCTCCAATTCAGTTTCTCACCAAGGCAGAGAATTACAACATCACTCCGTTCTGCAAGAGCCAAGGCTGCAGAAAAGTCACCCTCTCCGTTGACATTGCATCCGAGTTCATATTTAATTTCGGCAGAAGGAAATTCTCTTCTTATGCCATCCAGGAAAACATCCATCTCTTCGGGTTCAGTGTGCCCTTTCCAGTTCCCCATCAAGTCCCATGAGTTTTTGGCAAGCGGTCCTATGACAGCAATATTTGAGGCATTGCGGATGGGCAGGACTCCGTTATTCTTGAGAAGAACCATTGACTCCGCAGCAAGTTGAGAGGCTGTTTCCATTGCTTCCGGCAGGAAAAACCTTTTTTCAGGAGTTTCTTCCGGTATATATGGATTGTCAAACAGGCCCAGCCGGAACTTAATTCTCAGGACACGCCTCACCGCCTCGTCAACGACGGAGACTGGTATTTCTCCTGATTCAACCAAGTCCTCCAGATATTCTTCATAGCCATGGGACATCATGTCCATATCCACTCCGGCCATAAGCGCTTTAGATGAGGCTTCCCTTAGATTTGCCGCATAACCTTGATTGATAAGCTGTTTTACGGCATCCCAGTCAGATACTACCGGCCCATCAAAACCCCAAGTGTCCCTCAGGACCTCCGTCAGGGTATAATGGTTCGCTGATCCAGGGATTCCGCTTATATCATTGAATGAACTCATCAACGATTGAGCTCCTGCATCCAGACACATCTTGTAAGGAAACAGATATACATTCCACAGGGTTGGCCTGGATATTTCCGTATATACATAATCCCTGCCTGCCTCGGATGCGCCATATCCCACATAGTGCTTAAGGCATGCTGCCACGGCATCAAGGCTCTTCAAGCCGGCACCCTGATACCCCCGGACCGACGCTGCCCCGAACACTCCGTTGACATATGGATCTTCTCCGTAACCTTCCGCCACGCGGCCCCAACGAGGGTCACGAGCCACATCGATCATTGGCGAAAATGTCCAGTCAACACCGCTCCTGCGAGCTTCCCGGGCTGAATATGAACACATTTTCTCTACAAGGGAAGGATTCCATGAACATGCTTGTCCAAGAGAAATCTGATAGAGGGTCTTGAATCCATGGATATCATCATATCCGAAAATCAGAGGGATGCCAAGCCGGGATTCTTCCATCGCCCTGCGCTGCATTGCATTGCGCAGAACAGGATCTGCGGCATAATAGATTACAGAACCAATCTCAGCAGGTAGTTTTCCGACCACTTCTCCAATATTATTGACATTGTCGTTCCTGCCAAGGGTGAACTGATTCAACTGCATGACTTTCTCATGCAGCGTCATTCTGGCGAGAAGGTCCTCTATGCGCTTGTCTTCTGAAAGGTGGGGATTCTTATATGCCGGAGAAATAAGCAACAGCAATAACAATAATCTTCTCATAACCGACGAGATTGCTTACGGACGAGAGCCTCAAGGAAATAGTAATCGGAATAAGTCAGGGGAACATCCACATACCCTCCGGCTGGAAGATGACCCACGGAATGTTGAAGCAGGAAGCCACCTCCCTCACCAGGTTCACTTCTGAAAGACGGAGATGCCAGGGTCGTCATTATTCGATCAGCCTCCTTCCGGTATTCTTTATTTCCATCTAACTCTGAAAGTTGGTACAAGGCAGAAGCCATTATCGCAGCAGCTGAAGCATCACGATATGTATCCGGTATCCCTGGTGCATCATAGTCCCAGTAAGGGACACCATCGGCAGGAAGTGATGGATGATTCAGAAGGAACTCGGCAATACGTTCAGCTTGGTCAAGATACTTGGCCTCTTTAGTGTAAGAATATGCCATCGTGAAACCATATAGTCCCCATGACTGTCCTCTGGCCCAGGCCGAAGAATCATCGCATCCCTGGAACGTGTATTTTCCTCTGATTTCTCCGGTATCAGGATCATAGTCTACCACATGATAGGAACTCGCATCCTCCCTGAAATGGTTCTGGAGCGTCTTGTCTGCATGACTGACCGCTATCTTGTAAAAAGAGGAATCCCCCGTTTCCTTGGTGGCGTTGAACAGGATCTCCAAGTTCATCATATTGTCAATGATGACAGGACATCTCCATCCTCTTTCCTTTCTCCAGCCAGAGTCGGCGTCCCATGACTGAAGTATTCCGGCAGCAGGACGGAACCTGGTCGACAACGAACGGGCGGCTTCAAGAAGAACCTCACGGTAAGCAGGATCTCCTGTAAGACGGTAACCATTTCCGAAACTGTCATAGATCATGAATCCTACATCGTGATGCCATTTGAGATACTTGATCGAATCGATTCTCTCTGTATGGGCCTTGGCATGTTCTTTCCAGAAACCATCGCCGGTCAACTCGTACATGTACCATAAACTTCCGGCAAAGAATCCGCTTACCCAGTCATCTATTGGGACAAAGGTGACTTCACCGTCAATGAATGATGCCGGCACGCGAACGGTATCCCCTTCGTCACACTTATCGAGAAGGATACGCAACTGGGAATCGGCAAAGCGAACGTTATCGGCCAAAAAGCCATTACGGCAAGCGGGAACCGCCATCAAGAGAATGATGGCCAAAACAGCCGGAAAATGTTTCATATGCACTAATTGTTTTTATAATATTCATTCATAACATACCAGGCCTTCTTCTTCTCCCCTTTGTCGGAAATGAGGCCCTTGCGGTTGAACCATCCTTGGTTAACAGGATGCTGGCGATACGGGCTGAGGAAATCGAACAGGATCCACGGAGAGACTCCGGCGAGATTTGGAATATTCTCGAACATCGTAAGATTATCCCTATAAAGGGCTTCCTGATAATCTTCACTCCATGATGATGCCACATCTGAATGTCCTGTCACTCCGGCTTTGGCCTCACAACCGAATTCGCTTATGATAAGAGGCTTGTCCATGAAGACATTCCACTTGAGCTCGGAGGCCGGCTTGGGCCAGGATGCATACCACCCCATATACTTGTTTATCCCTATTACATCCAGTTCTCCGGCAAAAGCGTCTTCCATCCTGAATTCATCGACTTCAGGAATATAATAGGCGACATCGAAAGCACTTGCAAAAAGACGCGAATGGTCAAGAGACCTTCCATATGCGAGCAGCTGCGAAAGGAAAGCGTCCCGGTCAGGAGCCGGTCTTGTTTCATTGGAGATACTCCAGAAACCGATGGAGCAACGGTTCTTGTCCCGTGTAATCATTTCATTCAGATATGTTTCAGCCTTCCTGTAGGTCTCTTCGTTTGAGAAATCGATCCCTTGCCAAAGTGGGATTTCTTCCCAAATCAGCAATCCTTTTTCTTCAGCATATCTCACTATATATTCATTCTGCGGATAATGCGCCAGGCGGATAGCGTTGCAACCCAAACCAATGGCAGCATCCACTAACACATGAGCATCCTCCGGGGAACAAGCGCGTCTTCTTTCCATAGGTATTTCTTCATGAAATGATATACCCTTGAAGAAGAATGGTTTCCCATTCAGGATAATCTTCGTACCCTCAACGGTAATGTCCCGGAAACCTATCCTTTCCGAAACCCTGTCTTCTCCCGCTTCGATTGTAATATCATATAGTACAGGAGTTTCCGGAGACCACAGACTGAGTTTCCTGGCTTTGATGCACCCGCTGACCCTGCCTGAGGAATCCGTATAAAGGGTTTTTCTGACTTTCAATTCCGGGAGGGAGACTATGACCGGCACCCCCTCTGTCTTTTCAGAAAGCTCTATATCTACTTTTATGGTTTCATGAGAATGATCGTCCAGACGCAGAAATGCATCTTTTACATACACCTCCGGAACGTCCAGAAGCATAACGTTGCGAGTAATGCCACCATAATTCCACCAGTCAAAACTCATGGCTGGAATGGCTTCCTTACTCCGCTTGTTGTCGACCCTCACGGCGATGAAATTGTCTCCTTCCTGAATGAACTCTGTTATGTCTGCCTCAAATGGAGTAAATGCTCCTTCATGTTCAGTTACGTATTCTCCGTTAAGATAGACCTCACATCTCTGGCTTACCCCGGAAAAATATAATACCGTCCGCCTTCCGGCTTTTTTTGTTGCCATGAAATGCTTTGAATACCAAATGGTTCCTTCATACCACCAAAGACTGGCATCCTGATGGTTCCAGTCTCCCGGCACCTTAAGACGAAGACCTCCCTCATACGAGAACTCAACAAAACTGGTCTTACCTGCCGGTTTGGCATCGGTGAACATCTTCTTGTCAATCCCTTTATCGTACTGGTCCATTATAGCAGGCCATTCCCCATCCAAGGAAATTCCTTCCCTGGAAAAAGGTGCGAATATCAGAGCAAAAAACAAAAGAACGGCTTTCATGATACTTGATATCTATAAAGGGCATATGAGTTCTTCTCTTCAAGGACCAGATGGATACTTCCATCTTCACCGACTCGGACCGTTCCCTTATGCCCACTTCCCAGTACGGGAATCAACCTGATACGCTTCCCTTGCGGTAACCAAGTACGAAGTGAAGCTTCTTTTGCATTTGAGTTTTCCCGATAAACCAGCAGATAACCAGTGCTGTCGTCGATAATGGATTGGAACCCAGTCCATGCATTACCATCAGGTTCCTCGCCCACCGGAAGGATTATTCCTTTATGGAAATCATATGACAACTTCCTATATTCATTGACAAGCCCGCCGATTGAGAAACCTTCTTCCGGAAGGTTTGAAGCTTCCAGCCAAGCAAGAGGCTGTCCCGCTAAAGTAATAGCGACAAGATATTCAAAACTGTAACCCGATGGGGCAAAGGGATCACCCTGAGGGTATTTCCCGGCATTACGCCACGGGTTCAGAAATTCCACTTGTAGTTTTTCTGCAGGCACATAACGCGATAGCATCCACAGATTCCGCAGTGTCTGGTAAGGATAATAGTTTCCCCAGTCGGTATATCGGTTTTCAAGGAATATATTCCCGTATTCTCCGAAGTAATGGAAGCCCGCCCTACGGCCTGCCGTTGCATCCAGATTGAATACTACTCCCCCTCCTGTTTCCGACCTCACCTTAGCAAGCATGTTCCGGAGGTTTTCTTCCGCTTCCCTTGTCGGGAGCTGGACTCCATCTATCTTGAATATCCTGATACCATACTCCTTATTGAGGCCTACGAGTACCTCAGCATCTCTTTCCCAATCAGAATAATCGTTCTGTATGCTAGGATTGAACCAAAGGCCGATGTCTACTCCAAGATCATTCCCCTTATCTACGACCGGCCCTAGACCGTGCGGATATTTACCAGGGTCCGGCATCCAATATTGACCATCTCTCCAGATATCGTTGAAGGTTCCTCCTGAAACTGAATTGGGACTTTTCCCTTTCTGCCATCCGTCGTCTATCTGGAGGCAGCTGATCCCAAGCCGCGCCCCTCGCTCCAGTTCCGCCAGGCAGAATGCTTCACATACCTTTGCATCCTGGCCGCGGTCACCCCAAGTGTTCATCACGACCATATCCTCGAATGGACGAATGCTCTTCTGGTAAAGCCTGAGCGCCACAAGGGCATCCAATTCAGAAAACCCGGAAACTCCTGTTACACAACCATATAACCGAGTCCAACCTTCCGGACTCAAATCCTCGGATTCCAAACCGCCTTCAGCTATGCTGAACTCGCCATACTCCGCCGTGAAATCGAAGCCTCCGTAATGCAATTGGGAGTCTCCGGCTGGTGATTCCTTTAAAAAGAAAAATCCGGAACCGGAGACAACGTCTCTTGCAAACAACAAGTTTCCTTTAAAATGCTTACGATGGAAAGACAGGAATGGATGACTCTCGACAAGATTGTTGTTGTCGTCAGTCCTGTCATGGAATTCCACTGCTTTACCTTGCCAGTGCTTTCCCGGGAAGGACAACCGGTCCAGTACCAAAGCCCCTGTATCTTCAAGGACCCCCTTGATATATGTTCCGCATTCTATTGCGGGAACACCTTCCCGTATGGTATAATCCCTGCGGACTTCCGTTTTCCCTATATGGAAAAGGATACTGGCAATTACTGAGTTGCAATCGGCGACTGTGTGCAGTATTCCTCCTCTTCCTTGGTTTCTCCCGATTGAAAAATCGGGATGCAGAATCTCCGATTGTAACGTATATCCAGCTTTTTTGTCTGTTAGCGAAACAGTCATCAAATGGCCCTCGTTCCAGACAAAAGTCCTTTCAATCAAGGAATTACCAATCCTGAGTGTATCTCCTTCCAGGAAGGCGTAAGGCCTGGCGACGGAAGGAAGCGCCGCCAGGATTACGACTAAACCCAGAAAGAATCGTTTCATCGAAGCTAGATGATTTCAAGGGTGAGGACTTCGACCCAGCCATCTTGTTGAAGTGCCGGATCTATGGCAACCTGAAGTCCCGGGCAATCTTTGTTCTGGGAGTCCACGAGAGAAACAGCCCATGTATAGCTACCTTTATCCAGTCCTGAAAGATCTGTTTTCAAGATACTCCGCAGAGGTTTATCCTTCAGGCAAAGGGAAAGATCGGAAGAACTGTCCGCAAAGATGCGCACCGGTTTGCCTGTCCGGTCAAGAAGGGCATATCCCACACGGTACCTCCAATTCCATTGAGGAATATTGACAGGGCAATAGCCCCACCCGAGGTTCTCCCACTGGCTACGCAATGTCACCTTTGACCCAGCGGCAACTTTTTCCGGGACAGTCACACGGGAAGGATAGAGACGGTAACCGCCCTCGATCGTAAAGCGTTTGACAAGGTCGAAACAACTGCCGAACCAAGATGCCGTCTGATCGCCGATACGTAAGTCCATCATGTTTACATGAGCCTCCGCTCCGGCCTCATATTCGCCCTGGCGGACATCTTCAGCATGTCCCTCTCTGTATTTGCCGGAAGAGTCTATCCAGTAACGGTGGTGTGCTCCAGTGATCCATCCTCCCTCAAGAATGATAGGACGCCGGTAATTCCAACGGTGGGCAAAATCCTTTTCCCATTCCTGATAATAATCATTCATTCCAAAAGCATCATGCCGCAGACTGTATCCATTAGCGATAGCTCTCTCCAGGAGACTATCTGAAACGGATGAAACCGGTCCCCATCCGTTATCGGATGGTTCTCCTAGCAAACGATGGTAGTTTATAACCAGAGGAATATCCGTGAAGGTCCTGGCATATAGCTTCGTAATCCAGTCCATTACGGCCACATTGTTGGAGGGGTCCTTGTACACAAGGCTGTGTCCTTCCCCCCATTTCCCAAGGCCATATGCATCTATGAAGTCAACCTTATCTATGTCGTTATACTCACCGGCAAGAGCTTCTATGAACCGGGAATATTTCTCCTGGAACACGGGATCGTCAGGATAAGGGGAACGTACTTCCCGGTTTCCAACCTTGGATGTATAATACTCCGCTCCGGCATCAAACACATAATCAGGGGTATTCTGTCCTTGATCACGACCATCTACCACAATCCTGAAAGATAGTTTCATACCCCTGTCCAGCACGCTGCGGAACAAGTGGTTCAAACGGGAATCCGGATCCGTCCAGGCATACTTGCCCTCTTCCGGTTCAAAAGCACGCCAACTTGTACGGACATACACTGTATTGGCATAGTCCGAAACCTTGACAGTATCTCCCGTTGAGGTCACTATATGGTCATATCCCGTCTTATCCCAAAAAGTCTCATCCCAATTCCGCTCGAGATACAGTACCCATCCGTTCAGGGGATTCCTCAAAACCGTTTCCTTGTCAGGTTCAAAGGATACGGTTTTCACCGAAGCGCATGATAGTACAGCCTGGGATAGAATCGCAAACAATAATATTGAATGGAATCTTCTCATCTTTTAATCTACTTTTACATCAAGAAGTTTAACCCATCCGTCGGATGTTGACTCGTTATTGACAGCCAGCAGCAGACCAGGAGCGTTCTCCTTGGTGGTGTCCACTATCGCAACTGCCCACATGTAATTGCCTGGGGCGCAGCTCACCTTGACATTGAACTCATAAGGATTAGGCTTACTTTCCACCCAAGTGGAAGGTTCGCAATTATCATCAACGAACACTTCTACCGGTTTGTCAGTCCCATCCAGAAGCGCAAATGCCACTTTATACTTATAGTTCCATTGAGGAATGTTGTTAGGGCAATAGCCCCAGCCCATGTTCCTCCAGCGTGAAGATATTTTGACCGAAGATCCACTCTTTACCGAGCTTGGGAGACTAACCTGGTCTGGATATAGTCGGTATCCTCCTTCGGTGACAAACTGCTTCACATATGAAAAGGCATTTACAAACCATGATTGGGTCTCGTTACCGACTCGGAAATCCATCATGTTGACACGCGCTTCCCGACTGGCTTCAAACTCACCCTTGCGAACATCCTCCGGATGGTCTTGCCGGTATCCGGCCGGGTCATTCCAGTAACTATGCTGACTGACAATCCAGCCTCCTTCCATGATAATCGGCCTCTTATAGCGGTAAGTATTGGCACAGGTTTTCTCCCATGTGCCATAATAGCTATTCATTCCAAATGCATCAGAACGAAGACAATAGCCGTTGTTTACGGCGATTGACACTAATTTGTCGCTATTGGCATTCGCCCCTCCGGTTCCGGTCGGATGGCCTATCACCCGATGATAGTTAATTACCAGAGGCACATGTTTGAAATACTTGGCATATAGAGAAGTAATCCAAACCATAACCTCTTCCTTCAGACGCTCGGTATTATCATCCACGAGGCCGAGATCTGTAGAATTGTAAGCCACAGTATGTCCCTCTCCCCATTTGCCAAGGCCATATGCATCGATGAATGCACACTTTGAAGGATCGTCGAAATCTTCTGCCAGTGCAGCGATGAATTTCTCATAATACCGCTGAAAAACAGGATCCTGAGGCAGCGGTGTCGTGCGGTCCGGAAACTTGGTGTTTTCCACTCCATATTCTGCCCCGGCATCCAATACGAACCGTGGAGTATTGGCCCTCTGGTCACGACCGTCAACGACAAAACGGAATGCAATAGGGAGCCCCCTGTCCAACGCCCCTTGTATCATCTTGTAAAGCGCAGTCGAAGGATCTCTCCAAGCATAAACTCCATCGGAAGGATTGAATATGGACCATCCTGTACGTATGTAAGCACAGGTGGCATAGTCCTTCACATACACCGAAGCACCCTCGTCAGGAACATAGATGGATGTATCCCAATAAGAAGGGTCTCCAGATGCTGAACCGTACATCACCCATCCCGTCAAAGGATTCTTCAGGACCTTGCTTTTGTTGAAGGCAGGCTTGACCAAAGTATAATCCTCTGTTGAATCACTGTCATCTTCAGACGGAGTTTTTCCGCAAGAAATCATGAGAAGAAGAATGGAGGACAGCAGCAACGCTGCCCTCCAATTGATATAATATCTCATTACTGGACCGGTTTGGCAATGATGGTACTGTTCCTGAGGTCAAAGATGAACAGATGTTTTCCGGAAGGCATTCCCATATAGGTATTTCTGACTGTCCTTTCAGCACTGCCGGTCAGTTCCTGCAGTTTATTTGAAACCAAGGCTGTACTGCTAGTGTAGCAGAATGCATTGTTCTGATTATAGGAATTACCTGCTTCGTCGGTGAAACTTTGTGCAATGCAGAACTTGACGCTGCCGCTGAAGCTTCCTTCATATATCATCACTTGAGGATCAGCAGCGCTCTGCGTACAACCAAGTTTCCTTACTCCCCATCCGGTACCTCCGCCATATGCCCAAAGGTCTACGACCGTGACATGAGCAAGCGGATTCGTATCAATGCCGTTAGGATAGAAGTCAACCGTAAGAGGCTGGAGATCAGTAGCTTCATCATAGATGACCGCTTGCTTGGTTTCCATGTTCACCACCACACGGTGCTTTCCACCGGAAGGAATGGTCCAACCCTGCTTTGTCTCATCCATTACCAAGTCTATCGGCTTTCCTGGTTCAAATGAAGCAGATCCGCTCGCAGCATGGATATAATATGTGATACCTTCATATTCAGATGGAATAAGAAGAGTTCCCGGAGTAAGGTCTCCATACCATGCATATTGATTTGAATTTTCAAGTGTTGCCGATACTTCTTCCTTTCCTGGAGAAGAGGTACCATCGATGTACATCTTGTCTGTCGCGAATATGTCCACGTGGATAGGTGTAACATTCACCGTAACGGTACGAACTTCCGGAGCCTGGAACTCTGGGCCTCCCGTAAACTCAACTATCACTCGGAATTCAAGAGAGAAAGGCTTGTTCACCGGTAAGTTCCAACGGTCTCCCGCCCAATTGTTAATCTGTTCGGAAGTAAAGCTTCGTGAATATACACCATCTTCCTCGTCGTTGCGGATTACCGTGGTCGATCCAAAGTTGTTGCCCACGACGTCAAGTTTTGTAGTGTAACTGACAATATAATCATCAGATACTTCTCTTGCAGGAGTCCATGTGAATGTAAGCACAGGAGCGGTCATGTTGTCCTCATCCAGGACAATGTCGCTATTCTGACTGGCCAGGGTCAGGGTCTCCGTCGGAAGAACCATATCGTCCTTGTATGGATCATAGGTGCAAGCCACCATTCCGATCGACAGGACCAACAATGTTATAAGAAGATTCTTTTTCATGTCGATTTTCTTCAATTATAGTATCAATAACCCGGATTCTGAGGGAATTCCACATCGCGGTTTGCATCGATGATGGTCTGCGGGATAGGCCAGAGAAGGAACTGTTCTGTGATAATGTCCTTCTGGGCCGAATTATACTTCTTCACTCGTTCAATCAATTTGCCGGTGCGCAGGAGTGTGAATCGGCGCACCTCTTCACCACATAGTTCACGGATGCGCTCGTCAAGCAGGAAGTCCAGGTCCATGTCCGCTGCCGAAACATTGGAAACCTTAGCGCGGCGACGCACCTCGTTTACAGCGTCAGCGGCACCTTGAGAATCACCCAGGCCAAGACATGCCTCGGCGAGGAGGAAATAGGTTTCCGGCAGACGGATTCTCATACGGTCGCGATAACCTCCTGTCATGGAAAGGTTGTCACTCTTGCCATAGAAGAATTTTGTAAGAGCCGGATACAACTGTCCTGCAGTCCATGTAGCATCGGTGATGTTGCATTGCTTCCCATACAGGCTTGGCTCCTTTTCGTTGTTATATACCCATGTACGCTTGATATTGTATTCGGAATTACGCATGTCTCCATCGTCAAAGATTCCATTCCCATAATCACCGGTTGCATTGGTCCCGGCCGTGCCGATCCACCATTTCATAGGCAGGATCTGGGCGAGTCCGCGTCCACCGTATTCTGCACTGAGAGTAAACCCGGATATTCCGAAATACATAGGATTCCATGCTCTGCGAGTCCAGTCGTCTGAAGGAGTTCCTCCTCCGGCTTTCTGATATTCATACTGGAACTGCATCACCCATATTGCTTCCTTATTGCCTTTATCGCGATTCTGATTATTCTCAAGGAACATGTCGCTGAACGCATCTCCTGCAACCTCTCCGCTTGCATTGACACCGTAATGAGAAGTGGTGAGTTCATAATACTTGCTGTCTATGATAGCCTGTGCAGCGTTGCGAGCATTTGCATAGTCTTTTTGGAGCAAGTACATTTCACTCAAGTAATGGTAGGCCGCCCATCGTGTCAGTTTACCTTGCTTCACGGCATCAGGATTCTCCGGAAGATTCTCGGACGCATACTTAAGATCCTCCACGATATGACTGATAACCTCTTCCTTCGGTGTGCGGGTAAATGAGAGCACGAACGGCTTCTGAATGGTTTCAACCCAAGGCACGTCTCCATAAAGATACACGAGGTAACGATAGGCGTAAGCCCTGAAGAAACGAGCCTCGGCAGAATAAACGGCCTGGTCGGTAGCATTGTCCCAATTGGTATTCTCTGCCGCATAGAGCAGTAGTTCGTTGGCTGAGCCGATGAGGTTATATGCCCACTGCCAATAAGTCTTTACAAACTGGGTGTTGGAATTGAGGGTGAGCTGGGAGAACGGAATCAAAGAACCATCTCCTCCGTTACGGGCATCGCAAAGATCGGTACCGACCTGAAGGGCCTCATAAGGACACGCACCATTGTGGATGAATGCTCCTTCTTCACCCCAAGTATTGTACTCCGACCGGGCGATGGAATAAAGACCGGCGCTTCCAACCTCAAACCCCAAAGAAGAAGCATAGATGGTCTCCGGAGTAAAACTGCTCCTCATGTCCTCCTCCAGAAATTCGGAACAGGAAGTGGCCGCTATAGCAAGGCATGCAGTTGCCGCAAGGATTATATATTGTTTCATATTGCTTGGAATATTAGAAGTTAATGGTAAGTCCGAGCATATAGGACCTGGCTGTCGGATATGAAGCGAACCATGTATTGTCGTAATTGAGCATCTGACGCATATTCGAGAATGTGTGCGGATTGTTGACACTCAAGTTGATATCCACATAAGAAAGCCTGAGGGCCTTGGTAACGGATTCCGGCAGGGTATATCCCAGTGTTATATTCTTTATGTTTACGTAGGAAAGCTTCTTGTAGAATCCGTGGGAGAAGGTATTGATGTAGCCAGGAGAAACAATGGTGGCCTCATCAGGATGTTCCGGAGTCCAATACTTGGCACCTTTGATATAGTTTCCGCTGCCGAAGGTCCAGGAACTGATGTTCGCCACATTGTCCTCCATCCACTTGCCAAACACTCCATTGACCAGGAAGGTGAAATAGAAGTTCTTCCAATTGATCCTGTTTGACATGGAAAGAGTGAACGAAGGACGTTTGCTGCCGATGACCTTGCGGTCGTTTTCGTCAATGTAACCGTTGCCGTCCACATCCTCAAGTTTCGCAGAGCCAGCCACGGCTCCCTTCTGGTGAGCGGTCTCGTTTCCATTTTCGTCTATGAATGTATATTCGTCACCAGACTGCCACAGTCCTATCATGTAATAATCATAGTAAACGGAGAGAGGCTGCCCGATGAACCATTTATTGGCAACATCATCCAAACCATCGCCTCGAAGCTCGACAATCTTGTCGCGGTTAAGGAAGAAACTAAAGTCCGTAGACCAACCGAAGTTCTTTGTCTGGATATTCTTTGTATTGACAGTCAACTCAATACCCTTGTTCTCCGTAGAACCGATATTGTCCCATATCTTGCTGTAACCGTTCATGATAGGAACAGTACGGGTCATGAGGAGGTCTTTGGTCCTGGAGCGGTACACATCCACTGAACCTCCAAGCCTGCCCCTCAAGACCGAGAAGTCCAAGCCCACGTTGAAAGTATATGTCGTCTCCCACTTGAGGTCCGGGTTGCCTACACCATCAGAACTCAAATACGCCGCATTGGAGCCGGAGGATCCGTCACCCCATATGTACTTTACTCCATTGGTGGCATAAAGCCTGTCAAGGGTCTGATAGCGTGAAATGGCATTGTTTCCGTTGGCTCCATAGGATACGCGCAGTTTGAGCATGTCTATCGCTTCTGTATTATCCTTTACAAAAGCTTCTTCGCCAATATTCCATGCCACTGCTGCAGAAGGGAAGAAACCATATTTGTGATTACGGCCAAATACAGATGCACCATCAGCTCGGCCGGTTAACGTTAGATAGTAGCGGCCGGCATAGTTATAATTGGCACGGAACATACCGGAAACCATGGTTTCCTTCCAGAAACCGGAAGACATCGTAAGTTTGCCGTCAGCACTGTCCATCTTGTAGAAACTTGTCTCATCCACGACGAAACCTTCACCTGTCTGGGTAGAGTTGACATTTTGCTTGGACTGTATACTGAAAAGACCTGTCAGGTCGATATGATGTTTGCCAAAATCCCGGTCGTATCGAGCCACATTCTCCCATGTGATATCAGTTGTATGGGAATTTTCTATCGTCGCTCTGCCGTTTACCTTACGTCCGGTGGAAGTATCATAGCCATAATAGGTACCTGTAAAGCTATTGCGGTAGTTATAACCGACCTGGGAACGGAAGGTGAGGCCCTCTATAGGGAAAGTGATGTCAACATATCCATTAGCCATGAAGTTGCGCCCTAGAGACTTTTGGTCGGCATTGACATCCTTCATTGGGTTAGGAAGGTTGGAGTATTCCATAGGCTCCTCAACATACATTCCATTCTCGTCCTTATACAGTCCGTAAGGACTCTGCTTTATAGCATGCTCCAGGTTTGGACGTACTCCGCCGCTGTTGCGATTCACGAACTGAGTGGTGAGACCTATCTTGAGCCAGTTGTTAAGTTCCTGAGTCACGGTAGAATAAACATTCAACCTCTTATAATTGGAATTATACACTACACCATCTCCATCAAGGAAAGATACGGAAGCAAGGTATGTGGAATGGTTGCTTCCTCCTGAAATACTGACCTGATGATCTTGGTTGAACACCGTGCGGAACACATAATCCTGCCAGTCGTTGGTTATACCGGCGGCATAGTTCTGCTTCTCGCTCACGGAGATGATGTCTCCTGCCAAAGGATCGAGCTGCTCGCCGGTGTATTGCTTCGTTCCAAGGCGAGCAAGGTCCTGTTTGAGTCGGATAAACTCATTAGGGCCCATCACCTGGATTCGTTGCATCGGCTCTGCGACACTGTAGGAACCTTTATAAGTTACACGGAGAGACCCCTTTGAACCCTTCTTGGTCTGTATGAGGATAACTCCGTTGGAACCACGGGAACCATAAATAGCCACGGAAGATGCATCCTTGAGAACGGTCATGTTATCAATGAGGTTCGGATCAAGGTCAGCCATGGATCCTTCATAAGGGATACCGTCAAGGATGATGAGTGGAGAATTGGATCCGGACAGAGAGTTCTGACCGCGGATCAAGAGGCTTTGGTTTGCACCCGGTGCTTCATCAGAATGAGTGATACTGAGTCCCGCCACCTGGCCAACAAGACGATCCATGAGGTTTGCGGTAGAAACCATGCTAAGTTCCTTGTTCCCGACAACAGAAACGCCTCCGGTCAGATCAGCCTTCCTGGCGGTACCATAACCGATAACCACCACATCGTCGAGTTCCTGCATGGATTCATCCATGATTACCTTTATCCCGGCTTCAGCCGGAACTTCAGCGTCCGTATAGCCTAGACAATTGAAATGAAGGGTAGCGCCAGCGACCGTTCTGATCTCAAAATGACCGCTTGCATCTGTAACGGTTCCGCTGTACCTGTCACCTTTGACGGTAACGACAACTCCCGGAAGCGGTGTCCCTTCCCTGTCAGTGACATTTCCGGAAGCTGATATTGCTTTCTGGGCATATGCCGAAAAAGCCGACAGCAACAGAAGGACTGCCCCCATAAGGAGTCCTTTGGATTTAAAATTGTTTTTCGTTTGCATTATGATTGCGAATTGGTTATACCTTTCGTGTCACAATGCAAAGATATTTTGCTTAAACGGAACTGACTTCCCGAAATCATTCGGAAATGGTTCCATTTTGTACAAAAATGGTTATTTAGTTAGCAAACGCGGTGAATCGAGGGGCGTTGATATATTGAATTTCTGGTTATCCGGAAGTTCTCCTGATACCGCCGCTCCTTTTTCCATAAGCTCACGTAAATCCGGAAACCAATACCTGTAAACATCACGCGGTACTGCACCGCGCCTCTTGCATATTGAAGCGGCTAGTCCCACTACCTCGCCTGCCATGCCACATGTGCGCATGACCCTGGTGGTACCAAGGGCCACATGAGTTACACTGATGTTCCTTCCTGCCATAAAGAGATTACCCACGTTGCGGGAATACAAGCAACGATAAGGCACCGCAGCCGGATAGATGCGGTTGTGGACGGTTTTGGTCTTGAATTCTTCGCCGGGGAAAAATTCCGTATTCTCAGGGTCTGCAAAGTGGAGGTCGATGCTCCAAGTGGTAGCAAAAGTGGCATCCTCATGGAAAACGGCTTTCTCTATGTCGTCCTGTTTATAGATGTAGTCTCCGAGCAAGCGTCTGGATTCTCGTTTGCCGGCTATGTAAGCTACCCACTCAAGACTCCGGTCAGGATAGAGGCCAAGATGGTTCTTCAGGTAACTCCAATTTGAATATATCACAGCCATACCATAGTCGCGGATATATTCAAATCTGGAAATCATGTCATGAAGCATGCCGGTCTCCCACGTCCATTCCCCCATGGTAACTTTTTGGACGCTCCTATCGTTGAAATTCAAGCCTATATCAAAGACAGGAAACTTAGATGGCTTGCCTGGAGGACTACTGTACCATTGGACCGATGCTCCCAACACGAAGTTGTCAGCCGTTTCGGGAGCCAGTGACTCTCCAAATTCCGACTGAGCCTCCCGTCCGTAACGGTAATCAGCCCCTGCCATATATCCCACCGTCCCGTCTCCTGTGCAATCGGCAAAAAGAGGAGCTTCCAGCAAGGTTTCTCGGGAAGTCTCAATATTCCTTATGGTTACGCTCTTGATAAAAGATCCTTCCTTCTCCACTCCAACGGCCCTGCAAGAAGCGAATAGCATGATATTCGGTTCGTTTTCTATGAAAGATTGCTTCTTTTCATCCTCATAGTTCTCCGCTGGTCTGGCGTTTCCCTCTTTGCTATGTCCGAACTCTCTTTGCATCCGCCCCAAAGCCGGATATGGTCCGACTTCTATGGTACCTCCCAGATGCACCCTCACTTCAGAACTATTGTTCCCTCCAAGAACAGGACGATCGTTGACTAGCGCCACACGAAGCCCGTTCCTGGCAGCAGAAACGGCCGCACATATACCCGCGATTCCTGCTCCAACCACTACAAAATCAAAAGATTCCTTATTTGAAGGAATATCCGGAAGCCCAAGGGAAATGCGCCTGAACCTTTCCAACTGTTTTGGGTCGTCTGGTGGGGCGATGGCCTCTTTTGTCAGGTAAACGGCATCGCAGCGACCCTCGAATCCAGTAAGGTCTTGAAGAGCAAGTGTGACGGTCCCTGCCTTTATCCTGACAGCCCCGGCATACTGCCAAAACCATGAATTCCCTTTTGATCCAAGAATCGGCTTAAGGGTCTTGTTCCCAATCCTAACCCGGAACCTTCCGGGACCCTCAGCATCCGTCCATGGAGAAGTCCAGTTGAAAGTTCGTACATAAACATTCCATATACCGTTTTCAGGAATCTCCACTGTCGTGCTTGCATCGGCTACAGGAACACCCATCCCATGAGCAAGAAGATACGGCGAGCCCATCTCATCCATGAACTGCTGGTCAAGCACCCATCCTCCTCTTTCCTGAAATGATTCGCATTCGACAAAAACCCCTTCGGCTGCGTGGATATTACCACACAAAAGGGCAACCAATGCGACAATGATCATTGAATAGGGATTATTCATGTAATATCTTTTTTGAAGTCCGTTGGAGAAATATCAAAACGCCGCTTGAAACACACACTGAAATACTTTGGGTTTGCAAAACCCGTCCTGTCTGAAATTTCGGCTATCGTAAGGTCGGAATCCTTGAGTAACTGAGCAGCCCTCTTCAGACGGACATCCAGGATAAACTCCTTGATGGACATTCCTGTAATATCCTTGATTTTCTGATATAATATGGTCCTGCCAACGGCCATGTCGTAAACGAACGCATCTACATCATAGTCATTGTTATCCATATTCTTTTCAATGTTTTCCATCGCCCTGGATAAAAGAGCTTCGTCCATCGAAGAGATAACCATCTTTGAAGGCTCCACAACGAATATTTTGGAATAATGTTCTCTCATCTCTTCCTGCATCCTGAGAAGACCTTCAATCTGCATCAGCAGGTAGTCCATCTGGAATGGTTTCTCTATGAACACATTGGCTCCACTCTCCAAAGCCTTTACCTTATCTGCCACGTCACCGGAAAGTACTATCACTGGAATATGACTGCTGCCCAAGCTGTTCCTTAACGAACTACATACAGCGAAACCATCTGTCCCCTCCATCATAAGGTCTGTTATAACCACCTGTGGATGCACCTTATCTACCTTCTCCAGTCCTTCGGCTCCATCAGAAGCTGAATAAACGTTATAGTGCTCTGAAAGATGTGCTTCAAGATATGTCCGCAGTTCCAAATCATCGTCTATCACAACCACCGAGGTGGACTTCCTGGAATGCCTTATCGAATCTTCTTTCACGTTAAGCTCCTCGATCAATGAATCAACCTCGCTTACCACAAAAGAATATGATGCCGAAGTATCTTCCCCTGAGACATCTATCTGAGGAAGTTTTGCCGTTACCGTAAAGACTACCTGGGCATTACCTGATTCCACTTTTACGAGACCGCCCACCTGGTTAACGATTTCTTTCACGATTGCCAGCCCCAGACCGCTGCTACTTTCGAAACTCGGACTTACTTCCTTGTCCCTGTTGAAAGCTTCGAACATCCGCTCGCGTTTCTCACTGGATATTTCACTTCCTGTATTTGATATGGCTATGGATATCCATGGTCCATCTTCTTTCTCAGGCCTCTCGTCAGGATAGGCCTGGCGGATATTTACTGATATGGATCCAGGCACAGTCGTATATTTGACTGCGTTGGAAAACAAGTTGGTGAATATTTTCTCCACCACTTCATGGTCAAACGCCGCATTGTATGTTTCGAACTGAGAATGGAATAGCATCTCAATACCCTTACGATCCGCATATGTTTCGAAAAGGGAGAAAAGACTCTCTATGAAACTGACCAGGTCACCTGGGTGTCTGTCCAGAGTCAGACGGTCGCTCTCAATCTCACGGAAAGTAAGCAACTGGCTGATCATCCTTTGCATCCTACCGACATTCTTTTCTATCAGGGAAGCATATTTTGTAGCCGTCGACTCTTGAGGCAAGTGTTCTTCGAGTTGCCTGAGAGGGTCCACGATCAGAGACAGGGGTGTCTTGAGATCATGGGATATATTCGTGAAGAAGTTTATACGTGCTTTTGTCAGCTCTTGCATATTCTTCTCCTTCAACTGCTCCATTTCAAGTTCGTGACGGAATAGTTTACGGTTTGTAAAGAAACGCCATATAAATGCAGCCGCACCAAGCAAGAGCATTAGATAAATGCACCTCGCCCACCAGGAGTTCCAAGGTGAAGGTTTGATGTCCCAGCTCAATGAAGAAACGGAATCTCCCATCAAGCCATCATTGTTGGACGCTTTGATCTCAAAGACATAGTGACCCGGAGAAAGATTGAAGTAACTTACGGAACTCTGTCCAGGAGGTAGTGTGATCCATTCATCAGAAAGTCCTTTCAGCCTGCACGTAAAGCGGTTGTTCCAACTCTGAAGATAACTGTCCGAAGCGAAAGCCACCTCGACATTTGATTGCTTATGACTCAGGGTCAAAGGCTTCAATCGAGCGGAATATGTCTCAGGGGAAGCAGACACGTCGTTTATCCTCAAGTCAGTAAAGAACACCTTAGGCTTATGGACATTAAGACTGATATTCCCGGGGCGAAACAGTATCATTCCGTCCGTTCCTCCGAAGAGAAGCTCTCCGTTACGCGTCCTGAAGGAAGAATGAGGATAGAATGGACCGCAATGACTTGGATTATTCAATGTGGAAGGGGTGATCTCGTCCCCATGCCTGCGACAGAGACCACGGTCGGTGCTTATCCAGATATCACCGGATGACAAATCTTCTTCCATGGAAAAAACAGATCTGCCGTCCATTGGATAATTCACATAAGTTCCATCTTTTGACAGGATATTAACCCCGGCTCCCTTGGTCCCGAACAAAATCTCTCCGGAGGAAGCCACAAGGGCACAGGACAAGTTGTTTGCTGCATATGGCATATTCTCCATATACAAATTCTTCTGGACTTCACCGGTCTCGGCATCAATGATGGAAGCACCTTGGTGCGTAAGTATCCAGAGTCTCCCTTGAAGATCATAGAAAATGGCCTCTATCTGCCTACGTCTTTCACCACGGATTATATCCACCTTCCCGGTAGAGATGTCAGCGTGCATGAGTTCGGCATCCGGGTCGGACAACCATAGACCACCACGACCGTCATTTACGAAATCATAAACACTCAAAGGACTGTCTTTCGGACCACGGGTAAGTGAAATGTCCCTCCACCTTTTTTTGGAAGTATCGAAAACCTGAATGCCGGAATTGAAGAAAGAAGCCCAAATGTTTCAATATGTTTATCCATTTCAGGTTCAGGTAATTCCACACCAAATTTTGTTGTTTGATATACCATGTATTCTAATGCATATTGTTCTTCAGTTAAATCAATTTCAGGTATTCTTCCATGAGCCATATCATGTTTGCATCTCCAAATATGTCCACCCATAGCATCAATCATGAAATATAAATCTACTTCACTGTCCCCAGGAATGGCTAGCGCTAATTTCCCACCATATGTACCAATCCACACACGTCCTTCTCCGTCCGGAAAGAAAGACCAAACCGAATTGCCCGGAAGAGAATACGGATAGGCAGGATTAGACCTTAGGATATTGACTTCACCGCTGTCGGGATGAACAAGCATAAGGCCATATTGCGTCGCCACCCATAAGGTTCCTTCACCATCACGATAAAGCTGTTTGGCGGTTGATGCCCTGTCATTGACAATCGGAAGGGTATATCGACTAAGCACTTCACCTTTCTGAGAGCAAACATACAAGCCGTCAGAAAGAGTCAACACAAATACCGTGTCGTTAGATTCCAACACATCCGCCACCGGGTTATCCCCAAATTCCCGAAATTTAGAAAACTCTCCGTTCAGCTCCCTTCGGTACAAGTCACCTGAAGAGGCTACCCAAACATGTTCTCCTGTACAGTTGAGACTAAGCTTTCTAGGATCCTGGTCAACTTGGTCTGGAAGATTCCATAATACCGTTTCCTTGCTTCCCGGAGGAAAAACAGGCCTGCCGCTTGGGTTGGAAGGATTTTCCAATGAACATAGTTTTCCATCACAGATAAACCAAACAGAACCGCTTGACGTGCTTTCTAGATTTCCAATGTTTCCGCTGGCTATACACTCAAAACAAGAATGTGCACAATCATATCGTTGGAGTCCTTGGTTGGTGGCAAGATACAATCTCCCCTTACCGTCCGATGCAAGGAAACCTATGTTCCAGAAATCATCCGGCTTCTGGCGGGTCAGAAGTTCAGTCTTGTTGATGAACCTCTCTCCCTCAAAAGTATATACAGCATCATAACCACTGAACCATATCCGTCCGATGCTGTCTTTGGCAATACTGTGGATACCTCCATAATATGGAGCACCCTGCATCGTATGGAAACGCAGTTTACCGGCATCGGCACCTATGCAAGACCATGAGGTAGCAAAATATCCAACGGTCAGGAAGGTCCATGATAATATGATATGTCGGATGGTAAATCTCATTTTATTTCCTGTTTCAGAACCTTTCTGCCAAATTTAACAAATAATTTTATAGTTCCTAAAACTCTCTGTAATTGACCACCTCTCAATTGAGGGGTGGTTTTTTGTCGAATAGTCTTAGATTATCCTTCAGATACAAAAAAAACCTATCTTTGTACTTACGAAAAGAAGAGTCGAGTGATGAAGGACAGAAAGACTGGAATTAGGATCGGAAACGGGTACGACGTCCATGCAATCAAGGAAGGGTTGCCGATGTGGCTCTGTGGAGTGCAGGTAGAAAGCAAAAACGGCTTCGTGGCCCATTCTGACGGCGATGTGGCCATCCACGCCCTCTGCGACGCACTGCTCGGAGCCGCCGCCCTGGGCGACATCGGGCTGCATTTCCCGGACAGCGACCCGAAGTACAAGGGCATCGACAGCAAGGAACTGCTCAGGACAGTCGTCGCCATGACCGGCAAGGAATATGACATCGAGAAC
>ONUG01000226.1 GCA_900320965.1 uncultured Bacteroidales bacterium | reverse complement strand
CGCGCGACCGACTGTCTGATGGATAAGCAGGTTCTCAAGATAATCCTTGCCACCATCGAGATAGACGCCGGCGAACCACAGGACGCATAGTCCGGCTAATATCCCCAAGGTTTTCCAACCTAGATAATTCCCGATTTCCCTACCTTGACGTTTGACCAGCAGGAAACAAACAATCGCCAAAACAGGCATCAGTATCCCGACAGGTCCCTTGGTGAACAAGGCCAGGAATATCCACACAGGCAGTAGGATAGACTGCTTCCGCAGGTTTCCCGAACCGGTGTACATCAGCCAGAAAGACCTCAACGCCAACACGATGAACATTGTCATCAGCATGTCCATACGTAGGAAGAAAGAAAGACCGAGGAAAAAGCCGCTGGTCATCATCATGAACGCCACCGCTATCCTGTCCGTCACCTTCTCGAGAGCGGACCAGCGATCCATCACAGCTATGATCACGAACGCGGGAATCAGCGAGAACAGAGATAAAAGAAGCATTGAGTGCTTACCCAGGAGGAGCTTGCACAGCATCACTATCCAAAGATAAAGCGGCGGCTTGTCAGCATAGTTCTCCCCGTCAAGAGTGAAGGCGAACACATTGCCGTTCTCTATAGCCTCATCAGCTATCTGGAGGTACCTCAGCTCGTTGTCTGGCGAGAAATCCCTCATTATCATCACCGGAAGAAGGCACAAGGTGATGAAAACGAAGGTGACAACCAGTGGATTCCGGGTCAGTATGTTGTCAAACAACGGCTTGCTCATATTCATCCTTCTTTTTGAAACCTATCATAAGGTTCCTCACATAAGCCACAAACCCGAAAGTCTGGCCAAGAATAAGCACAGGGTCTTTTCTGAATATACCGTAAGACAATATAACTCCGGAACCGATCAGGCTGATGATCCAGAAGCCTGCCGGAAGAATGCTCTTTTGACGGCGATGGGAGTAGAACCATTGGTAGATAAACCGCAATGTGAATATCACCTGTCCCGCGGAGCCGAAGATAACAAACCCTAGAGGTATATTCTCATTTCTGAACATGTTGTCAAAGACTCTGCCGGCGTCGTGGAGTAAGAGGACAACCGCGATAACCGGAGTCAGGATCAAAACCGCCCTGACCACATTCCCGAGCTGCTTCCACATACCTTTCGCATCCAGATTCCATAGGTATACGAAATAGGAAATGAGCTGTCCGAGAACTATCGGGAAATCATCCCTCAAGACTCCATAAATGAACATCAGAAAGGCTCCGGCCACACTGAGTCCCCAATATGCGGCGGGAGAAGTCACTGTATGCTTACGCTCGGAATAAAGCCATTGGAACGCGGTCCTTCCTGCGAAGAAGAACTGTGCGGCAAAGCCGATCAAGTAGACTATCCAATGTGCGATCCCGTGCATCCGTCAATCAATATTACTTTCCGCGACCCTGAAATTCAGATACCGGCGTTTCATCCAACGGTAAACAAAACAATCAGCCAAAGGTCCCCAGAGCCTGTTCCATAGATGGTATTTTGACTTGCCGGCCACTCGAGGGAAGTGCCTGACTGAGACTTGTTTATAAGACGTTCCCTCTTGAAGGAGCACCAGAGCCGGCAGGAATCTGTGCATTCCCTTGAACATCGGAATCCTCTTAGCGACATCAGTATGAATCACCTTCAGCGGGCAACCGGTGTCAACAGCCCCGTCATGAGTCATCATCCTACGGAAACCATTGGCTATCTTTGACTGGGCTTTCTTGAACCATGAGTCTTTTCTTCCAGTCCGTATCCCAATAACCATCGAATATCCGTCAATAGCCTGAAGCAAAAGATTGAAATCCTCAGGTTCCGTCTGGAGATCAGCGTCAATATACCCTACCAGCCCTGACTCAGCATAATCAAAACCAGCCTTCAGGGCGGCAGAGAGACCGGCGTTTTTCTCAAACGAGATATAAAAGAAGTCTTGATGCCTCGAACAGATGTCCTTTATTCCAGAAAGACTCCCATCCTTGGATCCATCGTCCACAAACAAGACGCAGGCCTTCCTGGAACTTCCCGGCAGGAAGGCGGACAGACGCTCCTCCAGCCTATGGAGGTTATCTTCCTCATTGAATACGGGAACGATAATCGTAAGCTCGTAGTCCGCTGTCTTATTCATCCTGGGTCAAAACTTCGCGAATTTAATCATTTCCGAGGGATGTTCTTCCAAAAAAACTCGAATACACGCTTGTTGATGTAATCCGAACCGAGGTTATGAGAATGGCCCGGGAGGAACATTTGCTCGAAGTATTTCCCGTTCTTTACCAGCTGCTCAGGCGCTTCAAAAAATTGCCGCGAATACATTCTTCTATTATAT
>ONUG01000005.1:13434-67775 GCA_900320965.1 uncultured Bacteroidales bacterium | reverse complement strand
TCCCAGACGAGACCGGTCTTGAACTTGTTGACGTTGCCGGTGTAGTCGGCTATCTTGGCATTGATCTCCTTGAGGTCATCCATCGTAAGGCCTTTCTCGTTCTTCCCGCAGGTGATGTTGATGAGAAGGTTCTTTGCTGTGGTGAGGTCGAAATCGTTGAGTAGGGGAGAGTGCAAAGCACCTTGGACGGCCTCGTCGATGCGGTTCTCTCCTGAGCCCACACCCGCTCCCATAAGTGCCATTCCGCTGTTCTTCATCATTGTCTTTATGTCTTCGAAATCGACATTGATGTATCCGGGTTTTGAGATGATCTCAGTGATTCCCCGTACAGCAGTGGCAAGAACCTCGTCGGCTTTCGGGAAGGCATCGTGGATCAGCAATCCTCCGAAGAACTCGTAGAGTTTCTCATTATTGATTATCAGGAGACTGTCAACGTTCTTCACGAGCTCGTGGATGCCGTCAATGGCCCTAGACAAGGCCATGTCTCCCTCGTTTTCGAAGGGAATCGTCACAACCGCGACAGTCAAGATGCCCTTGTCTTTGGCCATCTTGGCGATCTGGGGTGCCGCTCCGGTTCCGGTGCCGCCACCCATTCCGGCTGTGATGAAAAGCATCTGTGTTCCTTCATTAAGGACCACCTTCTCAATCTGTTCCTGAGCTTCGAGGGCGGCGTTTCGGCCTTTGGTCGGATCAGTGCCGGCTCCCAGTGCATTCCTTCCGATGTGGATCTTGATGGGGACAGGACTCTCTTCGAGAGCTTGCCTATCGGTGTTGCAAACCATGAAACTGCAGCCTTCCACGTTTTCCCTGTACATGTAATTGACCGCATTGCAACCGCCACCACCTACTCCGATGACTTTTATCATGGACTGGATCGGGGTCCAATCGCTGTTTTCAGCTATGTCGAAATTGTCAAATTCTCCCATTGTAGTTCTGTTTTATACTTCTTCTTCGTCCATGCCGTCGAATATGTCTCCAGCGGCTTTGCTGATTGTGCTCTGAATGTGTTTGAACCATGTGAACTTGGGTTTCGGCCAAGATTTCGGCTCTCTGGGTGGCTTTTGCGGTTTTGCGGCTTTCGGTCCCTTGCGGTTTCCGGCGGCTTTGATTTCCTCTGGTGTGTAGGGGTCGAACACACTCGGCCCATCGTCCTGTGCGGCGATCACGGAGGCTTCGATTGCCGGCTCTTCTTGTTCCTGCCCTTCGGCTAGATCCTTCGCTCCGCTCAGGGACCGGTTATCGTCGCTCGGGATTGCAGGGGTAAGCTTCACGTTGTCATCCTGAGGAATCGTAGATTCCGAAGGATCTTTGGCGAGATCCTTCGCCTCGCTTTGGATGACAGGTTTCGGGGCGGTCCAGTAACGGCGGGCAGGCGCCTCGTTGACGCAGTTGAGCAACTTGTCGCTCTTTGCTGCTAGGATCATTCCCATTGATGTGGCGGCGGAAGTCTCGGCGGCCTCAGGGCAGCCCTCGCATGAGAAGAATCTCCTCGGATACCCGATCTTTACGGAGTATCCTGAAATATCTTTAATGTAGTTGGCGCAGTTGACAAGCTCCGCTCCGCCTCCTGTTACGACTACTCCAGCCCGCAGAGTGTCTTCGCTCGAATATCCACTTGCCTGGATGTGGTAGAGAAGAGCCTCGATGATCTCCTTCATCCTGGCGGTGATGATCTCGGAGATATATTTTACTGTTACCTGTGCTGTCGGCTCGTCGTTTTCATCGACAATCTGGATGGATTTTTCCCCGAGGGCGGAAAGCTTTCCAGGCATGCATGCGCCGTAGGCCTTCTTGATGTTCTCCGCAAGCTCGAACGAGAAATTGCACTCGGTCTTGATGTCCCTGGTGATACTGTTGCCGCCGAAAGGTATCGCGGCATAGTACCTCATAATCTTGCCTTTGAATATTGTGACGGAGCTGACTCCGGCGCCGATGTCGATAAGGGCCACACCATTCTCCATCTGCTCTTCCTTAAGGACGGCCCTGGCGGTGATTCCGGGAGTGAAATATTTCTTGGCGATGGCTATTCCCATGCTGTTGAACACATTGTCGATGTTGATCGAGTGCCTCCTGCTGCCGATGAACACCTTGAAGTTCCCTTCAAGCTTCTCGGCAGTCATTCCGACAATGTCGTTTTCCAACTCATTAAGACTGTCTTCTGTGGAGAAAGACTGTGCCACCGCCCCGTAGATCACTTCGTTTTTCGAGTCGGTCAAAGGATATTCCTCGAGAGCCATGGACTTGAGGGTCCTGACCTCATTATCCTCGATCTGAGTGTCCGGATCTGTCCTGTCCATCATGGCAGAGGCATTCTCCTGCCTGACATAGTAGCGGGGCAGGCCGACTATGACTTGCTGGATCTTGATCTTGAGCTCCTGCTGCGCTTGCGAGAGCGCATCCCTCAGGACTGTCTCGACTTTGCCGGGATTGTTGACGTAGCTGTAGCGGATTCCTTGCGAGGGCGTCTCCTTGTAATAAATCACCTGGACATCCTGGCCCAGGATCCTGGACACGCACACCGCCAGCTTGGATGTGCCCAGGTCGACAGACGCTATGTACCTTTCTTCCATATTATTCTTATTTCCTGCAGACTATCTGCCCGTTATATTTCACGTTCACTGTAGAGTAGAATCCTTCTCCCTTCTCGGGGAGGATCGTAGTGTAGTATTTGCCTATTTTGGCGAATTTGTCCTCGAAACCATCCGGCTGACCGAAAATGAACAACTCCTTTCCTTGTCTGGGAACCATCACCAAGTCGCCGTTCCCCCGGACCGTGATCTGGCTGATGTTCGTCGCCCAAGTCTTCGAGGCCTTCATGTAGTTCACCAGGGAGATGATATTCCCCAGCCACTTTTTCTCCTCTTCCGTCACCGGCTCACCCTTGTAGCCGCTCTCGAAGGTCAAGGGAACCTCACCGTCTATTATCGGGACTTGTGAGGTGTAATTGCTCTGAAGAGGGAAAAGGAAGCCCTTTTCGTCCGCGTAAAATCCGTTTCCTCCCTTCTGGAATCTGACGACCGGTTCCCTCTGGAACACCTTGACATTCAGTTTCCCATCCGGCGTCGTGTAGGCTTCAGTCTTGAGGATGGCGCTCTTGTTGTTGAGAATCTTCTCAACCTTGGCGAGGTCCACACTGTCAAGCCGCTGCCCTATGTAGGCTCCATATTCTTTTGTAAGATAGCTTTCGATGTCCTCCGGCGTCACAAAGTTGTAACTGTCGGCGAACTCGACGTTAATCCCGCCACAGGTCAGTTGACGTCTCCTGTTGTCCCTCATTCCCTTGATTACCAGGAATAAGGTGCAAAGGACGCAGGCCGCGGCCGCGATGACAGCTATCTTGATACCTTTCCTCATCTGTCGAGTCTCCCTTCAAGCATTGTGGTGATCGGCTCGATGTACCGGTCGATGTTCCCAGCTCCGAATGTCGCCAACACGTCCAGTGGCTCGTCGGCGAGATAGTCCATCAGCTCTTCTTTTCTGAGCAGGACTTTTTGAGGAGCGGTGACTTTATTGAATATTATTTCTGACGTGACTCCAGGGATCGGCTCTTCCCTTGCTGGGTAAATGTCCAGCAGTATGAGCTTGTCCACAGCGCTCAACGCCTCGGCGAACTCTGCGGCGAAGTCTCTCGTACGAGTGAAAAGGTGGGGTTGGAACACTGCTGTCAGCTTCCTCCCCGGATACATGTTCCTGATCGACGAAATCGCGCTGGAAAGCTCTCTCGGATGGTGGGCATAGTCATCTATGTATGTGAGACTTGAGCTGGCCACATGGACATCCAGTCTTCTCTTGACCCCGGTGAAGGTACCGATGGAAGCCTTGACCGCATCTGGATGCAGTCCCTGGCACAGGCAGACAGCGGCCGCGGCCACGCTGTTCTCTACATTGACCCATCCGGGCACCCCGCATCTGACATCGCGGATCACTCCTCCAGGGTAGACTATGTCAAATATGTAATGACCAAGATCGTCAGGTCTCGCTCCCTGGGCGTGGTAATCCGCTGCGGGATCGTCATAGCTGTAAGTGAGTATTTTGGCCGAGGTGTCCTTCGAGGAAATGTCCAGTCCTTTTTTGACTATCAGACACCTGCTTACCTGTGAAGCGAAGGTCTTGAACGCGTCCCTGTAGTTCTCGACCGTCCCATAGATGTCAAGATGGTCGGGATCCATTGCTGTGATGACAGCCACTGCGGGATGGAGTTGCAGGAATGACCTGTCGTACTCATCCGCCTCGGCAACAAACACCGGTGTCTGGCTCACCAGAAGGTTGGTGCCGTAGTTCTTGGAAATGCCTCCCAGAAAGGCGGAACAACCTGATCCTGATTCTGTTAGGATGTGAGCGACCATGGTGCTCGTCGTGGTCTTGCCATGTGTGCCGGCGACGGCGAGGCAGGTCTGTCCAGTGGACAGCTCTCCCAGCATCCTCGATCTTTTGACGACCGTGTAGCCTCTTTCCCTGACGTAAACCATCTCGGAAAGATCTTCTGGAACAGCGGGAGTGTAGACAACGAGGGTAGTGGCCACGTCCTTGGGAATATAGTCGGGATCGTCGGTGTAGTGGACGTTGATCCCTTCCTTCTCAAGCTCCCGGGTCAAGTCCGATGGAGTCCTGTCGTAACCAGCCACAGGGTAGCCTTTGGTCTTGTAATACCTTGCTATGGCGCTCATCCCTATGCCGCCGATTCCTATGAAGTAGATCTTTGAATATTCAGACATTTCGTTCTTATTATCTTAGACGAGCTTGTAGATTTCTGAGGCTATGGTCATGGCCGCGTCAGGGAGGGCCATCTTACCGGCGTTTTCCTCCAGAACCTTGATCTTGTCAGGATCCTTAAGGAGTTCCAGGGCTGTGGGGATCATCTTCTCCATCGCCTCGGAATCCTTGACAATCATAGCGGCGTCCTGACGGACGAGGGCCATTGCGTTGTGCGTCTGATGGTCTTCGGCGACATTGGGAGAGGGAACGAATATCACGGCCTTGTGGGCAGCGCACAATTCTGAGACACTGCTTGCCCCGGACCTCGAGATGATGACATCAGCGGCGGCATAGGCTAACTCCATCCTTCCGATGAAGTCGGAGTACTTGATGGTGTCCTTGATAGATGGATTCCGCTGGAATTGTGCCTCCATGAACTTGTCAACCTCAGGCTTGTACAGTTTCCCACACTGCCACAGCACATCAACTCCGTCAGCACCAGGGCAGTCTTCACTTATCCATTTCCGTACGCAGGCGTTGAACTTCGCGCTTCCCAGGCTGCCTCCGACTATGAATATGTGCTTCTTGGACGGGTCCAGACCATATTCCTTCTCGCCATCGGCTTTCATTTGGGGAGTGCAAGGCACGAAGACGCTCCTGATGGGGTTTCCTGACATCACGATCTTCTCTTTCGGGAAGAACTTCTCCATCCCTTCGAAAGCCACGCAAATGCTCTGGACCTTTCCTCCCAGTTTCTTGTTTGTCAGTCCGGCAAAGCCGTTTTGCTCCTGAATCAAGGATGGAATTCCCATCCTTGTGGCTGCCATCAGGAGGGGAGCGCTGGCATAGCCTCCGACTCCGACCGCCACGTCGGGCTTGAATTTCTTAATAAGAGAGCGGGATTTCCTAAGGCTCTCAAGTATCCTGAACGGAACGCTCAAGTCATTGAGAATATTCTTCACGGTCAACTTCCTTTGAAGACCAGTGATAGGGAGTCCGACAATCTTGTAACCGGCCGCGGGTACTTTCTCCATCTCCATCTTCCCTTTCGCTCCGACGAACAAGATCTCAGTCTCAGGATTGAGTTCCTTTAGTTTGTTGGCGATCGATATGGCCGGGAAGATATGTCCTCCTGTGCCGCCACCGCTGATTATGACTCTTAGTGCCTTATGTTCCATTTCTTTCTACCTCCTATTCGTTATTATGGTCGTCTAGCCCGTAGTCGGGTATGTCGTTCTCATGAATGACCGGCTCAGATTCCATGGCCTCCATCATCTCCAACTCATTGATCCCGCTGCTCACCTCATCATGCTCCGCACGCTCCACCAGTGGACCGGCTTTTTCGGCTTCCCTCGCGATTTTCCTCTTCGCCATCTTGCTGATGGACAGGATTATTCCGAATGCCAGGCTGAACATCAGGAATGAAGAGTTACCATGGCTGACAAGCGGAAGGGTCTGACCGGTGAGAGGGCCTAAGTCACAGTTGATCATGATGTGCATCATCGCCTGTCCGGTGATCAGCAGCACCAGTCCGGCAACGGCGATCTTCGCGAAATGGTTGTCGCAGTTGCGGACAATGATCGAGCCTCTGGCGAGAAGGCTAATGTACAGGATGATGACCAGCAATCCTCCCAGAAGCCCGTACTCTTCCACGATGAAACTGAACATATAGTCCTCAAACATAATCGGGACAACGTATCTCTGTGTGCTTCTGCCGGGTCCTTTCCCGAACAAGCCTCCCTCGTGGATTGCTATCTTGGCGCTGACCGGCTGCTTAATCTTATCAAGGGCTTTTTGGAATTCCTGGCTTCCCTGCGGCTCTGTGCGCAGCACCTCCATCATGTTACTGTTCCCGTCTTTCTTCAACCTGTTCATGGCGGACTCAAGGTGAGGGAAAGGCTTCTGGTCACTTGGTTTCTTTGATAGGCTGTTGATCCCCACACATCCGATGAGCAGGGCGACAGCCAGCGCTCCTGGCATAATCAGTTCCTTGACGCTTATTCCTCCGATCAGAATCGTGATGAACATGATTCCTCCGATGAACAGCGTACTGGAGAGACTTCCGACCATGATGCCGAGGCAGATGGTGAATATCGGAATGTAGATGTAAAATATCTTTTTGACGAGGGGTTTCTGCCAGAGAGGATATTTCTTGGCCAATATATTGGCTATCAGGAATTTGTCGTTCCGGTAGGCATTCACTGCCCATGCTAGGTACATTACCATCGCCACTTTCACTATCTCGAACACATGTACCTGATACCCTCCGATCTGGACTATTCGCCAGGCGCTGTTGACCATGATAGGCTTTATGGGGCCGATCTGCTTGTGGGTCGCCAGAATGATGAGGAAAAACATCGAGATAGCGTACCCAAGTTGAGAGAAGACTCTGAAGAAACCGATACTCCTGATGCTGTAGCACAGGATTATGAGCGCCAACCCGAGTATGGAAATCTTGATCTGCTCCGTCACGATGGCCATCCTGGACGTGTTCTGCGATATGGCCAACTGTGAGGTCGAGGAGAAGATGGCCACGATGGAGATCAGCATCAGCAAAAGCACGATCATCCACACGACCTTGTCTCCTTCGAGATTGTCGAAGAAGTTCCAGAAAGTTGTCTTTTTCTTCTCTTCCGCCATATCTTTGAATATCGCTAAACTAAAGCATTCTCACAGCCTCTTTGAACTTACGTCCCCTGTCCTCATAGCTTGTGAACAAGTCAAAGCTAGCGCAGCAGGGGCTAAGGAGCACGACGTCTCCAGGCTCGGCGAACTTTTCGGCCTCTTTCACGGCGTCGCCCGCTGAGCGGGTCTCGACAAGATTATCGCTGCCCACAATGTCCTCAAAGGCGGCCCTGATCTTGGAATTATCGACTCCGAGACAGACGATTGCCTTGACTTTATCCTTTACAAGAGGCTTTAGAACTTCGTAGTCATTGCCTTTGTCTTTACCGCCGACTATCCAGACCACAGGCTTGCTCTGACATTCGAGGGCGTACCATGCGGCGTCCACGTTTGTGGCCTTGGAGTCGTTGATGTAAAGCACATCCTTTATGCTGAGAACCGGCTCCAACCTGTGCTCTACCGGCTGGAATGTGGCCAGGGACTCCCGGATGACTTTGTTGTCGATCCCGGATGCCTTAGCCGCCAGGGCTGCCGCCATGGAGTTGTAGATGTTGTGCTTCCCGCCAAGAGCGAGCTCTTTAAGGAATATGTCGCATTCCTCGTCCTCGTATTTGACGACGATCTTGTCATCTTTAAGGAAAGCGCCTTGCTCGACCTCTGTCTTCTGGGAGAACGGAAGACGTTTGGCGGAAAGGATGATCTTGTTGAGATGGTCAATCGTGATCTCGTCGTCGGAGTCAAAGATAAAGCAGTCCTCCGGACTCAGGTTCCGGGTGATGCGGAACTTAGACTTGACATAATTCTCCATCTGGTAGCCGTAGCGGTCAAGATGGTCCGGTGTGATGTTGGTGATGATCGCTATGTCGGGGTGGAAGTCGTAGCAGTTATCCAGTTGGAAACTGCTGATTTCCAGGACATAGTAATCGAAATGCTCAGTCGCGACCTGGTAAGCGTAGCTCTTGCCGATGTTGCCTCCGAGTCCGACATTAAGACCTGCGTTCTGGAGAAGATAATAGATGAGCGAGGTGGTCGTTGTCTTTCCATTGCTTCCAGTGATGCAGATCTTCTTTGCGCTGTCATACCTCCCGGCGAACTCTATCTCGGACAAGATAGGGGTTCCCTGGGCCTCGAGCTTGCGCACCATCGGCACCGTGCTCGGGATCCCCGGACTCTTGATGACCTCGTCCGCATTGAGGATCAGCTCTTCCGTATGTCCTCCCTGCTCGAAGGGAATGTCCCATTTGCGGAGGTCGTCGACATAGTGTCCGGCGATCTCACCATTGTCTGAGAGAAACACGTCGAATCCTTTAACTTTTGCGAGAACAGCGGCTCCGACTCCGCTTTCTCCTCCTCCCAATACTACAATCCTGCTCATATTATCGTTTATTCTTTATTATCTCAGTTTCAACAACGCCAACGTGGCGACTGCCAATATTATCCCTATCAACCAGAAGCGGGCGACAATCTTCGCCTCTGGGATGGCATGGACCGGTTTCTGGATCAGCGCCGGGATGCCTTCTTTCTGGTAATGGTGATGAAGGGGACTCATCTTGAATATCCTCCGGCCCTCTCCGTATTTCTTCTTTGTATATTTGAACTATGTCCTCTGCATGATGACAGAAAGCGACTCAACAAGGAATATCCCGCAGAGAATGGGAAGGAGAAGCTCCTTACGCATCAGGACGGCGCTAACACCGATGATTCCTCCGATCGTGAGGCTTCCGGTGTCACCCATGAACACTTGGGCCGGATACGAGTTGTACCACAGGAAGCCCATGAGCGCACCAACGAACGCGGCCATGAACACGGCGATCTCACCGCTGCCTGGAATATACATGATATTCAAATAGTCTGAGTTGAGGAGGTTGCCTCCTACCCAGGCCAGCACGCCCAGGACTACTCCGACAATAGCGCTGGTGCCTGCCGCCAGTCCATCCATGCCATCCGTCAGGTTGGTCCCGTTGGAACAGGCGGTGATCACTATGACTATCATAAGGACATAAATAGCCCATTTGCAATACCAACCCCATCTGCCCTTGAAAGGGGAGAGCCACTTGTAGTCGAACTCATGCCCCTTCACAAAGGGTATTGTGGTTGTCGTACTCTTCACGACATTCTCCATTTTCCAGCCGGAATCCTGGGCGATAAGTGTCTCGGAATCAACATTGAGGGAGTTCCTGTTGCCTTTCTCGACAATGTTGGCGACGCCCGCTTTCACCGGTACTTTCTCCCTGATGACTATGTCGTTGCTGAGCCACACAGTCATACCTACGGCAAGGCCGAGAATCATCTGGGCAATAAGCTTGACCTTAGGGTGCAATCCTTCTTTGTTATGCTTGAAGACTTTGATGTAGTCGTCAGCGAATCCGAGCGCCCCGCACCAAAGAGTCGTGAAAACAAGCAACTGGAGATAAACATTTGTCAAGTCGCAGAAAAGCAGGACAGGAACCACGATGGAGATGATGATGATGATCCCTCCCATCGTCGGAGTTCCCTTCTTCTGCATTTGCCCCTCCAGCCCAAGGTCACGGATGGTCTCGCCGATCTGTTTTTTCTGGAGCCAGGAGATTATCCTCCGGCCGATAAAAACGGCTATCAGCATGGCGGTGACACTGGTCAGCATCGCCCTGAAGGACAGGAAGCTGAAAAGCCCTTGTCCCGGGATGTCAAACTTCTGGAGATATTGGAACAAATGGTATATCATAGCAAATCTTTATTTTTCAATTGTTTCCATTAATTTGAACACTTCGCTGACAATCTCTCGCTCATCAAAATGCCGTTTTTGAGTGCCGATGATCTGGTAAGTCTCGTGTCCCTTTCCGGCGAGAAGCACGGTCGCCCCAGGGGAGGCTGTCATTATCGCCGCGCGGATCGCCTCTTTCCTGTCGGCGATCGAGATGGAGATAGCGAGTCCCTTTGGGGAGAATCCGCTTTTGATCTCGTCGATGATGTCTTCGGTCTTCTCCGTCCTGGAGTTGTCCGAAGTGACGATTATCCTGTCTGAATATTCCTCCGCGACTTTCGCCATCTCAGGGCGTTTGGTCCTGTCCCGGTCCCCTCCGCAACCAAAGAGGCAGACAAGTTCTTTACCCTTGTCGATTTCCCTGAGGGTCTTGAGAACGTTGTCGAGAGCGTCCGGAGTGTGAGCGTAATCAATCACTACGGAGATATCCTTAGGCCCTCTGATGACCTCGAGTCTTCCAGGAGCCGGCTCTAGTTTGCTGATGGCGACAAGGGTCTCTTCCGGATCAGCCCCAAGAGCCATCGCGGCACTGTAGATCGCCAGGATGTTGCTGGCGTTATGCCTTCCGACGAGCTTGGTCCAAGCTTCCCTTCCGTCAATCTTCAAAAGCATCCCCTCAAAACTCTCTTCAAGGACCTTGCAAGTGTGGTCGGCGATGCTCTTGCAGGAGAAAGTCGTGACTTTCGCCTTGGTGTTCTGAACCATCACCTCGCCATGCTTGTCGTCTATGTTGATGACCGCGGTGGCTTTAGGCCCGAGATTGTCGAAGAAGAGCTTCTTGCAGCGGAGATATTCGGCGAAGGTCCCGTGGTAGTCAAGATGGTCATGGGTCAGGTTGGAGAATATCCCCACCTTGAAATCCAGCCCGGAGACCCTCTCCTGCTCGACTCCAATGGAACTGACTTCCATGAAGCAGTATTCGCAACCGGCCTGGACCATCTCGTCCATCAGGGAGTTGATGATTATAGGGTCGGCCGTGGTGTTGGCTGTCTCGAACCGCCGTGTCCCGACGTAATTGGCTATTGTGGACAAGAGACCGCAGTTGTAACCCTGAGCCATGAACAGGTTGTAAAGTAAGGTGACGGTTGTGGTCTTGCCGTTTGTTCCAGTGATTCCGACAAGGGAAAGCTTCCTTGAGGGGTTATCGTAGAAGTTCGCGGCGATGATGGCCAGCGCGTGACGGGAGGAGGCGACCTTGACAAAGGTCACATCAGATCCTTCGCTTCGCTCAGGTTGACAATCTTCCTCATATACAATGGCCGTGGCTCCTGCCTCGATCGCTTTGCCGATGTAGGCATGGCCGTCGGTCCCATGTCCTTTCACCGCGACGAAGAGGGATCCCTCCTTTACCTCGCGGGAGTCGTCGCAAACCTTGGTTATGTCGAGTCCAAGGCTTCCCTTGACCTCGACTGCCCCGCAGTCCCTTATGATGTCTTCTAATCTCATTTCCAATTATTTCAACCCTATTGTCACTGTTGATCCGGGAGCAACTTTCTGTCCTGCCTTAGGCACCTGGGAGCTGACATGCCCAGTCCCCGAGTACACACATTCCAACCCCATATTCTCTATCATGAAGACGGCATCCTTCAATCCGAGTCCGTGGACGTCCGGTACGACTGGCTCTTTCGGATCAGCTGAGGATGGCGCTGAGACCGTCAGGGCCATGTCCGGCACCACGCTCTTTGGCTCAATCTCCTGACCCATCTGAGGATCAAGGGCGTATAAAGCATCAACAATCTCCCTCATGGCCGCTGCCGGCAGGACACCTCCGTAGACACTGCCTCGGATGAGATAGGATTTAAGGCATATTATCGCGCTGTATTTGGGCTCGTCAGCAGGGAAGAACCCAACAAAGGTCGCGAGGTTGTGGTAGCTTCCGTCCTTGGTAACGTACGGAGAACTCATTCCGTATTTCTTTATTTCCTCTCCGGAGAGGACCTGTCTTGATGTTCCGGTCTTTCCGGCGACTCTCATCTTGGCGCCTCCTAGCCTTCGGGCGGCGGTACCACCATCTTGCGTCACGGCTTTCATGGCCCTGAGGAGGGTGTCGGCCGTCGCTCTGGAACAGATTGAGGCGTTTAGCACGGAAGGCCCTTTCTTTGTCTTCACAACTCCGTCTTTCTCAATGCTTTCGACAAGGTAAGGCTTCATCATCTTGCCTTTATTGGCGACGGCGTTATAGAAGGTTAGGATGTGAAGGGGAGTCTCTTTGATCGCATAGCCCATCGCCACCGATCCGAGATCGGTCGGACTCCAAGTCTGGGAAGCCGGATTAGGAATCTCGGGAACCTGAAGACCATCCAGGTCGAAGTCGAAGGCTTGACCTAATTTATAGAGGTACAACTTGTCAAGGAACCTCTTCGGGTCGTCCGCATAGTTCTTCACTGCAAGGTAGCGGAAAACATAGTTGGAGGAGATCTCGAAGCCGTGAAGGATCGAGATGTCTGTCATTCCCCTGACATGGTCGTCCGGAGGATAGCCCGGAAGGTAGCCGTTGTTCGTGGGGATCCTGTCATCAAGCGACTTGATCACACCGTCTTCCAGCGCGGTCATCAAGGTCGTGGCCTTGAACACGGAGCCAGGCTCGGAGCTCAATCCGATCGCCATGTTGAAAGTCTCGTTGAGGCTCCAGTCCGTGGAGTCCCTGACAAGGTTGACCATCGACCTGATGGCACCCGTCTTGACATCCATGATAACCGCGCAGCCCATCTCGATGGATTTGTCCTCTTCAATCTGCCTTCTCAGTGCCCTGTCTACGATGTCCTGCATCGTGATGTCGAGGGTCGTCCTGACATCCATCCCGTCCTCGGGTTTGACATAGAGGCTGTCGTAGTTCTGGATCCTGTCATGGTTGTCGGTTGGCCTGAGCCACATCTCACCCTCTTTCCCGTGGAGGACGTAGTCGTATTTTCCTTCCAGACCGATATGGTTGTTGCCGTTTGAGTTGCTGTTGTCTTTAACGTAACCGATGGTCCTCATCGCGAGCTTGCCGTAGGGGTACTGTCGGGAGTCTTTTTTCCGGACGATCACTCCGCTCCTGTACTGTCCCTCATTCATGAGCGGCAACTCCCTAAGGCGCAGAAGGGTCTCTCTGTCAACAGGATGGCCCAGCCTCAGGTAACGGGCTCCATCCTCGCGTCCCTTTTGGATCATCTTCCAGTAGGTGTCACTGTCACCGCCCATCTCGGCCGCCAACCCTTTGGAGAATTGTTTGGCTTTATCTTGCCACTCCTTCTCCATTCTCTTCCCGTCCTTACCCTTGCTCTCGAAATAGTCCTTGCGCACGGTGCAATCCATAAACAGCTCGTACAGAGGTGTTGACATCGCAAGGAGCTTTCCGTCCTTGCCGATGATCGCACCTCGCTCAGGGTCTATGACAGACTTGACGCTGGATGGTTTGAAGAACCTCTCCACATCCTTGTCCAACTTCCAGAACATCTGGATCTGAGCCATTCTGCCGACCAGGACTAGCGCCAAGATCAGGAAGGCGACATAGAGGTAGTACAGGATCATCCCGATCCTGTCTCTCTCTTTCTTCGTTGAGTTCTGACTCTGTGTCGCCATATTCTTGAACTATTTTATCTTGTCCGCTGGTTTCTGTGGCACACCAAGCGCCGAACCCTTATCTTTCAACATGTCCTCGATCTTGCTCATCCTTCCCATGCCGGCGAGTTCCACCGTTTTCTGGGCGTGGTAAATCTCCACGTCTTGCAGGACCTTGCGGTTCTCCTCGACCTTCGTGAGAGTCTTTTCGATCTTCAAGCTCAGCCAGATGCTGACCCAGAAGAGGAAGAAGGTGTAAATGATGTGGATGAAATACTTGCTCACGTGGAGCCTGAGCAGGAATTCCCCGCGGATGGCCGCGAAGAAGGCGTTTTTAAGCCAGCTTCCGACATCAGCGAATCTCCATTTCCTATGTTCCTTCTCACCTAACATCTTATCTGCTCTCCTTTTTTCGGGCGACGCGCAGTTTGGCGCTTCTTGCCCTCGTGTTGCTCGAGATCTCACTTTCGGGAGGGGTGACCGGTTTCCTGTTCACAGCCTCCAGCGGGGAGCGGACCGCTCCGAACATGTCCTTCTCCTCCTTGCCCTCGATGTTCCCGCACTTGATGAAATTCTTCACCATCCTGTCCTCGAGAGAGTGGTATGTTATCACCGCCAGCAGACCTCCTTCCCTAAGGGTGAGGGCGGCTCCCTGAAGGAACTTCTCCAGGGATCTCATCTCGTGGTTGACCTCGATCCGTAGCGCTTGGAACACCTTCGCGAGGTACTTGTGCTCTGCGAACTTGGGCAATGCCCCTTTAAGGACATTCACAAGCTCACCCGTCGTGGCGATAGGGGAGGTCCCTCTCGCGGCAGTCACCAGGGCGGCGGCTTTCCCGGGATTCTCTATCTCCCCGTAGATCCTGAATATCCTCTCGAGATCCTCTTTTGAATATTCAGAGATTATGTCGGCGGCTGTGAGGCCCCCTTCTTGGTTCATCCTCATGTCCAGGGGAGCGTCGTACCTGAAAGAGAAGCCTCTTTCGGGAGTGTCGAACTGATGGGATGAGACGCCGAGATCGGCAAGTATCCCGTCCAGGCCTCCCTCCAGCCTGTCCCTCAGGTCCTCCCTCTCGTGGGCTATCTGGAGGATGAAGTTGCGGATGAAACGGAAGTCGCCCCGCACAAGGGTCAACCTCTTGTCGTCTATGCGGTTGCCAAGAGCATCGGCGTCACGATCGAAGGCGATGACGTGACCGTCTTCATTTAAGCGTGAAAGGATTCCGGCGGTGTGACCACCGCCTCCGAATGTGACGTCTGCGTATATTCCAGAAGGATTGAGGACGAGAGCATCCAAAGTCTCGTCAAAGAGTACAGGAGTATGGTATTCAGACATTCCTCGCCCCTCCTACCTCTCTTGAGATAGCTGTCCGGCGATGTTCAAGAATTCCTCGTTCGAGATCTCGCTGGCCTCATACTTTTCCTTGGCCCAGATCTCTATCTTGTAATCGTTGCCCGAGAAGACTACCTCTTTCGTTACACCAATGGACTCCAGAAGCTTCTTGGGGATTGAGACACGCCCGAGTTTCGGGTCTGGTTCGACCACGGCCCGGCCTCGCATGTACTCTCTCCAGAAAGCGGCGTGCGAGCGATTAAAGATATTAAGTTTCGATTTGACTTGCTCACTCTGGCGCTCCCATTCCTCGAAGGTGTACATCTCGAGGCAAGGAGTGAAGATGTCTTTCTTCACCACGAACCTCATGTCACCCTCGGCGGGCATCAAAGATTTGAACGGCGCGGGGAAGACAACTCTTCCCTTGTCGTCGATCTTTGATGTGTATTCGCCAATAAATGTGATCATGTCTTGTCGTTAATATTCGCCTTTCACGCTGACCACAAAGATAGGAATTATTTTCCACTTTCTTCCACTTGTTTACATTTTTTTCCACATATTTTTCCACAGGCCCTTTTGCGGCTTCCAGGGCGTGATTTGGAAACGGAAGATTATTAGCCAGATAAAGCAAAGCCATACCCCGGAAAGAGAGGTATGGCTTTGCCTTATGTATTTGATAAATAATTATTTCCGAATCACGCTCGGAAGACTAGCGGATGTCGGCTATCTTGACGATCTGGTAGACCAGGTGTGACTGACTGCCCTCGTAGAGGATCCCGACGGTCTCTGTGTCGATCATGGCCATGCATGAATATCCCCAGCCTCCTTCCTCATCCAGAAGCAGGGAACGGTTCCAGGTCTTTCCCTGGTCCTCGCTGGCCTTGATCGTGAACATGTTCCGGGTCACTTTGGAGTCCGGGTTGGCAAAGAGCAGGACATTCCCGGCGTTCAGCAAGCTGGCTTGGCAGACAGGCTCGGTGAGCACATTGTCGCTGGCGTGGGTTGTCCAGGTCTTTCCGAGGTCGGAAGTCACGGAGACCCTCCTGGCGCGGTTGTCGGTGCCATGGTTACGCATATTCAGCATCAGGACTCCGGGTTGGATCTCGGCGACCTGGTCTTCGCAGACATGACCTGCGGCATAGGAAGACACGGTCCATGTCGCGCCGTGGTCCTTACTGTACATGATTCCGGCGTACGGGACTTTGTCCTTGTCCCACTCCTGGATCGGCACGACAAGGGTCCCGTCAGACATCGTGATCCCACATCCAGGCCCTTGGAATATTGTTGAGCTCTCCCGTTTTTTGACCAGAGGGGTGATGCTGACCGGTTTGGACCATGTCTTTCCCTCATCGGAACTCTTGACCATCACCAGCTGGGCGACATCAATCGGATCGTAGCCGTCTTTTGAAGTGAAGATGGAATAAGATCCCTCCAATCCATGAGCCCAGATCGCGAAGATGAAAATGTCTCCGGTCACGTCATCTACCAGCACGCATGGATCCCCGGTGCCGTTCTGGTCCTTGGGGAGGCCTCCATATTCACCCATGTCCATCGCCACGCCCATCTTGCTCCAAGTCCTGCCACCATCCTTGCTGGTCTGGAAACCGATGTCGATGTCGGCCTGGAGATCCTGGAAAGTGTTCCAGCGGATGTCGTAGACGGCGATAAGCCCCCCTGACTTCATTCTCGCAAGTCCAGGGATACGGTAGATGTCCACCCCGTCGTCACCATGGTTTCGAAGGGCCTGGGCAAATCGTCTCCCTGATGAAGGACCTTTTTCTTCGATACTGGCCTTGGCCCCGTCCAGAGTCAGTGAGTTGATTCCACAGGAGAACGTTCCGGCGAGATCCACTTTCTTGGACGCGATGTTGAGGCTGACATAGAAATGGTTGTCACCTTTGACGAGCGGCCTGTCGAAGGGCAGGGTCACAGTTCCTGATTTGGGCTTCAACTTGCACTCGACGAAGGCGGATCTGGGCGCGTACCAGTTCTCCTGCCCGGCACCCCAGTAATTGTAGTGGGATCTCATGACGTTGGACCTTGTCCTGGACATGATGGGGGAGACTGTACCGGTGTAGACCAGCCTGATGTCCCTGATGGCGTTCAGAGGAATGCCGTCCAGGGACACTTCCACTTCTCCGGATGCCTGGCGGGCATTTTCGCTCGGGATCACTATCTCGGAGATGACATTGAATTCCCGGTCCACTATGACCGGCACTCTGGGGTTGTACACGGTGACGGTCGCCGCCGCCAACAGTGTGGAAAGAAATGAGGTTAACATGATGGAAAGATAGCGAAAATATAATTAACTTTGTCTGATTTAAGATAAAATGAACAAAACATCCGTCTACAAACTGACCATTATCGTCCCCGTTTTTAACGAGGAAGCTAATTTAGCCAGGCTTGAGGAACGTCTCACGGCTTACCTGCCGGTGTGCCCTGTCAAGGCCTGTGTCTTGTTCGTGGACGACGGGTCTAGCGACGGAAGCCTTACAGGGATAAAGGGAATATGCTCCCGTCACACCGATTTCATGTTCATTTCTTTCGGGAAAAACGCCGGACTGTCAGCAGCCCTCAAAGCGGGATTCGATTATGCGGAGTCAGAGCTGTTTGGCTACATTGACGCTGATCTTCAGACAGTTCCGGAAGATTTTGACCTCTTGCTTAAGGATATTGATGAATATTCAATGGTCATAGGCGTCAGGTCCGGGAGAAAAGATTCGTGGTTCAAGCGAATCCAATCCAAAGTGGCAAACGGATTTCGCCGCATGATGACTCATGACGGGGCTCTTGACACGGGATGCCCTCTCAAGGTGTTCCACTCTGATGTCGCCAGGAAGTTCCCTATGTTCAAGGGAATGCACAGGTTCTTCCCGGCTCTTGTCCTCCTCCAGGAAGGCGCTTCGTACAAGCAGGTGCCCGTGAGGCATTTTCCGCGTGAGGCAGGTGAATCGAAGTATCACCTCTGGAACAGGCTATGGGGACCGCTCGCGGACTGCTTCGCCTACCGTTGGATGAGACGTCGCTATCCCAATTATAAAGTGATTGACAGCAATATAGAATAAAAACTGATGCACGGTATTTCCCATTGGATAGTCCTCATGACTGGCTTTGCCGCCCAGTTCTTCTTTGCCGGAAGGACTCTGCTCCAATGGCTTTATTCCGAGAAAAAGAACCGGGTGACATCTCCAACGGCTTTCTGGGGACTCAGTTTGATCGGGTCTTTGCTGATGTTCATCTACGGAGTGTTCCGGGATGATTTCTCCATAGTGCTGGGACAGGTCGTATCCTATTCCATCTACCTGTGGAACCTGGATGTCAAGGGGACTTGGAAACGTGTGCCTTTAGCCATTAGAGGTGTCCTGCTGGTGATCCCGGTCCTGGCCGTGGCTTTTCTTCTAAAAGACGCCAGGGCCTTTGTTGACAACATGCTCCGAAACGAGAGCATTCCGTTGTGGCTGGTATTATTCGGTACGGCTGGTCAGTTATTATTCACCCTTCGGTTCGTCTATCAGTGGCTTTATTCCCGGCGTCGTGGGGAAAGCCTACTGCCCAAAGGCTTCTGGCTGATCAGTCTCGCCGGGGCTTTGGTGATATTGGTTTACGGAATTATCCGAAAGGATCCTGTCCTTATCATAGCTCATTCATTCGGGATTTTGGTTTATGTCAGGAACTTGATGTTGGGCTCAAGAAACAAAAAGGAGGATGTGTATGCGGGATCTTAGAAATAGCCTGGTGGGACATCCTCTGATTGTCACCTTCGTTTTCATCACACTGTGTCTATTGCCGGTGATGATCATGAGGGATTTCTCTCCTGACAATGAGTCTCGTTACCTGCTGATCGCTGACGAGGCCATCCAGAACGGGAATATCTTCGCTTTCACCCTTGACGGGCAGGCATACGCCGACAAACCGCCGCTCTATCTGTGGATAGTCATGCTCTGCAAGATCCTTCTTGGGAAACATTCGATGTTCCTGCTGTCGCTGTTCTCCCTTATCCCGGCTTTTGTGACCATTGCCGTGATGGACAAGTGGTCTGCCTTGGATAAAAATCAGGACAGGATAGCCGTGGCTCTTTTGATGATGACTTGCGGGCTTTTCCTCGGGCTCTCGGTTTTCCTTAGGATGGACATGATGATGACTATGTTCATCGTGTTGGCACTCAATTCTTTCTGGCTGTTGTACACGGGCAAGGGAAATCGTCGCCTTCAAGAAATCCTGCTGCCTTTGTGGATCTTCCTGGCGCTTTTCACGAAGGGCCCCGTCGGAATCCTCATGCCCGTGGTCTCAATCGTATGCTTCCTTCTGGTGAAGCGGGATGGCCGCTCGGTTTGGAAATATCTCGGCTGGAAAACCTGGGGAATAATAGCTGCCCTGTGCGCTGTCTGGTTTGTGGGCGTTTATCTTGATGGAGGTAGAGATTACCTTGAGAACCTCCTGTTCCACCAGACCTTTGGGCGGGCCGTGAATTCTTTCCATCACAAGGCTCCCTTCTGGTACTATCTGGTGGCGATCCTGTATATTCCCGTCCCGTACACCATCCTTCTTGTCGGTGCCCTGGTCTACTCCCTCTGTCATCCTGAGCGAAGCGAAGGATCTATGCGAGGCGAAGGATCTGGTGATAAGGAAGTATTCTTCTGTGTGACAATCGTTTCCACGTTTGTGATGCTGTCACTCTTTTCTGGCAAGCTTTCGGTCTACCTCGCGCCTATAATGCCCTTCATGACGCTTCTTTTCGTGGAGGTGCTCCGCAGGACCGGATGGAAGAAATGGATGTCATGGGCTCTCGGGATTCCGGCTGTCCTGATTGGGGTGGCGGCGTTGGCCTCCTTGCTGGCCCTGAGTCTCTTCGCTGGGATTCCCAAAGTGACCGAGGTGCTGACGACGTATTCGTTCCTGAGATCCTGGACAATCAAGCTGGCCGCATTGCTGCTGCTTTCTGGTTCCGTGTTCGTTTTACGCTATCTATTGCTTAAGAAAAATCCCAGTGTGTCGCTCGTTATCTTTGGCGCTTCACTTCTTCTGGCCATTTACTCGGCTTCTTCCATCCTGCCCAAAGCAAATGACTGGATCGGTTACTCTAGCCTTTGCGAGACGATTCCACCGGAAGCCTCCGTCTCAGCCGTACAAGTTCGCAGGCCTGGGATGATGAAGGTTTATCTTGGAAGGGAAGTCACTGATTACCAAAAAGATTTCGATGCGTTCTATAAGGCGGAGGTCTTAGATGCCCCATCCGGCTCCAACACCCCTTCGATCCTGGTCACAAGGACCAAGAAACTCTCATCAGACAAAGACCTCGCCGCTTTCGTCGAGAATAATAAACATTGGACTGTAGGCCCGTATGTGGCCGTGTCTTTTAATAATATTCCACAATTATGAGTATCGACAGATTTGATCTCGTCAAAGAATCCTTCGAGAAGAAACCCGTTCCTGCGGAAAAGCCTTCAGAAAGACCTTCAGATTATTTCGGTGAGCTGGTTTTCGACCGCCGAAAGATGGCTAAGTATCTGGACCCAGCGACATTCAACGCCTTGCTGGATTGCATGGACAATGGAAAACCATTGGACAGGACGACGGCCGACAAGGTCGCTCAGGGGATGAAAGAATGGGCACTGGAGCACCACGTGACCCATGTGACCCACTGGTTCCAGCCCCTGACGGAAGGAACTGCTGAGAAGCACGATTCGCTCATCGATTATGATGGCAAAGGAGGAGTTATAGAGAAATTTGACGGGAAGTCCCTGGCGCAGCAGGAGCCTGACGCATCCTCTTTCCCCAATGGAGGAATAAGGGCCACATTTGAGGCTCGTGGCTACACTGCCTGGGATCCGACCTCGCCGGTGTTCATAATGGACGACACGCTATGTATCCCTACGGTGTTCATCTCCTACACAGGGGAAGCTCTTGACTACAAGACCCCTCTGAAGAAGGCGATAAAGGCTGTCTGTGACGCGGCCCTCCCGGTCTGCCGGCTGTTCGATCCGTCGGTTGGCAAGGTGTTTTCCTACCTTGGCTGGGAGCAGGAATATTTCCTCGTGGACGAGTCCCTGTACGCGGCCAGGCCTGACCTGATGATCACTGGACGGACTCTGATGGGCCATGCGTCGAGCAAGAACCAGCAGCTTGATGATCACTATTTCGGAGCTATCCCTTCCAGGGTTGCGGAGTTTATGAGAGATCTCGAGATCGCCGGTCATAAATTGGGGATTCCGATCAAGACAAGACACAACGAGGTGGCTCCCAACCAGTTCGAGTTAGCCCCTATCTTTGGGGAAGCGAATCTGGCCAATGACCAGAACCAACTGCTGATGAACTTGATGAACCCCATCGCCCGCAAACACGGGTTTGTGGTGCTCCTCCATGAGAAGCCTTTCGAGGGCGTGAACGGCTCTGGAAAACATAACAACTGGTCACTCGGGACAGACACTGGTACAATGTTGCTTGCTCCCGGAAAAGACGCCATGGGCAACCTTCAGTTCATCACGTTCTTTGTCAATGTGCTTGCCGCCGTGCAGAAACACAATGGCCTTCTCAAGGCTTCGATCGCTTCTGCCACCAACGCCCATCGTCTGGGTGGGAATGAGGCTCCGCCCGCCATTGTCTCCGCCTTCCTTGGGCGCACGATGACAGGTGTTCTTCGCAAGCTTCTGGAAGTTCCTTCCGACACTCCGATCGAGATTGCCGGGAAGAAAGGCCAGAGTCTCGGGCTTGTGGAGATCCCGGAAATATTCGTGGATAACACTGACCGTAACAGGACTTCGCCATTCGCTTTTACCGGTAACAGGTTTGAATTCCGCGCTGTGGGCTCGTCGGCCAACTGTGCCGGAGCTATGACGACTCTAAATGCCGCCGTGGCTGAGCAGCTTCTTGACTTCAAAGCCCTGCTGGATGTTGAACTCGCTGCCGGGAAACCATTGAATATCGCGGTGATGGATGTCCTTAAGCCTATAATTGCGTCGATCATCGATGTGGTCTGCTTCGATGGCAATGGATATGCTCCGGAATGGACTGAAGAAGCCCGTATGCGTGGCTTGGATGTCGAGACGAGCGTCCCGGAGATGATAAAGCAGTTCACCATGCCTTCCTCAGTTGAGATGTTCGCCAAGACCGGGGTTTATTCCTTCAAAGAGCTCGAAGCCCGTAATGAGGTCAAGTGGGAGATGTACATCAAGAAAGTCCAGATCGAGTCAAGGGTCATGGTCAGGATGGCGATCAACCACATTATCCCTGCGGCCCTGGACTACAAGACCAAGCTTTTAAAAGAGGTGGCTTTGAGCCAGGGTGTGTTCGGTGACGCTTCCGGGTGTACCGTGGAATTAGGCCTTATCAACCAGATCAACAGCTACATCGAGGAGATCAGCGTGAAGGCCGAGGCCATGAAGAAGGCTCGCAAGATGGCGAACTCGATCGAAGATCTTTACCAGAGGGCTGTGGCTTACCACAAGATCGCTGAGGCTCTTGGTGACCTTCGCCGTCCGATCGACAAGCTTGAGGAGAGGGTTGATAACCGCACCTGGCCCCTCCCCAAATACCGTGAGGAGCGAAGAGGCGGATGACCGACTCGGCGAGGCGGTTGTACCATGGACGGCGGGACCATTCCTCAAGAGTCAGTTCGCGGCTTTTCTCAAGGTCAGTCTCATAGATAGCCTTGCACTCGAGGGCAGTCTGCTCGTCGTAGATGTAAGTGTTGATCTCATAGTTTATGTCGAAACTTCGGCTGTCGATATTCGCGGAGCCGATGCTTGAAAGATAATCGTCACAGACGATGGTCTTGGCGTGAATGAACTCTCCTTGGCGCAGGAACAGCCTGACTCCGGCTGACAGGATCTCTTCGTAGTAAGCCTTATTGGCCGGACGTGTGATGAAGTTGTCAGCCCTCTCGGGAAGCATGATCCGGATGTCCACTCCGCTCAAGGCGGCGATTTTCATCGCGTCGAGAACAGGTTCCGGCGGGACGAAATACGGAGTCTGGAGCCAGATGTATTTCCTGGCATGCTGGATGATCCATTCGTAGCTGTATTTCAGCATCGGGATCTCCAGGTCTGGCTCATCCGGAACGATCTGCATCAGTTTCCCGGCCGGAGCTTCGCTTTGCGAAGCGAGCGGTAGTGCCTTGCGGTCCCTGAGCGGAGTCGAAGGGCGAAGCGAGGCGGTCGAGCCACCAGAGCTGGCAGCTGCCGGGTAGTATTCAATGAGCGGGCGGTCGAGAGTGCCTCCACCTGTTAGCCACGAGTCTAGGAAAGCGTATTGGAGAGAGGCTACGGCGGGCCCCGAGATTCTCAAGTGGGTGTCTCTCCATCGCTCGAAGTAATTGTCGTTGAGGTTCATTCCGCCGGTGTACCCGACACGTCCGTCAATCACGACAATCTTCCTGTGGTTCCGGTAGTTGAGAGAGGTGACGAACTTGAGGAAATGCGATCTCGGGTTGGTGAATCTCACGATCTCGACACCTGCCTCCTTCATGTCGTTGTAGTATCTTGGCCGGATCGGGAAATTAGCTATGTTCTCGAGGATAAACCTGACCTTGACTCCCTCCCGGGCCTTTCTCATCAGGATTTCCTTGATGGCCTTGCCGCCTTTGTCGTTCCCAAACTTGAAATATTCCATGTGGATCGACTCCTTGGCTTCAAGGATATCCTTGCTGAGCTGATCGAATTTGCGTTTTCCGGAAGTGATTATCTCAAAGTCGTTTCCGTCAGAGACGGAGAGGCTCATCATCTTGGCTAGAGGGCGGAAATCCTCACGTACTTCACTATCCGCCTCATGGCCGAAAAGTAATCTGTTCAAGGCTTCGGTAGTACCCTCCTCGAAAGCCTCCTTGTATTTTTGATGCCTCTGGTTGAATATCCAGTGGTGGCGGTAATTGATGCCGACCAGGAAATACAGAACCAGTCCCAAAAGCGGGATGGCGGCTATGATCAGCATCCATGCGAACTTCCTCCCCGGGTCACCGTTGTCGAATAGTATGACAACGACAACGGTGACGATGAGGAGGATGTAGAGTATGGTCGCGATCAACTGCAACATCCCTGGGATTTGAAACGCTAGAACACTAGAACACAATGAGATACAGTCCGGCAGCGAGGACGCACCCGATCATGGGGCCCACCACGGGAACCCAGCTGTAAGCCCAGCCGCTGTCGCGTTTCCCTGCAAGCGGAATCAAGGCGTGGATGCAACGGGGACCAAGATCCCTGGCGGGATTCAGAGCGTAACCGGTGGTTCCTCCGAGCGACATGCCGATCGACATGATGATGGCGGTGACAGGGAAAGCTCCGATGCTTCCGAGTCCGACCGCGGCGGTGTTTTCCTTGGTTCCGATAGCGAGGACCAGGAATACCAGCACGCAGGTGGCGATTATCTCACAGAAGAGGTTCATGGGCTTATGGTCGATGGCAGGCATCGTGCAGAAAGTGCCCAGGATGCCATCCGGATTGGCTGTGGATGCTTTATAGTGGTCCATATAGTAAAGGTACACCAGACCCGCGCCGACAAAGCCTCCGAGCATCTGGGCGACGCAATAGGGAAGAACCTCGTTCCAGGGGAAGACTCCGGCCACTGCAAGACCAAGGCTCACGGCTGGATTAAGATGGGCTCCTGTGTAAGGTCCGGCGATGAACACGCCGGCCATAACGGCGAAGCCCCAAGCGAGGGTCACCACGATCCATCCGGCTCCTTTGGCCTTGGACTTCTCAAGGGTGGTGGCGGCGCAGACTCCGTCACCCATAAGCACAAGCACAAGTGTCCCGATGAACTCGAAGACACATTTGGTCCATAAAGAAACTTCCATATTCCTAAAGATTATTGATTGTCCTTCTGATAGCGTCTGCCCAGCCTTCCTTAAGGGCTTTGACTTTTTGGTCGGAGGCCTCCGGGGAGAATGTCCGCTCGGCCAGCCATTGGCTCTTGATCTCATCGACGCTGTTCCAGAATCCTACAGCAAGGCCTGCCAGATAGCATGCGCCTTTAGCCGTGGTCTCTGTGACCTGCGGACGGATCACATCGGCTCCCAGGATGTCCGCCTGGAACTGCATCAGCAGGTCGTCCCTGGATGCTCCTCCGTCGACTTTAAGCTCGGAGAGCTTCACTCCGGCATCTCTTTCCATTGCCCCGACGATGTCCATCGTCTGGAAAGCGATTCCCTCTAGGGCTGCTCGGGCGATGTGGCCAGCGGTAGTGCCTCTGGTGATCCCGTGGATGCAACCTTTCGCATACTGATCCCACCAGGGGGCTCCCATTCCGGTGAGGGCGGGGACGAAATACACGCCTCCGTTGTCGGGTACGGTCTTCGCCAGCTGCTCTACCTCGGCGGAGCTCTTGATTATCCCCAGTCCATCCCTAAGCCACTGTATCACAGACCCGCCGACGAATATGCTTCCCTCAAGGGCGTAGTTGACGGTGTCCCCGATTTTCCAAGCGATTGTCGTCAGGAGATTATTCTTGGAGGTGATTGGCTCTGAACCTGTGTTCATCAGCAGGAAGCATCCTGTGCCGTAGGTGTTCTTGACTGATCCGGGATCGGAGCACATCTGGCCGAACAGGGCAGCTTGCTGGTCTCCGGCTATTCCCGCCACCGGGACTCCCTTGGCGAAGACAAAGCCTGCCGTCTTGCCATAGACCTCGCTTGAGGAACGTACCTGAGGCATCATCGATTCGGGAATATTCAGGATCTCAAGCAATTCCTTGTCCCACTGGAGAGTGTGGATGTTGTAGAGCATCGTCCTGGAGGCGTTGCTCACATCCGTGACATGGACTTTCCCGCCGGTGAGATTCCAGACCAGCCAAGAGTCGACTGTCCCGAAGCGCAGTTTGCCCGCTTCGGCCTTGGCTCTTGCTCCCGGGACATTCTCGAGGATCCAGCGAATCTTTGTCCCGCTGAAATAAGCGTCGATCAGAAGCCCGGTCTTATCCCTGACAATACCTGTCAGTCCTCTTTCCTTAAGGGTGTCGCAGTAATCCGATGTCCTGCGGTCCTGCCACACGATCGCGTTGTGGATGGGGACTCCGGTCTCTGCGTCCCAGACGATGGTTGTCTCCCTCTGGTTGGTTATGCCGATGGCCGCGATGTCTTCTCCGGTCAATCCCAGTGTGGAGACTGCCTCCGCGGCGACTCCAGCCTGGCTCGACCAGATCTCCATCGGGTCATGCTCGACCCAACCCGGTCTGGGGAAGTGTTGTGTGAATTCCTTCTGGGCGACCGAAACGGCGTTGCCGGCCCGGTCGAACACGATTGCCCTGGAACTGCTGGTGCCCTGGTCCAAGGCTAGTATGTACTTTTCCATATACTAATTAGTTCAGTGTTGTTCGGTTATTGTGCCAAGAAGCGTGGCGGAGGTGCAGGACTCTATCTTTACGTTGACATAGTCCCCAGCCTTGTGGCCTTCTCCAGGGAACACACACATCTTGTCACTGCCTGTCCTGCCGCAAAGATCCTGCGGATTCCTCTTGGAAGGTCCTTCCACAAGTACCTCGAAGGTCTTTCCCACATCGGCCTGGTTGCTCTCCAGGCTGAGGCGGTTCTGCAGCTCGATGATCTCGTTAAGCCTTCTGGTCTTGACATCCGCGGGGACATCGTCGGGATAGTTCCTGGCCGCTATTGTGCCCGGCCTCTCGGAATAGCAGAACATGAAAGCGTAGTCGAAAGCCGCTTCCTTGAACAGGGACAAGGTTGCCTGATGGTCTTCCTCAGTCTCGGAGCAGAACCCGGCGATAACGTCTGTGGTGATCCCGCATCCAGGGAGAACTTCCCGGATCTTCCTGACCCTTTCCATGTACCATTCCCTGGTGTAACGCCTCCTCATCTTTTCCAGCATCCGGTCGCTTCCCGACTGGACAGGGAGATGGATGTGATCGCAGATGTTCTTCCTTGAGGCCATTGTCTCTATCAGTTTGTCGCTGATGTCCTTCGGATGGTTGGTGGCGAACCGCACCCTCAAAGACGGGTCGATTCCGGCCACAGCATCCAGAAGGTCTGGAAAGTCGACCTCGCTTTCACCGGATTTCCAAAGATACGAGTCTACATTCTGCCCCAGGAGAGTCACTTCCTTGTAGCCTTTGGCGAAAACGTCTCTCGCCTCGGCGAGGATTGTCTCAGGGTCCCGGCTGCGCTCGGCCCCGCGGGTGTAAGGCACCACGCAGTATGAGCACACGTTGTTGCAGCCTCTCATGATTGAGATAAATGCGGAGACTCCGTTCTTGTCCGTCCGTACCGGGAGGATGTCAGCGTAGGTCTCCTCCCTGGACAGGAGGACATTGATTCCAGGCTTGTCAGGAGTTATCTCTTTTATCATTTCGGGGATGGTCCTGTAGGTGTCCGGACCAGCCACAAGATCAACCTTGCCGGTCTTCGTGAGCTCATCCTTAAGGCGTTCAGCCATGCATCCGACAATTCCGATGATCACATCGGGCCTTGTCTCCTTCTGTTTGCGGAAAACTTCCAGCCGTCCCCAGATCCTTTGCTCGGCGTTGTCTCGCACGGAGCATGTGTTAGCCAGGATTATGTCAGCCTCTTCCATTGAAGTGGTCCTCTTGTAACCTTCCTTGGCCATAATTGAGAAGATGACCTCGGAATCGACCACGTTCATCTGGCAGCCGTATGTTTCTATGTAGATTTTCTTGTCCATTTCAAGCGTATATGTACAAATATATGGATTTTTCAGCGAATAAGTATTTTTTCCTATATTTGTGGAGACAGAAATAGTGTGGTATAGATGAGAAAACACTCGCTGAAGATATTCCTGGCTTTGATCACGGCCATCATGCTCACCTTCCAAGGCTGCGCCAGCCTGAAAAAGGTGAAGGATATCAACATCACCTCGATCGGGGTGGAGTCTTATTCTCTCAGCGGTTTGAGGGCCATCGATGCCGTGCTTGCCGTTGGGATTGACAATCCGACCTTCGCGTTCAAGGTGACTGGATTGAACGGGATTCTCAAGTACAAGGGAGAGGATTTCGCGTTCTATTCCGCTGACACCCTTAAAGTCGACAAGAAGTGCGTTAAGGTTTATGATCTTCCGTGCTCGGCGACCTTGAGCGAAGGGGTGAGCTTGATGAGGGCGATGAGGATTGCCCAGGAGGGCTCGCTGAAAGGGTTCACAACAGATGTCGAGGCGAAAGTCAAACTCCGTAACGGAGCAGGTACAACATTGAAGTTCAAAGATTTGGACCTTCAAAAAATGGCAGAATCCAGATGAGAAGATTATTATTTACTATACTTTCGACGGCACTTTTCCTGGTTATTTCCGCCGGTGCTTCCGCACAGGATGTCAAGGACACCACCCTTGCTCCGTCCGTGGACTCGTCGCTGGTTGGGAAGAGCATTTTCAATCTGCTTCCCAATGTCACCGTTCATCAGTCACAGAACATAGTTGGATCGATGAACCGGCAGATCGCGTCTAACTCCTCCAGGAAAGTCTCCGGCTACAGGGTCAGGATATTCAATGACAACAAGCAGAATTCCCGCGGAGCCTCCGAGGCGGCCATGGGACGCTTTAAAGGCATGTATCCTGGAATAGCCGCCTACAGGACTTACACCAACCCCTTCTTTAAGGTCACAGTCGGTGACTTCAGGACGAAATCAGAAGCGATGCAGCTTCTACAGCAGGTCAAGGGCTCTTTCCCTTCGGCCTTTATTGTCAAAGAGACCATCAATTATCCCCCTGTGGACTCAATATTTTAGGATATGCTCAAGCAAGGACTCGAACTTAAGCAGACCCAGAAGCTTTCCCCACTTCAGATCCAGACGATCAAGTTGATAGAGCTCCCGATCCAGGAGTTGGAGCAGCGTGTCAAGGCTGAACTTGAGGAGAATCCCGTCCTTGATGATTCTCCGGCTCCGGAGAAGGATGATTCTGACGATGAGCCCAGGGATGTGTCCATTGACGAGATGGACGCCGATGATCCGATTCCTTCTTATAAGCTTCGGGTCAACAATTACGGTAAGGACGAGCGTCCCCAGTACAACACCTTCTCAGTCAAGGAGAGTTTCACACAGAGCCTTCTTGAACAACTGGGTTTCAGGAACTTGTCAAAACACGACCACGATGTGGCCGCATTTATAATCGGCAGTCTGGACGGCGCCGGCTATCTTCGCAGGGATGTGGACAGTGTTGTCGATGACTTGGCTTTCAGGGCCAACATCGAGTCTAGTCCGGAGGAGGTCGAGAGGCTCTTGGCTTTGATCCAGGAATTCGAGCCCGCTGGAGTTGGTGCGAGGGATCTTCAAGAGTGCCTTCTGCTTCAGTTGCGAGCTCAACCCCAGAGTGATGAGGTGAGGCTGGCTGAGACTGTGCTCCAAGATTATTTCCAGGAGTTTTCCAACAAGCATTTCCAAAAGATAATCACGAAACTTGGTCTCTCCGAGGACGACATGAAGGCTGTGATCGGAAGGATTGTCAAGTTGAATCCTTCTCCAGGAGGACAGATTGATGATTCGTATAATGATCAGGCTCAACAGATTGTCCCGGATTTCGTCCTGGACATAGTGGACGGGGAGATGAGATTGACGATGCCTCGTTTTTCTATTCCGGAGATCAGGGTCAACAGGAAATATGCTGATCTTCTTACCGAGAGCCAAGGGTCGACCGACCGGCAGAAAAAAGAGGCCGCGACATTTGTGAAGCAGAAGCTGGATTCCGCGAAGTGGTTTGTCGAAGCGCTCAAGCAGCGTCAGAACACCCTTAGAAGCACGATGGAATCTATCTTGGACTACCAGAAGGAGTATTTCCTTGACGGTGACGAGTCCCACCTGAAACCAATGGTGCTTAAAGACATCGCGGAAAGGACTGGCTTTGACATTTCAACTATCTCCAGGGTTGTCAACAGCAAGTACATCGAGACCCATTTCGGAATATTCCCGTTGAAGTATTTCTTCTCGGAAGGTCTTGAGAACCAGCAAGGTGAGGAGGTCTCCACGAGGGAGCTGAAGAAGGCTCTCAAGGACTGCGTCGACTCGGAAGACAAGCGCAGACCCCTTACCGACGACCAGCTTGTCGCCGAGATGGGAAAGAGAGGCTACAAAGTCGCGCGCAGGACCATTGCAAAGTACCGCGACCAGTTGGATATTCCTAAATCGAGTCTGAGGAAAGAATTATAAGTTGACTTTCGAACCGAAAGCGAGATCCCCGGCGTCCCCGATGCCGGGGATTATGTATGACTGGCTGGTAAGTTCCTCATCGACAGCGGCTGTCCAAAGGCAGGTGTTATCAGGAAAACGCTTCTGGAGATATTCTATCGCATAGATGCTGGAGACGGGACTGATGAAATGGGTGAAGGAAGGTTCTCCTCCCTCATCCACCAGTTTGTTGTAGGCTATCTCCATGGAAGCCCCTGTCGCGATCATAGTGTCGGCTAGAATGAGGGTTTTGCCGTTCAGGTTGGGACAAGTGCAGTACTCGATGGCGATGTGGAACTCGTCTCCCTTGTGATATTTCCTGTAAGCGGCAATGAAAGCGCTCTCGGCGTCGTCGAATATGTCAATGATGCCCTTGTGAAGAGGAAGGCCTGCCCTCAGGATTGTGGCGGCCACGATCTTCGTGTCGGAAGTCTTGACAGTTGCTGTCGCCAGGGGAGTGAGAACCTCTTTTTCCGAGTAGGAAAGTGTCTTGCTCAACTCGTAGGCGAAAATCTGCCCGAGTCTCTCAAGGTTGAAACGGAAGCGGAGGCTGTCTTTCTGGACTTTACGGTCGCGTACCTGGGCGATGATGTTGCCCAGAGCGGAGTTTGTCTCGCCGAGATTGATGACTTTCATGGTTTCGAGAGATGGTTTGTTGTCTCCCAAAAGTACAGATTAATTTCAACTCGAGCAAATTTTTCGCCTCCGCTTCCTTTTTCTCATGCGGTATACACTCTCTCGTCGGCGAAACTGAAATAGCTGTCGTCACTTATGATGATGTGGTCGAGCAAGATGATGTTGAAAGTCCCCATCGCTTTTTTCATGGATGATGTCTGCTCGATGTCCTCTTTCCCCGGCCTGGGATTTCCGGAAGGGTGATTATGGACCATCACGATAGCACATGCCTTCTTTTCTAGAGCTTTCCTTACCACCAGCCTTGGGTCGATAACGGTCTCCGACATCCCGCCCAGACTGAGCATCTCCTTCCCGATCACGTAGAATGCCCTCGTCAGGAATATTACCCAGAACTCCTCATGATCAAGACCTTTCATCCTGGGAATCATCATCTTGTAGACAAGTGACGGGTCACAAACCGGCATTTTCTCCACTCCTGGGTCTTCAAGGACACACCTTCTGCCAAGTTCAAAAGCGGCGGCGATGGACGCGTACCGGCCAGAGCCGATCCCGTCCATCGCCATTATCCCGCTTTTATCCATGGCCGCCAGTTTAGACAGTTTCCCATCCGCTGAGGCAAGAAGCCGGTTGGCCACTTCAAGAACGTTTTCTTTTTTTGTTCCGGAGCCGATTAGGATGGCAAGCAATTCGGCGTTGCTCATCGCTCCAGCTCCTTTGGAGAACATCTTCTCCCGCGGACGCTCGTCCGCACATAATTCCTTGATTCTCATAGTTTAGATGTTTAGTTAAAAGATTATAGTTGATGATATATAATGTAGTGTTCAAAATCTGTAAGGTCCCCTTCAGAACCACTGCCACCCTCGGCACGTTAAGAGGGAGGGGCCCTTTAGGGAGGGGCCGCGAAGCGGCGGTTCTGAAGGGGAGCCTTACGATTTTGTAACTACTTCCTTTCAATGACCCTACGGACGGCGTCAGCGATACCGTTGGCGTCGATGCCGTAAGCGGCAAGAAGCTCGGAAGGAGTTCCGCTCTGTCCGAAAGTATCCTTTCCGTTGACATATTCCACGGGCTTAGGGGAAGTGGCGGCAAGAACACCTGCTACCAGTTCTCCAAGGCCTCCGGCCATGTTGTGCTCCTCGGCCACTACGACAGCTCCGGTCTTTATGGCGGAAGCGAGAACAGTGGCTGTGTCGAGAGGCTTGATGGTGGCTATGTCGATGACTTCGGCGCAGATTCCCTCAGCCTCAAGTGCCTCGGCGGCTTTCAGGGCCTCCCAGACCATGTGGCCAGTGGCGATGATCGTGACGTCTTTGCCTTCGTTGAGGACGTATGCCTTGCCGATCTCAAAAGGCTCGTCAGGCATGAAGTCAGCCACCTTCGGTCTTCCGAAACGGAGATAGACGGGTCCGTCGTACTTCGCGGCGGCGATGGTGGCGTTTTTTGTCTGGGTCCAGTCGCAGGGGTTGATGACAACCATGTCAGGAAGCACTCGCATAAGCGCGATGTCCTCCATGGTCTGGTGGGTCGCTCCGTCCTCACCAAGAGTCAGTCCGGCGTGGGAGGAAGCGATCTTCACGTTGGTTTTGCCGTAGCAGACCTCCATGCGGATCTGGTCGTAAACGCGTCCGGTGACGAACTCGGCGAACGATCCGGCGAAGGGGATAAGCCCTGTGAGAGCCATGCCTGAGGCGACTCCGATCATGTTAGCCTCGGCGATTCCACACTCGTGGTACCTGTCGGGGAACTCGGCCGCAAAGGCATCCATCTTGAGAGATCCCTTGAGGTCGGCAGTCAAAGCGACCACCTTGGGATCGGCCTTACCCGCCTGGAGGAGTCCTTCTCCGAAACCGCTGCGGGTGTCTTTCTTTCCTCTGTCTGTATATTTCTTCATGATATTCAAATATTAGAAGTCTCCCAATGTCTCATCAAGCTGACTCAGAGCGACTTTGCACTGCTCGTCATTCGGCACGCTCCCATGCCACTTGTGCGTTCCAGCCATGAAATCCACTCCGTGGCCCATCTCGGTCTGGAAGAGGATCATGACCGGTTTACCCTTTCCTGAGAGTTCCTTGGCCTTTGCGAAGGCTTCGAGAATCTTGTCCATGTCGTGGCCGTCGGCGGAGACAGTCTCCCATCCGAAAGCCTTACATTTGGCTTCGAGGTCACCAAGACCGGCGACATCCTCTGTGGTTCCGTCGATCTGCTGTCCGTTGACATCTGTCATGGCGATAAGGTTGTCAACCTTGTGGTGGGCGGCGAACATCGCGGCTTCCCAGATCTCACCTTCCTCGGTCTCTCCATCTCCGCAGAGAACATACACTTTGTGAGCATCATTGGCGGCTTTCTTTCCCATCGCCATGCCAACTGCCACAGAGAGTCCCTGGCCGAGGGATCCGGCTGCCTGGAAGACTCCCGGGAGACCTTTCCTCACAGAGGGATGGCCCTGAAGACGGGTGCCGAATTTACGGAAGCTCGCCAGCTCGGAAGTGGGGAAGTACCCGGCCCTGGAAAGAATGGAATAATACATTGGGGTGAGGTGACCAGCTGAAAGGATGAAAGCATCCTGGCCGGCTCCCGAACGGGTCCAAGTGGCGGGATCCTGATCCATGACGTTGAAGTAGAGAGCGGTCATGAAATCAGTGCTGCTCATAGATCCGCCCGGATGCCCGGATTTGGCCATGACAACCATCCGGATGATGTCTCTTCTGACTTGAGAGGCAATCTTTTTCAGATCTTCTGTTGATTGCATTTTGGTGTTTGATAATTTTAGTTTGATTTATGCTTTTTGTTAAAAGCTTACAAATATAAATCTTTTTTATCTCAAGAGGAAATTTTAACTTTGTATGGTCTAAAATTGGGCCGGAATTAACTCTTAAAAATTCATATAATTAATGGCGCATGTTGTGATTATGCCCAAGCAAGGGCAGTCTGTAGAAAGTTGTATCGTAACCGAATTCAAAAAGAAAGTTGGTGACAAGGTCGCCGTTGGTGACATCCTTTTCAGCTACGAGACTGACAAGGCCTCATTTGATGAGGAGTCAAAGGTCGAAGGCACCGTCCTGGCTTGCTTTTTCAATGATAATGACGAGATACCTTGCCTTGAGAACGTGATGGTTATCGGCGAGCCCGGCGAGTCCTTCGAGGAGTTCGCTCCCGGTGGCTCGGCTCCCGCTGCCGCTCCAGCGGCCCCGGCGGTGGAGGATGTCCCCCAGGACACCCATGCCACCCTCGGCACTGTAAGAGGGGGGACCGGAGCGGAGCGTAGCGAAGCGAGCGGTGGGGTCGAGCGGAGCGAGACGGTGTCTGGGGGAGCATCCTCCAACGCCGGCGTCTCTCCGAGGGCTAAACATTTAGCGTCGGAGAAAGGTGTGGATCCTAATCAAATCGTCGGGTCAGGTCCTGGCGGAAGGGTCATCGAAAGGGATGTCATCGCCGCTGCCGCATCTCCAAGAAGCGGTCTTGCCAAGGCCATGATGGCTCAAGGCGGCCTTCAGGCTCCTGCGAGCGGTTCAGGACTCGACGGTATGGTCAAGGGGTCTGATCTCAAGACTTGGAAACCATCCCACACAGACATCGCCGGAGAAGGATCAGAGTTCAAGGTCGAGAAGATGTCCAACATGCGCAAGCTTATCGCCAAGAGCATGTACAACTCTCTCCAGAACTCCGCACAGCTCACACACATGCTCGGAGCTGACGCCCGCAAGATACAGGCTCTCCGCAAGAAAGCCAAGAAAGCCTTCGAGGAAGGCAAGATCGATGCCAACGTCACTATAAACGATTTTGTGTGCTATGCTGTCATCAAGGCCTTGAAGAAGTTCCCGAAAGTGAACTCTCACTGCCTTGGCGATGCCATGAGGCTTTTCAATGTCGTGAATCTCGGTTGTGCGGTTGACACTGAGCGCGGCCTTATGGTCCCTTGCGTGAAGCATGCTGAGGACCTGAATATCACTGGGCTTAGCAAAGCTCTCAAGCAGGTGGCCGACGACTGCCGCAAGGGCAGCATCAACCCTGACCTCCTGTCCGCGGAAGCCGCTTCTTTCACCGTCTCCAATCTCGGAGGCTTCGGAGTGGAGTGGTTCACCCCGGTCATCAACCTGCCTCAAAGCGCCATCCTCGGTGTCGGCACGATCGTCGCCCGTCCTAAGGATCTCGGTGGCGGAGTCTACGCGTTCGTTCCTTATCTGGGTCTCTCCTTGACTTATGACCACAGAGCCCTGGACGGAGGTGAGGCGACAAGATTCCTCAAGCAGGTCGCGACAGAGATTGAGACTCTTGACATTGATTTTTAAGGTTATAATACTCAATTCAATATGTACGATTTAGCGATTATCGGAGGCGGCCCTGGCGGATACGTGGCCGCCGAAAGGGCAGGAGCGGCCGGATTGAAGGTTGTCCTGTTTGAGAGAAAGTCGCTTGGCGGAGTCTGCCTCAATGAGGGCTGCATCCCCACCAAGACCCTTCTTTACAGCGCCAAGGTTTACAATTATGCGAAAGAGGGCGACCATTACGGCGTCTATGTCAGCGACCCTTCGTTCAAGTACGAGGAGATCGTCGCGAGAAAGGACAAGGTCGTCAAGAAACTTGTTGGAGGCGTCAAAGCCGCCATGAAGGGCAATAAGGTTGAGGTCGTGGCCGAGAATGCTACGATCCAGGGCCGTGATTCCGAAGGGATCAAGATCGAGGCCGCCGGTCAGGTCTATGCCGCTAAGAACCTTTTGATCTGCACCGGTTCCGAGGCCGCTGTCCCTCCGTTCCCCGGACTTAAGGAGGCTGGTGATGTGATCGTCACGAACCGTGAGATCCTCGCTTTGACCCAGAGGCCTGAGAGCCTTGTCGTGATCGGTGGCGGAGTGATCGGTATGGAATTCGCTGCTTTCTTCAGCACTCTTGGAACTAAAGTCACTGTGGTTGAGATGCTTCCGAAGATTCTCGGACCTCTTGACGATGAGATCAGCGATATGCTCCAGAAAGTCTATGAGAAGAGGGGAGTCGAGTTCTGCCTCCGTTGCAAGGTCACCGGGATCGAGGGTAATACCGTCGTCTACGAGGATCCTGAAGGCAAGGTCTGCCGTGTCAGCGGAGACAAGATCCTGGTCAGTGTCGGCCGTAGGGCCAATCTCAAAGACTTCGGTCTTGAGAATCTCGGCGTCGAGCTTGCTCTGAATCCTGCGGGAAGACCTTACGGAATCAAGGTTGACGAGAAGATGAAGACCAATGTTCCCGGAGTCTATGCTGCCGGAGACGTGACCGGATTCTCTATGCTGGCCCATACCGCTTCCCGCGAGGGTGAGGTCGCTGTCAACAATATCCTCGGAAAAGAAGACAGGATGCGTTACAACGCCATCCCTGGTGTCGTCTACACCAATCCCGAGGTTGCCGGAGTCGGCCTGACCGAGGCTGAGGCCAAGGCCAAAGGCATTGACTACAAAGTGGTCAAGCTTCCTATGGCTTATGCCGGCCGTTTTGTCGCCGAGAATGACAAGGGAGAGGGCATCTGCAAGATCATTGTCGGGGCCAAGTACCATGAGGTGCTGGGCGTCCACATGCTGGGCAACCCTTGCTCCGAGATCATCAGCGCCGCCTGCATCGCCATCGAGACTGAGATGACCCTCGAGCAGATGCAAGAGGTTGTCTTCCCGCACCCTACAGTGTCCGAAATTATCAAAGAAACATCATTTACAATAAAATAAAATTTAGAAATCATGCCGAAAGCGCTTTACATAGACCCTGAGGTCACCCTGCGCCCGAAAGAGCACGAGCTCAAGCTCCCCACAATCCCCGTGATGAAGTACAACAAGACTGTCAAGGACGAGATCAAAGACGGTCGCTTCACCAAGGAGGATCTTCTCCGTATTTTCCGCGACATGTCCTACATCCGTGAGTTCGAGACCATGCTGAACTTGGTCAAGACGACTGGTGGTTACAACGGTGTCGCCTACAATAACCCTGGTCCCGCCCACCTTTCAGCCGGCCAGGAGGCCGCCGCTGTCGGTATGGCCTACGCCCTTGACACAGACGACTTCATCTTCGGAAGCCACCGTTCCCACGGTGAGATCCTCGCTAAGGGTCTCCGTTCCATCCAGATCCTTCCTGAGGATGAGCTCAAGAAGGTTATGGAGGAATTCTGGGGAGGCGCCACATTGAATGTCGCCAAGAAGGCATATTCCGGAAATGACACCAAGGAGCTCGGAATCCGTTTCCTTCTCTACGGTGCCATGGCTGAGATTTTCGCCCGTACGACCGGTTTCAACAAGGGTCTCGGCGGATCGATGCACACCTTCTTCACTCCTTTCGGAATATATCCCAACAACGCCATCGTCGGCGGTAGCGGCTCCATCGCCGTGGGTGCCGCCCTTTATAAGAAGGTCAACAGGAAGAAGGGTATCGTCGTCGCCAACCTTGGTGACGGTGCCATGGCCCGCGGCCCTGTGCTCGAGGGTATGACCTTCGCTTCCATGGATCAGTTCAACACACTCTGGGAGGGTGACATGAAGGGTGGCCTTCCTGTCCTCTTCAATGTTATGGACAACCAGTACGCTATGGGTGGCCAGACCAATGGTGAGACCATGGGATACACCTTCCCGGCCCGTCTGGGCGCCGGATTCAAGGCTGACGCCATGGATGCTGAGAGAGTGGACGGTTACAACCCTCTCGCTGTCATCGACGCTTTCTACCGCAAGAAGGCTTACCTTCTCGAGAAGAAGGGACCGGCCCTGCTGGACGTCGTGACCTACCGCTACAGCGGTCACTCTCCGTCCGACCAGAGCTCCTATCGTACCAAGGAGGAGATCGAGGCTTGGGAGAAAGAGGATTGCATCGTCGCTTTCGGAAAGAAACTCATCGAGGCCGGTGTCGCCGACCAGGCTTGCCTGGATGCCATCAGGGCTGAGGTCAACGCCAATATATTCGAGTGCTACAAGCTCGCTATTGACGAGGAACTCTCCCCGAGGATGGACCTTGTGAAGCAGGATGAGCTTCTTGGTGAGATGATGTTCTCCAACCAGAGCATTGATTCCCTGTCAGATGCGAAGCCAGATGTGCTGATGCCTCTTGAGGACAACCCGAGGGTCAAGCAGATCAAGGGCAAGGAGCGCTTCTGGCTCGACAAGGATGGCAAGCCCGTCAGCTCCATGAAGTCTTATAACTTCCGCGACGGAGTCTTCGAGGCCATCGTGGATCGTTTCTACAAGGACGCGTCCCTCATCGCCTACGGTGAGGAGAACCGTGAGTGGGGTGGCGCTTTCGCCGTCTACCGTGGTCTTACTGAGGCGCTTCCGTACCATCGTCTGTTCAATAGCCCGATCGCTGAGGCCGCTATCATCGGCACAGCCATCGGTTACGCTATGTGCGGTGGCCGCGTGATTCCTGAGATCATGTACTGCGACTTCCTCGGTTGCTGCGGTGACGAGATATTCAACCAGCTCCCTAAGTGGCAGGCTATGTCCGGAAATATCCTCAAGATGCCTGTAGTCGTCAGAGTCTCAGTTGGTTCCAAGTACGGTGCGCAGCACTCCCAGGATTGGACCAGCCTCTGCACCCATATCCCTGGCCTGAAGGTTTGCTTCCCTGTCACTCCTTACGACGCCAAGGGTCTTATGAACGCTGCCCTCCAGGGCACTGACCCTGTCATCTTCTTCGAGAGCCAGCGTCTGTACGGAATCGGAGAGAAGTTCCACGAGGGTGGAGTTCCGGAAGGATATTACGAGATTCCTATCGGTGAGCCCGACATCAAGAGGGCTGGAAAGGACATCACTTTCCTCACGATCGGCGCTACCCTTTACAGGGCTCTTGAGGCCGCTGACACCCTTAAGGAGAAGTATGGAATGGAGGCTGAGGTCATCGATGCCCGCTCCCTCGTTCCGTTCAATTATGACAAGGTTATCGAGTCCGTCAAGAAGACCGGAAGGATCATCATCGCCGGTGATGCTTGCGCCCGTGGTTCCTACCTTAACGACCTGGCAGCCAACATCTCCGAGATGGCGTTCGACTACCTCGACGCTGCTCCTGTCGTGCTTGGCTCACGTAACTGGATCACTCCTTGCCACGAGCTTGAGGAAGCCTTCTTCCCTCAGCCGTCATGGTTCCTCGACGCGATCAACGAGAAGATCGTTCCTTTGAAGGATTATGTCCCCACGAGCAACCAGACCGTCGCCCAGATGCGTCTGCACGCCCGTAAAGGTATCTAATCTTTAACCGATGGCAGCCACCTTCCCTTCAAGAACCGCCGCTTTGCGGCCCCTCCCTAAAGGGCCCCTCCCTCTTAACGTGCCGAGGGTGGCAGTGGCTCTTGAAGGGAAGTGGCTGCCATCGTTGAAACTCAAATAAAAGAATATTATGAAAACAAAAGCTGTTCGCCTTTACGGAAAGGATGACCTGAGGCTTGAAGAATTTGAGCTTCCCCAGATGAAGGAAGACGAGATTCTGGCCAAGGTCGTGAGCGACGACATCTGCATGTCTACCTACAAAGCTGCTCATGCCGGAATCGAGCATAAGAGGGTTCCGAATGACGTGGCTGAGAACCCTACCATCATAGGACATGAATTCGCCGGGGAGATCGTGAAAGTCGGTTCCAAGTGGCAGAATGAGTTCAAGCCTGGTGATAAGTTCTCGATCCAGCCGGCGATCAATTATGAGGGAGGACCTGTTGGTATTCTCTCCGCTCCAGGTTATTCCTACAAGTATTGCGGAGGCGATGCCACCTACATCATCATCCCCAATGAGGTGATGGAAAAGAAGTGCCTTTTCCACTACGATGGCGAGGCTTTCTATCCCGCCTCGTTGAGTGAGCCTATCTCATGTGTCATCGGTGCCCTTCACGCCCACTATCACACGACTCCCGGTACTTATGTCCACACCATGGAGATCAAGGAAGGAGGCAAGCTGGCGCTTCTGGCTGGTGTGGGTCCCATGGGGTTGGCTATGATCAATTATGTGCTTCATCGTGAAGGACCTGTTCCTTCCCTTTTCGTTGTCACTGACATTGACCAGAGCCGCCTTGACCGTGCCGCTATGCTCTACAGCAAGGAAATGTTCGCTGCCCGCGGGATTGACATCCGCTACGTGAACACGAGCGAAGGTGATCCGGTGGCTACCTTGAGGGAGATTTCCGGAGGTACCGGCTACGATGATGTCGTGGTCATGGCCCCGGTTCCCGCTGTCGTCGAGCAGGCTGACGCCATCCTCGGTTTCGACGGATGTCTCGATTTCTTCTCAGGCCCCAGAAACGCCGATTTCAGCGCCAAGTTCAATTTCTACAACGTTCACTACGAGTCCCACCATATTGTCGGGACAAGCGGTGGCAACGCTGATGACATGAAAGAGGCTATAGACCTGATGGCTAAGGGAATGGATCCTGCTGGTCTGATTACCCATATCGGTGGCTTGAACACTGTGATCGACACTTCCCTCAATCTTCCAAGCATCCCTGGAGGCAAGAAGATGGTTTACACCCAGATCACGATGCCTCTTACCGCGATTGCCGAGTTTGAGGAGAAAGGCAAGACGAATCCTGTCTATGCCGAACTCGACCGCCTGTGCAAGGCCCACCATGGCCTGTGGAACGCTGAGGCCGAAGCTTATCTCCTCAGCCACGCCGACCAGCTGTAGGCTAATAAGTCAGAGCTATATTAACCCTAAAATTGACGCCGACTCCCTTTTTTAGGACGAGTCGGCGTCATTTTACATAGTGGAATGACACCAGGCTTATTCGAACAATAATCCTAAGAAGTCATTGATTGTGGCTCCTTTGAAGTGTTTTGGAATTGATAACGATGAGGATAATTCCACGATAGCCGCTCTTTCGAAGCGGCATCCGGTCAGTACGGATTCCAATTCAGTCGGTGGTTCGTCGAACATGAAGTCTCCACTGAAGGAAATCCTTGTGATGAGGCCCCGGTCCAGGCTGATAGCGGCTTCTACGGTCCCGCAGGGAAGTTTGGCCTTCCGTACAAGGTCGGCCTGACGGGAACGTCCGTAAATAAAGTCCCAGGTAGAGAACTTTGTTTCCGCCATTATCCTGACTTCATTAAGTTGGGATTCAGTCAGTTCCATCTGATGATCCCCATTCGCCAGAATGTCTTGCAAGGCGGCCTGTACCTCGTCCAAAGACTTGAATCCAGGAAGATAGTCCTTCAAGTTCGCTACCCTGCTTTTTACAGAACCTATTCCCTTGGCGTTCAGTTTTGATCCCGGAGTGTCCAGCACATGGGTAAGGGTGTCTATATCCACGTCGTACATCAAAGTCCCATGGATAATCTCTTGCTGCTTGGAAACTCTTCTGGCGTAGCCGGACACCTTGCGTCCTTCCACGAAGATGTCGTTGCGTCCGGTCAGCTCAGCTGGGACTCCAAGTTCGCGTAAAGCATTGACTATAACCGCCGGTCCTGTCGCGGCAGGCGGCAATACACCGCCGCGACCATTTGCCCGGATAGGGTGCGAAGCACAGGGAGCGGCAGTGTCATTTGCCGCCTGCCACCCAACGATGGTGTAGTTGAGGTTCTGGAGGTCGTGATAGACGGCTCCGCCACCGGTGACTCTTCTCACCAAATTAATCCCGTTCTCTTCCAGATATTTGAGGTTGACTTCCGAATAGGCGTTCTGGTTAAGACCGATGATGACGGAAGGACGGTTGCGCCACAGGTAGAAATATGGTTCGTCTAGGACGATATTCTCAAGACAGAACTCGTCCAAAGCCATATTAAAATATGGGTCAGTGCTGTTATTTAGAAGATATTTCATTGAGAATTACTGGCAGGAAATACTCTTTTATCTGCGGATAGTTCGGAAGATGGGTCCCTGGGTAGCGGTGACCTCTTCCAGGGTAAAATGAATTGAATTCCTCAAAACAATCCACCATCTCGTCATGGTCAGCGAACATGCTAGTTGTAAGGGCAACTTCAGACTTATCAAGGTCTTTAAACTGAATGGCTTCCAAGGCCTCATACCCTTGGCAAATCTCTTCCGTGATCTCGAATGTCGAAGCTCCGTCCAGGCGTGGGGAAAGATATTCCATTACCCCAATCTTGCTTCTCAGAAGGCGGGAGACATGCAAATCAGGATTGACTAAAAACTTCCGGAAGCCACGGAGCTTTTGTGCCCAGAAGCCACCTAGGGAATGTCCGACGATAAGGTCAGGCCGATCAATCGAGCAGATTCCCTCAAGCATGGCCAACGCCTCAGAAGGTTCTATTGGAACATCGGGGGCTATCACCTCGCTTCCTTTCAGTAGGATCCGCAGTGACGACGCCATTTTATAAGCGCCGGAAGAGGCTAGGCCGTGTATGAATAATATTTTCATTTACAACTATTTCCGACTTTCAAGAATAAGGTCTCCGAGTTCTTCGAGGTCTCTGACGATAAAATCCGCTGTTCCAGCCTCAAGGGCCGCTTCCAAGGTCGTTTCACCGGAAAGCACCAGCACGCTGACTGCTCCTGCTCGCCTGCCCATTTCGATGTCGGTGTAAATCCTGTCCCCGACCATGGCGATCTCTTCCGGAGCGAGTCCATGACGGTCCCGGATGCCGTCCAGCATCGTCGGATCGGGTTTTCCCATCACCTTGTCAGGCTTTCGGCCGGTCGCGGCCTCTATGCATTTCTGGAGCGAGCCGCAGTCAACCAGAATTGTCGGCGCGTCCGTAGGGCAGACCCAGTCCGGATTTGTGGCGATGTATGGGACGCCCTGTTTTGCCCACCAGGCAGCTCTGCAAAGACGAGAATACACCAGGGTCGTGTCAAAGGCCACAATGAGCATGTCAGGCTTGTCAACAGGATCATCCTCGCAGGAGATGAACCCTGCCTGGACAAACTGCTCCCTCATGCTCGGAGTACCAAGCATAAACAGTTTTTTGACGTCAGGATAGGCTTTCTTGATGTAGTCTATAGTAGCTATCGGAGTGGTGTACATGTCTTCTGGAGCGCACTCAATGCCCATTTTGGCTAGCTTGGCGACATAATCTTCGACCGACTTGGTGGGGTTGTTGGTCAGGAAGGAGTGTCCCACGCCATCCTTTTTCAAGGCATCAAGTGTCGGGATGGTGAACGGGAATATGTTGTTCTCCATGTAGATGGTCCCGTCCATGTCCAGCGCCAGATGCCGGATCCGCCGCAGCCTGTCCCTTTGCTCCGCTGACAGGGTTTTGTTGTAGTTTTCTTCCATAAGTACAAATATATAAGAATTCCCCGGAATTCGTTATATTTGTGAATATGGACCAGAGTATCAAAAAAAAATACAACTATTGGCAGTGGCGGACGCTGATCATCCTGATGATCGGGTACGCGTTGTTCTATTTCGTCAGGAAGAACTTCAGCATCGCGATGCCGGCGCTGAAGTCAGAGCTTGGACTTGATGAGACCCAACTTGGTATATTCCTGACACTGAATGGGATAGTCTATGGGATCTCCCGCTTTATCAACGGGTTTATCTCCGATAGAGCCAAGTCCAAGAAGTTCATAATGGGTCTCGGGCTACTCCTGTCGGCTGTCGTCAACTTTGTCATAGGCTTAAGTCCCCAGATGAATGGGTTGTTCCATTATATGGACGCCGGCGGGAAGGCAACAGTCGGGCTGGTCTATTTCATTGGCTCCCTGTGGCTTATCAACGGTTTTACCCAAGGGATGGGTTATCCCCCTTGCGGAAGCCTCATGGCCCATTGGATCAAGCCTTCTGAACTTGCCACAAAGCAAAGCATCTGGAACAGCTCCCACTCTATCGGAGCCGGACTCGTCGCGGTCCTTATCGGAACTTTCATCCTCGGACGTTTCGGCTATGAGGCTTGGCAGTGGTGCTTCTTTATCCCAGCCATCCTAGCGGCAGCAGGCAGTTTCCTGCTTTTCTTCGGACTTAAGAACTCTCCTTCCGATGTCGGACTTCCCAGCCCGGAATCGTTGGATGAGCGTATAGTCGGCAAACCGGTGGAAGAAAAAGCCGAGACACCGGAACACGCCCATGCTTTGTACAAGGTGCTTCTCAAGAAGATGGTGTTCCGCAACCCGATGATCTGGATCCTGGCTGTCTCCAATTTCTGCGTCTATGTCATCAGGTTCACGATCCTGGACTGGGGCTCAATGTTCCTGACTGATTACAAGCAACTTCCAATCGCTACCGCTGCAAATGTCGTGGCTGCTTCCGAGATTGTGGGTGGAATCATAGGCACCCTTTTGGCCGGGTGGATTACCGACAAATTCTTCAAGAGCAAAGCTCACCATACCTGCTTGATATTCATGGTGATGGCAACTTTTTGTTTCTTCGCTTTCTGGAAGATGCCGCAGGGGAACACCGGATGGGCGATATTCTTCCTCATCATGTCCAGCTTCTTCATCTACGGCCCGCAGGCCCTGACCGGGATCGCGGCCTCCAACCAGGCCACCAAGAGGGCCGCGGCCTCAGCCAATGGCATTCTCGGAATATTCGGCTATGCCAGCACGACTGTCTCAGGCCTGGCTTTCGGTATGATTGCAAAGTCTTTCGGCTGGAATACGGTGTTCGCTGTGGCGATCGCTTTCGGAGTGCTTGGATGTCTGGTGTTTGCCTCCATGTGGAAGGCTCCGGCAGATGGTTATTCCAAAGCGGAGAAGATCATTGAGGAATTCGATTCAAAAGTATAAGATGGATCAAAGGCAAAGGCTCGCTTCGCTTGACATCCTGCGGGGGATGGATCTTTTCCTCCTGCTGGTGGCCGGGCCACTAATCCATAAATTCCTGGAGATCAACACTTCTCCTATTTGGGATGGGGTGCGTCGCCAGGTGACCCATGTCTCATGGGAAGGCTTTGTGCTGTGGGATATAATAATGCCCTTGTTCATGTTCATGTCAGGGGCGACAATCCCGTTCTCCATGGCAAAGTACAGGGAAGGGGAGAGACCTGGGAAGTCGTTCTATCTTAAATTGTTGAAGCGATTCGCCTTGTTGTTTTTCCTCGGGTGGATTGTCCAGGGGAACCTTCTGAAACTTGATTTCAAGCTTTTTCACCCCTTTGCCAATACCCTCCAGGCAATCGCTGTGGGCTATGTTTTCGCGGCTTTGGCTTTCGTTAAACTAGGAAAGAGGGGCAGTTGGATATTCGGGACAGCTTGTTTCGCAGCTTATATCCTGGTCTTCGTCATTTTCGGCCACATGAATCTGGATCCGCAGGGGAATATAGCCATGGTGATCGACAAGGCAGTCTTGGGAAGCCACCGTGACGGGGTGATCTGGAATCCCGACGGAACCTGGTCATGGAACGAGGGTTACCAATATACATGGATCCTGAGTAGCCTCAATTTCATTGTCACTGTCATGCTAGGGTGCTATGCCGGTGCGATGCTGAAAGATCCGACCCGTCAGAAGAAGTACAAGGGATTTGTCCTTGCGGCGACAGGCGTGACCCTGATCCTTTTCGGGATCGGTCTCGACGCATGGTTCCCTTGCATCAAAAAGATTTGGAGCAGCTCGATGACCCTTTATTCGGCCGGCTGGTGTTGCCTGGCTTTGGCGATAGTCTATCTGATCGTTGATGTCTGGGGAAAAAGCAAGGGCCTTAATTGGTTCAAGTATTTCGGGATGAACTCGATAGCGGCATACTGCATCGGAGAAGTCGTGGATTTCTCATCAGTCAGCAAGTCGCTTCTGCATGGGTTTGAGCATATTACCGGGGCGTATTATCCCCTCGTTATCACTTTCGCGAATGTGATGATCCTGTTCCTTATCCTGAGGGTCATGTACAAGAAGGGAATATTCCTGAAAGTCTAGCCATGGGGGAGCCGCAGGTTGAGAGACATCCTTTTGAGCCTTTCCTTCCGGAAGGTGCCAAGGTGCTTATGCTGGGGAGCTTTCCACCTCAGAGAAAGCGCTGGAGCATGGAGTTCTATTACCCGAATTTCATCAATGATTTCTGGAGGATCATCGGGATCATATTCTTTGATGACAAGGACTGGTTTGTCGATGCCTACGCAAAGAGATTCAAGCTTCAAGAGATAAAGGAGTTCTGCTCGGAGAAGGGAATCGCCATGTTCGACACCGCCACAGCTGTGCGTCGGCTCAAGGACAACGCTTCTGATAAGTTTCTCGAGGTTGTGGAAGCGACTGATATTCCGGCACTTCTGCGGAGGATTCCGGACTGCCTTGCCGTGGTTGTGACAGGGGAGAAGGCTTCGGCCACTTTGTGCGGGACTTTCGGGACGGAGCCTCCAGCGGTTGGGGAATATTCATCATTCACCTTCGAGGGACGCCCCATGCGTCTTTACCGCATGCCTTCCACCTCCCGTGCCTACCCCCTCCCGATACAGAAAAAAGCCGACGCTTACCGCCGGCTATTTGCGGATCTTGGAATCAGCTAATTACCCCTCACGAAGATCGCGAAGTTGCGGACTAAGAATTCTTGTCCGTCAGATGTGTCTATCGCATTAATTGAAATCATACCAGCGCTTTTGGCCGTGAGCACACATTCGGTGTCTGTATAACTCACATCCACGTGAGTTGATCCGAATATTATGTTCAATTTCCAGTCCTTGGTTTTGAGGAAGGACTTCGTCGTTTCGTCAAATAAACTGAATTTAAGCACATCCCCTTGATTAGTCCCCATATAGTATTCAATATTACCGTTTCCCGCCTCCTTTCCATTGTAATATAATTTATACTCTGTTACCTTGGCAACGAACGAGCGTCTGAATTCGCCATATCCAAGGGTTATTGTGGCTGTGCCCGCATTATGACTATAAATGCCCCATGTGTAACTAAAACTACCTGTATTCACCACAACAGATGCGATATCCGGGTCAGAAGATTCGCCCGTTATCAATTTGTCGTGTAAAATTTGCGATCTGTTAGTCAAATCATAGAGATCCAGATAATAGACGTTGAAAAATGGGGAATTAAACCTAAGTAAGGCGCCTTCCACAATTTCTCTATCTTTGGCAATGGGATCCGTACCAGTCCCCGCATGAGCATAAAACACTCCGAATTCCGTTGGTTTAGGAAGCACTTTCAAGATGATGGAGTGTAAGCGCTCGTCTCCCCAGCTGAAGGTCAAAGTGGACAGTCCGTCGCTGACCGCCTTCACAAAACCGGAGCCACCCTTGTGTCCTGAATATGTCGCCACCTCCTTTGATGAGGATGAGACTTGAAGATTGTCAGCGTCAACGAAAGCCCCTGTAGCATTGTCAAACACCTCGAAACTGATAGAGTCACCGGGGGTTGATTCCAACCTGTATATGAGCGAGTCGCCGACTTCCTTGCCGCTATGGTATACCTTGAGAGAGAGCGGCTCTTTAACGGTGATGGTGAATTTGGCGGTCATGTTGCCGTCTTTGGTAATGACAGAGATAGTCGTGGAGCCACCTTTGACCGCGGTGACCAATCCCTTTCCATCGACATTCGCTATGGACGAATCGTCGGTCTTCCACGATATGCTTTTCTCGGTGGCATTAGCGGGCTCAACCGTGGCGGAAAGCTGCACGGTCTCACCGACCATCAATGTCGCCTCAGTCTTGTCAAGTTTTACTCCAGTGACTTTGACAACTTGCGGAGTCGGCGGGTCCACCGTTGGTGTTGGTTTATCGGGAGTGACAGGTTCTTTCTTGTCGCATGCGACAGCCAGGAACGCTATACATAGCAGATAGAAAATAAAGAGTCTTCTCATGATTGTAAACCAGGTCATTACGTTTTACTGCTCTCAAATATATGCGATAATAGCCGAAACTCAAAAGATTAGGCGCCAGTGGCGACATCTTGGTTCAGAATTACTTGAGTAATAGGCTGTTGGGAGTGACTGAACTTGGCAATGAGTAAAGTACGGCATCGTTCTTCCAGATGAAGAATTTGTTCTCATTGCCGTCGAAAACGTCCCCGGCGACATAGACATCACCCGAATCGGACACGACTATATTCTCGCCGTAAGTGGCGACTGGCTGCGATATCGTGTATAGGGCAGTCCCGTTCTTGTAGATTCTCACAAGGTAATGGTCATCATTATCCTTCGGGTCTATCTGTTCGGTGGAGCAGATGTACAGGTCGTCTCCCTTTACCGCCAGGTCACAATAATGTCCGAAACGGCAGAACTGGTCAGTCAGTTTGGACATCTGCTTACCGTTTTTGTAGATGTGGAGGGTCTTCTCGTTATCCCATACGGCTGCATAGACATCCCCTTTCTCAGATACCGCGACAGACAGGCAATCCCAATTGGATGTCCCTGAGGACAGTTTTGTGGAAGTCACTTTTCCATCTGCGGAGATCTTGAATACAACAGCATTCTGAACCTTGTACTCATCTAGGAACCTTCCCGCGATATAGGCATTGCCCTTGGAGTCCACGGCGATATCCCTAATAAATGAAGCGTATGATTCGGTCCCTTCGTGAAGGACAAACTCTTTCTCCTCTCCGCTGTCGGAATATCTTCGTACAGCGGCATTCCTTTCGTACGTGTATGTGTAAGGGATGAAATAATACCCGCCTCCCGCAGCGGACATGATGCTGTAATTCATGCCCATTGTCGAGACTTCCATATAGTCTGTTCCATTCTTGCTGAGGGCTAATTTGTAGGCCTCTCCGGTCGTATGTCCATAATAGATGTTACCTTCCGCATCAATCGCGTTTCCGTAAGGTGCGTTAATGTCCAGATTTGTCCCATCCCGGTACAGATCCCATCCGAGATTGTAGTACAGACCGGATGTCACACTCGATGTGACAGCGACCACGCAAGTGGCTGTGAAGCCGCCTTCCTCGGAAGTGGCGGTGATGGTAGTCTCGCCTTCCTTGATGGCTGTGACTGTTCCAGATGCGTCAACCGTGGCGACGGAAGCGTCTGAGCTTGAGAAGGTCACGTTTTTGTTGGCGGCGTAAGAGGGAGTGTAGGCTATCTCCAGAGCCTGTGTAGTGCCGACTTTTACCTCGACCTTAGCTGCGGTGAACTCAATTCCCTTGAGAGCGTCGTCAGGAGTCACCGTAACCTCGCAGATGGCCTCGATCTGGGTGCCGTCCACAGTTGCGACAATCCTTGTCTTGCCTTCCTTCAGGGCTGTCACCAACCCAGAATCGTCCACTATGGCTGCCTCTGTGTTGGTGGACTTCCATTTTATTGCCGGTTCGCTCGCTTCGGCGGGAGTGAGCACCACTTTCATCTGCGCTGTCAAGCCTTCTTTAATCTCCAAAGTGGCCGGATCGATAGCGAGACCCTCTACAACGACCTCTTTGGCAGTGACTGTAACTGAGCAAGTGGCGGTCTTGCCTCCGTCCGAGGTCGTGACCGTAATCGTGGCGGAGCCGGCCTTTACAGCGGTCACTTTACCAGTCCCGTCCACAGTCGCGACTTTTTCGTCAGAACTGGTCCACTCAACTGATTTGTCCGAAGCGTCATCTGGCTTGACTGAGGCTGTCAGCTGGACGGTCTCTCCCTCGGTTATGGAGGACTCAATCTTGTCAAGAGTCACACCTGTTACGCTTATGGTTTTGGAAGTGACTGTAACTGAGCAAGTGGCGGTCTTGCCTCCGTCCGAGGTCGTGACCGTAATCGTGGCGGAGCCGGCCTTTACAGCGGTCACCTTTCCGTTGCTGTCCACCGTGGCTGTACCGGCGTCAGAGGATTTCCAACTGACGGCTTTGTTTGTGGCATTACTTGGGGCTACGGTCGCTGTCAGGGTCTCCGACCCTCCTTCGACCAGGCTGAGAGTAGTCTTGCTGAGGCTCACTCCAGAGACGGCGACTGTCTGTGTGCCACCATTAGTCTCTTCTTTTTCGCAGCCGTAAATCGTGGCGAAGATAGCGATGGCAGCGATCAAATAAGGAATTCCAAATAATTTTCTCATAGCGATCTGAATGTTAATTTCAGGGAATAACATCCACAAATATAATAAATTAAAATAATATGAGCTGTCCTGTTTTGGAGTTACGGGGGAATGTGACTATCTTCATGCGGCAGAAATCAAATAAAGTATGAACAGAAGATATTTGCTTTCTTTTATCGTTTTGACGGTTTTTCTATGCTCATGTTCCCGGAATCAGGAGCGGGGAGGCTATGATGTCCTCCTGGTTGACCCGTCCGTTAAATGGGAAGCCACCTGGATAGGAATGGGATCGCCCGAAGATGTCAGGACGGGGGATGTGTCACTTCCTGCAAGGTACTTGCGCACAACCTTTGACTCTGGTAAGAAGATCCGTCAGGCAAAGCTCCATATCTGTGGTCTGGGGCTTTATGAAGCTTACATCAACGGAGTTAAGATCGGAGGGGCGCAGGTGCTGTCCCCGACGGTCTCTAACTATGATAAGACTGTGTATTACAATAGTTTTGATGTCACCAGCCTGATAAACAAAGGACAAAACTCCATAGGTGTGACACTGGGAACAGGGCGTTTCCCGGGAGTCAGGGTGAATTGGAACTCCGGCAACAAAACAAAGCATTATGACAAAGCGCTGCCATGCCTCCTATGCCAGCTGGAGATTGAATATTCGGATGGCACAATAGGGAAAATCCTTAGTGACCAGAGCTGGAAGGCGACAGCTGATGGGCCGATCCGGAGCAATAACGAGTACGATGGAGAAATCTATGATTCCCGCATGGAACAGGAAGGGTGGCTGGACGCTTCATTCAATGACAGCGCCTGGTCCTTGGCGGAGAAAGCCGATGCTCCTTTAGGCAAGCTGATTCCTCAGCCCAATCCCAACATTGAGGTACAGGACTTTGTCAAGCCAGTGTCAATTAGTCCCTTAAACGGAGGAAGATATATTCTCGACATGGGTCAAAACATGGTCGGTTGGCTTCAGGTGCGGGCCTCCATGAGCCGTGGCGACACCCTCAAGATGCGTTTTGCCGAGACCCTTCAGGAAAACGGAGAGCTTTACACCGAGAATCTTCGTTCCGCCAAGGCCAGGGACTTTTATATCGCGAAAGATGAGCAACCTTTTACTTGGCACCCGCTCTTCGTCTATCACGGGTTCCGATTCGTCGAGATAAGCGGGTTGTCGTATGAACCATCTTTGGAAGATTTCGAAGGACAGGTCATATACGACAAAATGGCAACGACAGGCCATTTCGAGTGCTCGGATCCTGTGATTAACCAAGTGTATAAGAACGCTTTCTGGGGGATTCGGGGGAACTATCGCGGGATGCCGACCGACTGCCCGCAAAGGGATGAGCGCATGGGGTGGCTGGGCGACCGGGCGACCGGTTGTTACGGCGAGAGCTGGATATTCGACAACCATGCCCTGTATTCCAAATGGCTCGATGACATCGCCACGGAGCAGAATGAGGAAGGTCAGCTCCCGAGCGTGGCTCCCAATTTCTGGACTGTCCGTCCGGATAACATGACGTGGCCGGGACTGTTCATCGATGCGGCCAGGATGCTTTATCTTCGTTTTGGGGATGAGGAAGTCATAAAGAAGCATTATCCTGCCATGAAAAAGTGGCTCGCATACATGAGAGACAGGTATTTGGTGGACGGAATAATGACAAAAGACAACTACGGGGACTGGTGTATGCCTCCCGAGTCTTTGGAAATGATTCATTCCCAGGACCCTACTCGCATAACGGCCCCTGCGGTTATAGCGACCCCGTACTATGTCCACTATTGCCAGGTCATGACTGAACTCGCTCCTGTCGCCGGTCACCCGGAGGATGTGGACTATTTCGAGTCAGAGAGGAAGGCCAGCAGCGATGCGTTCAACAGGACTTATTATAATAAAGAAGGCGGATACTACGACAATAACACTGTGACGGCTAATCTGTTGGCTCTTTGGTTCGGGCTTGTGCCCAAGGAGGAGCAGCAGAGGGTTTTCGCATCTTTGGTGGATAAGACTGAGAATGAGTTTGGGGGGCATGTCAGCTCGGGAGTTATTGGCATACAGGTGCTAATGAGGACCTTAACCGAGTTCGGCCGTCCTGATTTGGCTTTGAAGATCGCCTCGGACGACACTTACCCCTCATGGGGATATATGGCTGCCCGTGGGGCGACCACAATCTGGGAACTCTGGAACGGCGATACTGCCGATCCGGCCATGAACTCTGGCAACCATGTTATGCTTCTCGGCGACCTGATCACGTGGGAATATGAGTACCTGGCGGGGATACGGCCGTTAAAGCCGGGATTCGCGGAGATTGAGTTAAGGCCTTATCCTATCTCCGGACTTGAATATGTCGATTGCTCTTACGATTCTGTCAGGGGCCGGATCTCCAGCTCCTGGAAGGTGGAGGATGGAATATTCAAATGGGATGTCGAGGTCCCGGAAGGCATTCGTACAGAGGTCTATCTTCCAGGCTCTGCCATCCCCGAAGTCGTAGTAGGCGGCCATCACCACTTCCAGACGCGGATTTAACCTTTTCTTCAAGTTAAGTAACCACGGTTTGACATAAGTGTCGCCCTCGTCCGGAAAGCAAGGACGAGGGCGGCATTTTAAGCCAATATCGTCGCTTCCGTCCGTGTTTGTGGGACGAGGGGAACGTTCTTATGAAAAAACCAGAAGTTTTGATTATATTTCGGAAGTTATCTTAATCTAATTTAAACATGACTATCTTAAATCAATGTCTAAGTATCCTTGACTTGGCGTCATTGGATTGGGGCTCTGGAAGAATTCCTGTTGTAGCCCACTCTTTCAGGGTAATGGCAAAGGCCAGAAATTTCGATGAGATGGTGGTTGGCCTTATGCATGAAGTCTATGGTGGCTCCTCATGTGCGAGGTGGTTATTCTCTTGTGATGTGTTTGAGGCTTCTTTATGGAAGCCAGTGCTTGACCTTTTTGTTCCTCACCCATTTGAGATTAGAAAAAGGGCGGGTGATGAGGTGTGTGAATTCGAATTGTTGAATCTTAACAGACCTCAAGACTATAAGGATGAAGATCTTGAAGAATGGTTTCTTGAAGAAACGCTCTGGTCGGAAGACTATAAGGACTGGTTGACACCGATAGCGTCAAACCGGATTGCTAGAAATGTGATGATTTATGACCTGGAGGACAAGTTGGAGATTCTCGGCAATCTTGACAAATATGAAGAAGAATACGGCCCTCATTTTTTCGCTCTTCCTTGGAAGAAACATTATTTGGTTGATATTAAGAGAGGAAGACGTAGTCACATGTCAGTTCGTATTCCTCCGGATGATGACAGATTGCTGCTTCGACCCTTAACGGAAGTGGAGAGGGATAATCTTATTGGAAAATACACGCATGCTCTTGAATACTTGAAAATGTTCATTCAGATTGAATCGCTTCCGAATGACTATCCTCCTTTCAAGATGGAGATGAATGCTCTGGACGCCCAAAGGTGGCTCGATGAATGGATTGCGGACACCTTAGCGCTGGAAGACTATTGTGACGAGGAACCGATGGAGTATTTAGAATTGCCTTTTTGATTATGAAATACTACCTGGTCACTACTGAGCATCTTGAAGACAAGGTTTGGTTTAGGGACTCTGATGATTTTGTTGTCGCAATGAACCTTGTCGCGGTAGTCGCTTTTACCTTGAACGTGTCTGTCCTCGCTTTCATCTTGATGTCTAACCATGTCCATTTTGTGCTTGAATGTGAGAAATGGATGGCCGGAATGTTTATCAATGAACTTAAGAAGCAGTATTCCAGATATTTCCGCCTGAAGTATGGGGTTAAAGAACTATTGCGGGGCAATAAGAATGATATTCAGGAATTGAGTCTGGCAGATGAATCTTTGGAAAGGGCGATAGCATACGTCCAGATGAATTGTGTGGCTGCGAATATTTGTGCCGAACCCTTCTCTTACCCATGGGGAACGGGTGGGGCATTCTTCAAAGCTTATTCTCACGAGGGAAAGAGTCTTTGTTGTTTTTCTGGAAGGCATCAGGCTAGACTTCTCCACAGTAAAGTTAAACTTCCTGGAAATTCGCAGGTTGGTAAAGATGGGTATATTCTACCGGAGTCGTATGTTAAAGTCAAGTTCGTAGAATCGGTGTTCAGAACGCCTAAACGCTACAATTACTTCCTGATTAATTCTTCAAAAGCCAAGAAAAGGCTGGAATCTGTAGATTCTGCGATCCCATCGTTTAAAGATCAGATCATAATAGCCTCATTGCCAGATCTATGTAACGCTCTTTTTGGTGTTGGGTCTGTCTCTAGTCTAGAACATGAACAGTTGACAGAATTATTCAGGCAATTAAGATATCGTTTTTCCTCTAATGTGGAGCAAATGGCTCGGGTTACGGGGATCCCGGTCAGTTCAGTCATACAATCACTCGACCATATTTGATATTCCCCTAACGTTGACAGTGTCGCCCTCGTCCGGAAAGCAAGGACGAGGGCGGCATTTTAAGCCAATATCGTCGCTTCCGTCCGTGTTTGTGGGACGAGGGGAACGGTAGGTCAGTTTAATAAGGTCTAGCCGGGGATTTAAAGGCGGACTTTCTTCTCCCAGAGGTTGGCCATGCGGCGGTGACCGGCGGGGGTGGGGTGGATTCCGTCCCAGATCCAGTAGCAGGGCACTGGTTCTTTCTCTATGAGTTTGGCAAAAAGCTCGTCAAAGGGGACGAGGGTCGACCCGGTCTCAGAAGCGAGTTCCCTGACAATTCCCGCAAGATGGGTAACCATCTCTTTCCGTTCATCGTAGTCAACCCGAAGTCCGGCTGAGCCTTCCTTCGCGAGGAAGGGGACACATAGGACCAGCTTGACCGAAGGGTTGCTCTCTTTGGTCTTCATGATCAGCGTGCGGTAACGCTCTTTCCAAGAGTCAAAG
>ONUG01000005.1:0-13420 GCA_900320965.1 uncultured Bacteroidales bacterium | reverse complement strand
ACTCCGATCAGGACAGACACGACATCGGGATTGAGATCCAGGACATCTTCTTTCCAGCGTCCTTCCAAGTCTGAAAGCTTATGGCCGCTGAAGCCCCTGTTGAAGAACTTGTAACCAGCTTTGGGCTTCTTGCTTTGGAAATCGGTGGCTACGAGCATCATGTAGCTGTGGCCATAAATATGGTTGAAGTCCGTGTGGCTCCTCTCCGCGGAAGTGGGTTTATAGCCATACACGCAGCCCCAGTTACCGTCTGTAATTGAGTCTCCTATGAACACGACACGTTTCCCTTGGGCGGCCAGGGAAAAGCAGATAAGGAAAATGGAGGCGGCCAAAACGGCTGCTTTGATTAAAAGTGAGTGGGTTTTCATGTCTTAAAGATACGACATTTTTTTGTATATTGGCAAGCTGATTCGCTAACATGTCTTCAAACAAATTCGCATATCATCTTCTTGCTCTGGCCGTTGTGGCGGTCTGGGGAGTGACCTTTGTCTGTACGAAAACCCTGATTGGTGCCGGGATGGATCCGGCCGGGATATTCGCTATACGCTTCGCTCTGGCTTATGTCGGAATATGGCTCTTGTGCCTTGCTAAGAAGGAGACGAGGTTGATGAGCGATAGCTGGAAAGATGAAGTGATGTTCCTCTTCCTGGGAATCACCGGCGGATCATTTTATTTCCTAACTGAGAACACCGCTCTCGCATACGCTCAGGCAAGCAATGTGGCATTCCTCGTCTGTGTCGCTCCAGTTTTCACGGCCATATTCACCCTGATTGGACGCAAGTTCCTTAAGGGTCGTTTCGCGGATGGGCTTGAGGATGTCAAGGTCCGATTCCCCCTGCTTGCGGGAACTCTTCTGGCTCTTGCGGGAATGGCGATGGTGCTTTTCGACGGTTCTAAATTCGAGTTGTCTCTGAATGGGGACCTGCTGTCTATCGGTGCCGCCTTATGCTGGGCGCTTTACAGTATGTTCATGGGGCAGATGACTAAAGATTATGGAGCATTGATGGCCACCAGGAAAGTCTTCTTCTATGGCCTTTTGACGATTATTCCTTTCCTGTCAGGTTCAATGGACTCATTCTCGCCAGCTGTCCTGAGCCAGCCTGTAGTCTATCTTAACTTGCTGTTCCTTGGGCTTATAGCGTCCCTGGCTTGTTTTGTGGCCTGGAATGTGGCCATGTCCAAGCTTGGCAATGTGACATCGACCAATTATGTCTATCTCAATCCCGTGTTTACCCTCATAACGGCCGCGATCATCCTCGGTGAGAGGATGACCCCGGTAGCGTTAATCGGTTCAGCGGCTATTCTCGCTGGAGTTATCCTGGCCGGGCAACGGCAAAGGGGTTAATCTTCCTTAAGCCGGGTCGGCGAATATTCCAGGTCTATCTTCTTGACTCCGCCCTTATCAGCCTTTAGCAGAATGGATTCCATCGGGTGGAAATCCAACTTGACCTCGTCGCTGCGGCCGTGGTGGTTGATGGTGACAACTCTCTGGCTGCCTTTGTCGGAGAAGGCGTAACAATACTCAAGCGGATAACTGATCGTGCTCGCGAGCGGATTGGCGAAGAAAAGGTACATCGTCTTCCCATCCTCCCTGCACCAGAAGTCGGGAATATCCTTCCCTTCCACGAGGGCTTTTCCAGGTATAACATTCTCACTTTCAGATACTGACGGAAGCGAACACAGCTCGTCGAGAAGGGCGTTGTAGTCCTCATGCTTGATCTTTCCGGGCTCTGAAGGCCTGCTGGCGACGCAGACAGGTAGACCCTTCTTGGCCAGCGCTAGGATGCTCTTGAGAGAGGAGTAGTCCATGTGCTTGACATTGACATAAAGGGCTTTGAACAATGCGTCCCCGCAGCTTAGGACCCCGTCGGAGTAGCTTGCGGAGGAAAGAAAATGTCCGTTGACCCAGAGGGGCTGGCGTCCTTTGAGGGACTCCGGGGTTTTGATGTAACGCATCTCATATTCCCCAAGAGCCCAGGCCATCTTGTCGGTGACCTCCTTGGGATATGGCCCGCCCATCCATGCGTCCTCCATAGGAATATATACCGCCACGTCGCTGTAATTGCGACCTGAACGCATGTAGTCCGAGACGGTTGTCATGTAGCGGTTGAACTTGGTCAGCTCTTCCCCGGAGAGGTTATCCTCATCCCTGGTGCTGACCTGGCAGGTGGTGTAGAACCAGTTGTCGAGCCTCCCGACCTTGTTGAAAGCGAATCCGTGCCAGATTATCTGGTTCGTTCCCGTCGCGAAAAGGGCATCGCACACGAGTTTCAGGTCCGCGATCTGCTCCCGTCCCTGGTGGGGGCTTTGGCCGTGGCCATCCTTGTAGCGGAGGCTGGTCCATCCGTACATGCAGGTAAAGGTCTCGGAGGTGACCGCATCCTTGCTCGCCAAGGTGGCGGCCGAGGCGGCTATCTTGCTGAAACAAGGCTCGTATAGAATCGCCTCTGTCTCAGGAATATCCACTACTGTGAAAGCTGTCAGCAGGTCAGTGGGGGCACCTCCGCACTGGGCTCTTGAGAAGCCTCCGTTAGCCCTGGCGTTTTCAGCGAAAGGAATGTAGAACTCGTCCAGCACATATCCCGACATTGTTTTCATGTAGTCGTAAAGGGCATCCTCGTTGGACTTGTCCTTTAGGGTGCGCTCTTTCATGTACGGCTCAATGTCGTAGCCATGCTGCTTTTTGAACTCCTCTCCGAAACCAGGAGTCCAAAGATAATCCGTCTCAACCTCCCAAGAATCGACGAATATTCCTGATTTGGATCCTTTATAAGCTTCGGCCAAGCCCTTATCCATCTTCTGGGCATATCGTCCGAAGGCCTCTTTGTCCAGGTGGTTGAGAATCCTGGCCTCTTTCGGGTGATCCCAGGTCAGAGGTCTGCGGGCGACTTCCACGGAGTCAAAATAGGTGCGGGTCTGGTCACCCTCCGGGAGGTCCACATCGCTGAAAGGCCATAGGGTGCCGTAGGTGTAATCACATCCAAGTCCCAGGGAATCAGCCACTTTCTTAGCGTAAACGACTGGTTCGCTCCACTCGGTTGAAAGGAAGTCGGGGTGGGGAGTGTCAGTTTTGAGGAACATGGGATACACCCAGGCTATCTCCACTCCTCCGAACTCATGGTCCTTGAGCCAGATGAGTTGATCCCGGACATCCTTCTTGTCGATTTCGGAAGAGAACCACCACCAGCGGGTGTAGGGTTTGTGGTTGCTGTAGAGAGGGGCGTCAGCCTCGGTCGCTTCTTTCGGGGCCGGTGTCTCGCAGGAGGCTAATGCCGCCAAAGCGGCAGTCATGATAAGTGCCAGTCTTTTCATTTTCTAACGGAAATAATTCTATTTCAATGCCGTAGCTTTAGCGACGGCGAGATAATCGCGAGTCAAGACAGTTTGGGCGCCCGCCTCCAGCGCTTTGGCGGCTTCGTCATTAGTTCCGGCGACCGCACCTACTCTAAGGCCTTCCTCTCCGGCCTTCCTGGCGATCTCAGCGTCCAGAAGTCCGGCTGGAATCTCAATGGCGGCGCAGCCGATCGAGGCGGCCTCATCGACTATGTCCTTGCCTTCTTTGCCCGCAAGGCACAGGGGAATCTTGGTCCCGGTCGCTTTCAGGGCGGCGAGAGTCGCCTTGTCAGAAGAAGTCAGATAGACATGTCCGAGCGCGTCGTAAACGAATATCATGTTAAGGAGTTCACGTATGCTTTCAACGCTCCACTCCTTCCCGTCAAGATGGATATTCATTATCGAGTGGCAGGAGAGTTTTCTGAGGATCTCGCTGAGTGCATTGAACCCGTTTTCTGTAGGACTGACCGCGAATGATATTTCAGAAGCCCCGACAGCCGCGGCGGCGCCGAGGGCCCCGATAAGGCTCTCGGAGGCGAGGGATGAAAGGCCGTTAACCGCACAGAGCCTCCTAGCGGGCGCCTCGTCGAAAGGAGGAACGATCGCCCCACCGCCGGGACGGTATTTCCATGGCCTGCGGCCGATCTCAATGTACTCGGAGTGAAGCGCGGGCGGATTGCCATAGCCGGCCGGCTTAAGGTATTTCTTCTTGGGGTCGAAGGTGACGTCCAGGCTGGCCACCTCAGATCTCAGGGTGCCGAGGATCTCCCCGGTCGGGGCGACGACGCATGAGCAGCCGCCGAGTTCGGAGGCGAGTCCCATGGAGACCGATGCCCTGACGAGATAGGCTCCGGTGTTGTAGGCGCAGAAGGTGTTGATGATGTCCAACGCCCGGAATGTGTCGCTGCGCTGGTGCGAGACTCCGACGATGACATCGGGCTTCCAACGGGCTATGTTGGAGTAATTCTCGTAGAAATAGAAGTCGTAGCAGGTCATGAAAGCGTAGCGAACCCCTTCTATGTCAAGAATATAAGGCTGCGTCCATTCCTGGGTGTACCTCATGTCGAGCTTGTCCCACTCGCCCCTTGTGAGGTGCTCCTTGAAATATTCACCGATGATCTCCCCGTTCCTGTCGAAGACGTACATGGCGTTTCTAGGGACCTCCAGGCTGGTGTCCACTACTCCGGCGAAAATCAGTGAGTTACAACGCTTGGCGGTCTCGGCGCAGAGCTTGAGTATCTCAGGGCCGTTGCGCCTCGAGGTCTCAAGGAAATCTTCCCTTGAGGTCGTGTTGCCTGGAACCTCACAGAACTCCGGCAGCACGATGATGTCGAGGGATTCGTCACATTTCCTGAGCTCTTCCATGGTCCATTCGAAGCAGGCGTCAAGGCCTTGGCGATCGAGGGAGAAGGGTTGCTGGATGACACGGGCCTTCATCGGAGCGCCGAAAGAGGGAAGCGCCGCAGCGGCAAGGCTTATCGCCAGGATGAGTAATCTTTTCATATTCATTTATTTATCTTTACCGAAGAACTTATCTATCACAAGGGCGATCGCGCCATCACCTGTCACATTGCACCCGGGGCCGTAGCCGTCCAGGGCGAGATAAAGCGTCATTACCAGGGCGGTCTGGTCTGGGGAGAATCCCATTACGGACTCCAGCAAACCGATCGAGGCCATCAGGACTCCTCCCATCACTCCAGGAGCGGCCACCGCGGCAATTCCCTGGAGAAGAACGAAGTTGACATAGATGGCGAAGGGGATCGGGGTGCCGGTCAGGTAGGCGACCGCTATCGCCGAGGCGGCGAGCTTGATTGTCGATCCGCACATGTGTACGGTCGAGCATAGAGGAATAGTGAAGTCCACGATGTCATCTAGCACTCCGTTCTTGCGGGTACAGGCTGAGGTCATAGGGATGGCGGCTGACGAAGAGCAGATCGAGAAGGCCGTCAGGTAGGCCGGAACCATGTTCCAGAGGCATTTGAAAGGGTTTTTGCCGGCTATGATTCCTGCGATGCAGTACTGGATCACCAGGAACACCAGGGTCAGGGCAAAACCTGTGAGGATGATCTTGAATCCGGATCCGAGCACCACCCCGATGACTCCCCGGGCTCCCATTTCGCAGATCATCGTGAAGATGTAGAGCGGGAGCATCGGGATAATCACTTTCTCGATGGTCAGCTTGATGATCTCGCCGAAGTCGTCGAAAGCTTTCTTAAGGGGAACTGATCCCGTGAATATGATGCCTATTCCGACCATGAATGAGAGCAGAAGGGCCGTCAGGATGTCGCAGACGGGGGTGATCTTCAAGTCGAGATAAGGCTGGAACTCCTTGGCGGACAGGGCTTCAGAAGACAGCTCACCGGCTTGAAGGTAATGTGGGAATAGGTTCGAGGAGCACACATGAGCGAAGAACCCGGAACAGATTGTTGAGAGGTAAGCTATGACGATGACGGCCAGGAGCATCTTTCCCGCTTTCCTCCCCACGTTGGCTATCGCGGGGGTGACCAGTCCGAGGATCAGCAGGGGAATAATGAACTTCAGGATCTGGGCGAACAGCACGTTGAAGGTCTTCAGAACACGTACCAGGGCATCTGGCGCGATGAGGCCCAGAAGAGCTCCGAAGACTATGGCGACGATGACCTTGGCGAACAGTCCAAATCTGATTTTTTTCATTGTAGGGGATCGGTTTTAGCGTTATCAAATATAGCGAAAATCTCTGGATTTAGTATTTTCGCGGTCAGTATGGATGTGAATATGGTCATTTTCGACTTGGACGGGACCCTTATCGACACCATCGGGGACCTGTCAGCCGCTGTGGAGAATGCTTTGTCCCGGGGAGGATTTCCCGGACACACTGTCGATGAGTACAGGAATATGGTGGGTCACGGGATAAGGAATCTTGTGACCAGGGCTTTGCCGGAAGGTTCTCCGGAGGAAGTCATAGACATCACCCTCGAGAGGTTCGTGGAGTATTATACGGCGCATATCGATGTGCTTTCGAGGCCGTATCCAGGTATCCCGGAATTGTTGAAGAAGCTTTCGTCAGATGGTTTTTCCCTTGCGGTCGCTTCGAATAAGTTCCAGGCTGGCACTGAGACACTTATCCGGCGCTTTTTCTCCGACATTCCGTTTGTCAAGATTCTGGGCAATGCTCCAGGACTGCCCCTCAAGCCCGATCCCGAAGTCATTCGCCTCGCCATAGCCGCTGGTCTCGATTCAGCTGGTTTAGAGGCGGCAAGGCCCGATCCCGCCTCCCTGCGCTTCGCGCCCTATCCGGGTAAATGGTCGTCGGAATCGACCTTGCCGCCTCAGACTGCTGGCTCGCCACCTGACCGCGGCCGCGTCCATCCTCGCGCCCTTCGACTCCGCTCAGGGACCGCTGCGGCTGAGTACGGCCGCTGGCCAGTGGCGCAGCCGGTGAATGCTGTGATGGTAGGGGATTCGGGGACGGACATTAAGACGGCGAGGAACGCCGGGATCCCGGCGATAGCGGTGTCCTGGGGATTCCGGCCGAGAACGGATCTTGAAATAGCGGACGCGATCGCCGACACTCCCGAACAACTGAATGATTTAATTCGTATATTTACGGGAAAGAATTGATAACTATTGATAACACTATTATGAGAAAGGTGATCATCACGGCTATTGCCGCATTCCTTTGCGCCTTCACGACGCTCGCGCAGGATCTTCCGGACAACGATTGGGCAAACTTCAAGCGCTACGCCCAGGCCAATTCAGAAGTTACGACCAAGCCCCTTGCTGTTCTGATGGGTGACTCCATCACGGACGGATGGTTTAGCCAGGATCCGGATTTCTTCAAGAATAATAACCTGCTCGGACGAGGTATAAGCGGCCAGGTCACGTCCCACATGGTCGTGCGTTTCCGCAAGGATGTCGTCGAACATCATCCAAAGTACGTCGTGATCCTCGCTGGAATCAACGACATCGCGCGCAACAACGGCTATATTTCCCTGGAAGACACCTTCGGCAACATCGTGTCAATGTGCGAGATAGCCAAGGCGAACAAGATCAAGCCTGTTCTCTGCACGCTTGTTCCCTCCGCCTACATCCGCTGGCGTCCGGCCATTAAGGACACCAAGGAGCAGGTTGCCCGTCTCAATTCCATGATAAAGGAATATGCGAAGGCGAAGCATTACAAAGTGGTCGACTACGCCACCGTCCTTGCGGATGCCAATGGTGAGACCAGGAGCGATCTCTCCAAGGATTCGGTCCACCCGAACCTCGATGGTTACAAACTCATGGAAGAAGCATTGATGAAGGTCATCAAGTAGACCTTAGCTTTTTATCTGATATTCGCGATGCTCATTATGTCGGCGAAGACGCCGGCGGCGGTCACTTCCGCCCCGGCTCCGTAGCCCTGGATGAGCATCGGATGTTTATTGTAGCGTTCCGTGGTCAGGAGAATGATGTTGTTCGAGCCGTCCAGCACGTAGAAAGAGTGTTGCATCGGCACTTCCCTAAGGGAGATCGAACATTTCCCGTGGTCGTTGACAGCCACGAATCTCCACCTCTTGCCCTCGGCCTTGAGCCTCTTCCTGTCGGATTCGAACTTCTCGTCGAGTTCCGGCAGTCTCGCCCAGAACTCTTCCAGTGAACAGTCGAAGAATGATTTGGGAATGAAGAGGTTAGCCTCGACATCTTCCATATTCACCCTGTAGCCGGCCTCCCTTGAAAGGATGACAAGCTTGCGGATCACATCTGTCCCGGACAGATCCACCCTCGGGTCGGGCTCTGAGAATCCTTGCTCTTTCGCCATCCTGACAGTCTGGCTGAAGGGGATGTCCTCGGAGATGGTGTTGAATATGAAATTTAGAGTACCGCTGACCACGGCCTCCATCTTGAGAATCCTGTCTCCGCTGTTGCGCAAGTCATTGATGGTCCCGATAATAGGAAGTCCTGCTCCGACATTAGTCTCAAAAAGGAACTTTACGCCCTGGTTCCTGGATATCTCTTTGAGCCTTTTGTAGTTGGTGTAGCTGGAAGACGCGGCTATCTTGTTGGCGGCGACGACGGACACTCCCTTGCTGAGGAAGTCCTCGTACAGAGCGGCGATCTCCTGGCTGGCGGTGCAGTCGACGAACACGGAGTTGAAAATATTCATTCCTATCACTTCGTCACGGAGCTTGTCCGGAGTGATGGAAATACCATCCTCAAGCTTTTCCTGCCAATTATCCAGATCCAGTCCGTCCCGATTGAACAGTCCCTTGACACTTCTGGCGATTCCGACCACATTGATTTTGAGGTTGTGCTCGTCCATGAGTTTCTGGCGTTGGCTTTGGATCTGCCCAATGAGCCGGCTCCCGACGGTCCCAACTCCGCAGAGGAAGATGTTGAGTTCCTGATATTCAGAAAGGAAGAAGCTGTCGTGGATGACGTTCAGGGATTTACGGAGCTGGCTCCGATCCACCAGGAATGAAATGTTGGATTCTGATGCGTCCTGAGCGAAAGCGCTGACGCTGATGCCGTTTCGTCCAAGCGTCGCGAACAGCTGCCCGGCGATTCCCGGGGTGTTCCGCATGTTGTCGCCGATGACGGACACGGCGGCGAGAGACCCCTTGACTTTGGTGGGGGAGAGTGAACCGTTGTCTATCTCCCTCGCGAATGTCCAGTCGAGGACGCTTTGCGCTCTCGAGGCGTCTTTTGAACTGACACCGATCGATATTCCCGTCTCAGAAGCAGACTGGCAGACAAGGAAAGCGCTGATTCTCTCCAACGCGAGCGCTGTGAATATCCTGCAGTTCACACCCACGACTCCCGCCATGGAGGTCCCGGAAAGGGTGATCAGGCTGACGTCGTCAATCGAGGAGACACCCCTGATAGACTTCCCGGAGCTTTCGCATGTCTTTTTGATTGTCGTTCCGGACCCGTTGGGGTTGAGGAGGTTCTTGACCACGGTCGGAATTCCTTTCGAGTTGACCGGGAAAAGGGCCGGTGAGTAGATGAGGTCCACTCCGAAGTTGCAGAGTTCCATGGCCTCCCTGTAGCTCATCTCCTTTATCAGGTAGGCGGTCTTGACCGATCTGGGATCCGCTGTCATGAAGCCTTCCATGTCTGTCCAGATCTCGAGTCTTTGGGCATCGTTCGAGGCGGCGATCAGGCTGGCCAGATAGTCGGGAGCTCCGACTTCAAGGTCAGTGAGTTCGCTGGCCGCGAAACCGTCGGGGATAATACCCGGGACGATGAGCTTTCCGCCATGTGGCAAAAGTGCCTCCCGATGGCCTGCGAGGCACTCTCCAGGAGTCACTTTCCTAAGGTTTGGAGTGACCTCCAGGAGCGGCTTGACATGCTCTTTAGGCACCACGATGATCGCGTCATCGTCGATGGAATCTATCACGGACTTTATTCTCCGTAAGTTATCTTCAATGTTAAAAAGGCTAGACCCGAATTTGAGTACTATCATCTCTCAACTGTTTTTTCTGAATATCAAAGAAAACCATTTTTTCTGTTTTTCCCGAATAATTAAGTATATTTGACATCAACAAGCGCCTAATGTCATGAAGAAATTTCTGCTAAAACTATTGATGGGAGCTTCCTTGACCACCTCTGTGTTCATTTTCCAGGCTTGTTATGGCACACCTCTTCCACCGGAGGCAGAAGTGCCTAGGAGTCAGACACAGTTACAGGAAGCCGCTCCCGTAGAGGAAATTCTGCCTTCCGCCGAGGAAGAGATGGCGGATGACGAGCAAAGCTCTGAGAAAGAGACTCTGGATTAGTCCAGGGTCTCTTTCACATTGTACTTGTTGCGGTCCTGGGAGTTGCGTGAAACCATCTCGCAGATGAATCCGGCAAGGAAAAGGATCACTCCGAGCATTACAGCGACGAGAGCCAGATAAAAGAGCGGCTGGTCGGTCACTGCCCGGTAGGGTAGTTTATGGGCCTGGTGGACAAGTTTGGCGATAATTATCCAGATCGTCATGACGAATCCCACAAGGAACATCAGAAGGCCGGAGAATCCGAAAAAGTGCATCGGTTTCTTGCCGAAAGTGCTGAGGAACCATAACGAGAGCAGGTCAAGGAATCCGTTCACGAACCGCTCCATTCCGAACTTGCTCTTTCCGTACTTTCTTTTCTGGTGGTGGACCGGTTTCTCGGTTATTTTGGAGAATCCGGCGTTTTTGGCAAGGTAGGGGATGTACCTGTGCATCTCACCATACACCTCGATATTCTTGACGACCTCGTTCCTGTAAGCTTTCAGTCCGCAGTTCATGTCGTGGAGCTTGATGCCAGTGATCAACCTTGCCGTGGCATTATAAAGCTTTGAGGGAAGATTCTTTGTCACCTTATTGTCTTGCCGGTGCTGTTTCCATCCGGAAACCACATCGTAGCCGTCCTCCACGATCATCCTGTACATCTCCGGGATTTCTTCCGGAGAGTCCTGCAAGTCGGCGTCCATGGTCACGACAACCTTCCCCTCGGCCTTAGCGAAACCGTGGAAAAGGGCGGCGGACTTGCCGTAGTTGCGGCGGAAGGATATTCCTTTGATCCGGCTGTCTCCCTCGGCCATGTCTTTTATCTTGTCCCAGGAGCCATCGGTGCTTCCGTCATCGACGAATATGATCTCATAATCGTACCCCTTGGAGTTCATCACACTTCTTATCCATGCGAGGAGGTCTCCCAGGGATTCTTCTTCATTGAAAAGGGGGATTATGATTGAAAGGTCTTTTGAATATTTCATAATTTACTGATTGTCAACAGTTTCTTGGTCATCTTCCTCAAATGGGTTGTCTGGAGCGATGTTCTTGGAGAACAGGGTCGAGTAAAGCCAGCCCCAGAGGAAGTAGTAGATGAAGGATCCTATGGCCATGTAGTAGGGCATCTTCGGGAGCATCTTCTCCAGTGCAGCCTCTGAGTTTGAGTCGAGCATCGAGGAATATGATTCCCGCATGACGGAGAGAATCTCGTCCAGGGCTCCGGGGTTGATCACCAAAAGGTTGACCACGGAGTACGCTGCTCCGAGTAGAGAGGCGAAAAGGGCCAGCTTCAGTCCGTAGCGTTGCAGCCTCGGGTAGTCCACGTCTTTGTAGCTGGAGTGGAACTTTGTCATCAGCCATTTGAACATCATCGCGCACAGGACCATCTTTCCAGCCCATGCGATGAAACTGACAAAACCTCCGGCGACTCCTCCGATCTTGCCGCAGAGCGCCGTGATAAGCTCGGCCGCGATGGTGACGGCGGCCATTACCAGACCTGCAATGGCGGCGTTGTTCCACGCGTCTGAGGATGTGTAGTCTTTCTTCATGCCTCTTAACTCAATAGGATATGCAAAAATAGTAAAATTATTGTTATCTTTGCAGACTATCTAATAATTAAGGATTATGATCAACATCACATTTCCTGACGGCAGCGTCAGGGCATACGAGAGTGGAGTGACTGGTTACGAGATCGCCAAGGGCATCAGCCCCCGGCTTGCTGAGGAAGTACTGGCTGTGGCCGTAAAGCCTGTCGGTGACACGACAATCGGCAAGGGACAGACCATAGATCTTAACCGTCCCATTGAAGAGGATTGCTCCATCACTCTCCTCAAGTGGGAGGACGATGAGGCTAAGAGGGTGTTCTGGCATTCTTCCTCACACCTGATGGCCGAGGCTCTCGAGGATTTGTATCCGGGCGTCAAGTTCGGGATCGGACCAGCCATTGAGAACGGTTTTTATTACGATGTGGATCTCGGTGACCATCAGCTCACTGACGCTGATTTCCCCAAGATCGAGAAGAGGATGCTCGAGCTTGCCCGCGAGAAGCAGGACTACACCAGGATCGCGGTGCCCAAGGCCGAGGCTCTCAAGCATTTCGAGGAGAAGGGTGACCAGTACAAGTGCGAGCTCATCAGCGAGCTTGAGGACGGTACCATCACGTACTACACCAATGGCCATTTCACGGATCTTTGCCGTGGACCTCATCTTCGCAACACCGAAGTTATCAAGGCAGTGAAGTTGACCGCCCTCGCCGGCGCTTACTGGCGTGGCGACGAGACACGCGGCCAGCTGACCCGTATCTACGGAATAACCTTCCCTAAGAAATCCATGCTTGACGAGTACCTCGTGGTTCTCGAAGAAGCCAAGAAGAGGGACCACCGCAAGCTCGGTAAAGAGATGGAGCTCTTCACCTTCTCATCACGTGTGGGAATGGGTCTTCCTCTCTGGTTGCCAAGAGGTGCCGTGATGAGATTCGAACTCGAGAAATTCCTTCGTCGCAAGCAGAATGAATACGGTTACCTTCCTGTCGTGACTCCTCACATCGGAAGCAAGGACCTCTATGTCACTTCCGGCCACTATGCCAAGTACGGCAAAGACTCGTTCCAGCCGATCCACACCCCTCAGGAGGGTGAGGAATACATGCTTAAGCCGATGAACTGCCCTCACCACTGTGAGATATTCCGTTCATCACCCCGTTCCTACAGGGATCTTCCTCTGAGGATGGCTGAGTTCGGAACTGTCTATCGCTACGAGCAGAGCGGTGAGCTCCACGGCCTTACCAGGGTCCGCTCATTCACCCAGGATGACGCCCACATGTTTGTGACTCCTGACCAGCTTAAGGGTGAGTTCGAGAAAGTTATCGAGCTGATCCTCTATGTGTTCAAGATCTTCAAGTTCGACAAATACACCGCCCAGGTCTCCCTGAGGGATCCCAATAACAAAGCCAAGTACATCGGTTCCGACGAGAACTGGGAGAAGGCTGAGAACGCTATCATCGAGGCCGCTGCCGAGATGGGGCTCAAGACCGTCGTTGAGTATGGCGAGGCCGCTTTCTATGGCCCTAAACTCGACTTCATGGTCAAAGACGCTATCGGAAGGAAATGGCAGCTTGGAACCATCCAGGTTGACTACAACCTGCCTGAGCGTTTCCAACTTGAATACACCGCTGCCGACGGCAGCAAGCAGCGTCCCGTCATGATCCACAGGGCTCCGTTCGGATCCATCGAGAGATTCACCGCTGTTCTCCTCGAGCATACCGGCGGTCACCTGCCTCTCTGGCTCAGTCCGGATCAGGTTAAAGTCCTGCCAATCAGTGAGAAATATTCGAAAAAAGAAAAAAAAGTTTGCGGATTGCTGAATAATTCCGATATTCG
>ONUG01000041.1 GCA_900320965.1 uncultured Bacteroidales bacterium | reverse complement strand
CCGTCTTCCATAATGGCGTACTCTACAATCCCTTCCGGAAGAACCAGAATACCAGAACACGCCCCCAGCAACTCGTACAGAGATGCCCACTCTTTTCTTTCAGGCAGCTCAATGTTCTCAAAACAACCGGAAAAGGATTGCGAAACCATCTCCACGTGAAAAGGCGAATATATACTGAAGTATGCCCTTTGCTGGTATTCAAGAAAGACCTTCAAGCGCTCCTCTTCAGTCAGCCCCGTTAGACCCAATGATTGGCAATAGCCCTGCGAGAGTTCGTCCAAAGACTTTGAGGGATTGGGAGTTCCATTAAGCAGTGAAATAAACAACTGAAGTGTGGTTATCCCTTTGTTCAGCAGCTTGTTCCGGAACTCAAATGCCGTGAAAAGTGCGGGGCAACTATTCCTTGAAATCTTTGTTGTCCGTTTGTCCTCTTTTCTCTCCTCACTTTGGGTTTCAGCCTTTTGAGCGGCATAAGTGAGGTGGAGAATATAGATGCCACTTGAAAGGAAGCGCTCAAAATCAAAATGCGCTTCTTTCACGTTGCTGAACTCCCTCATTATCCGTTTCTCAAGGCTGTGGAAAAACCGCTTATACGATAATCCGCACAAGTTGAGTTGGCCTTGGAGTTCCGCCCCGTTCGTACTCATCATATTCTTGCTGCTCTCATTCCGGATGAGAGTGGAGAAGTAGTTGATATAGATATCACCCAACTGGTTGAGAACGGACACCTGCAACGGAGAAAGCCCTTGCTGCTTGTTGAAAACTCTTTTGCTCATTGAAAAAAAGTTTAACCCCAGAGGTTTTGATGAGGTACTCTGGGAACGACCTCATAATAAATCTTATGTCAAGGACATAGTTCGCCCCTACAGGGTAGTGATGAACACAACCACGGATTACCTGCACCCCGCATACGATAAACCAAGGAGACCCCGGTAGGTAAGTCAGTGGAAAACAAAAAAGCGGAGACCAAGATGGCAAGGTCCCCGCTTAAACGAAACTGACCTTTAGCACTTGTTTTTTGAGGTTGCAAGTAGTCGTGGTCCTCCTGACGGAGAGCCTAAATCAATCCTCTCATATTGTAAAGAACTATGTTGTCGTAAGACACTTTATTAATGGCAAAAACCGGGCCAAAATGACCCGGAAAAACAATTATTGTTGATGTCCTTTCTTATTGATTATCAATAATTTACAGACATCCCCCATTGGCCTCTTGAACCACCCTTCCTGGGGGGCTTTTCAGGGGTTCTTCCGGGGGTGTTTTGGGGCCTCATATCCAGCACGGAATTGGCTATCTGCTGCCTGTTCGCCACTCTCCTCCGCCTGCCCTTCCTGGGTCTCGGCGGCTCCGGTGGGCAACACATCGCATAGGTCGCATCAAGCCACTGGAGGATTTCCGGTGCGACCCCAAGGACATCCCTGTATCTCGGCTGGACCAGCATAAAGCTCCGCTCCTGTCCCAAGTACAGGCAATCCAGCGTGAAGCTGTCGTCCTCGTGCTCGTGGTCGTACTCTATGTAGCACGGAAACCGGTAGTACGGGACACGGAATATGCGCTCCCGTGAGTTGATTGCCCTGTCCCAGATGAGACCCGCAAGTTTCTCCGGCGGTGTCAGCTGCTCCTGCCGCTTTATCCTGTCAATCTTCTTTCCCATTGTCCTCGCCCTCCCACACGACATTGCTCCAATAGCGTTTGAGGCCCCGTGAGATGGCCTTCCTTGTCTCCGCATCCTTCTTCCTGCCCTTCAGGGCCTCACTGATTTTCCGGCGCTGCTCCTCCGGCATCCTCTTTCTCTCTCGTAGATATTTCTCCATAGCTCTTCCTTTTCCCTTAAATAGTCCTTGGAAGTGAGAAATAGTGGTAGGTAGCCCTTTTTTAAGGCGAAAAATTGGGTAAAAATATTTTTACATAATTGTTCTTCGCTATTTGACGGGGTGGCCTGGGTGTCCGGATATGAGGGCGTTCAGGGGACCGGGGGTGGGGGTATAACCGGGGCATACGGGGCGTTTCCTGCCCGTTAGAGCGACTTAAATCCCACTGGAAATAGATTTCTCGTCTCTGGAACAGAACGCACCAGAAGGCAGGAAAACGGGCAAATCAGGGCAAAGAAATATCGCTATTATAATTGCTTTCTTGGATACACATTTTCCTTTTCACGCAGCAATTCGTACCTTTGTTAGCAAAGGAAGTGCAATATGGACAAGATAATTGAGACATACCTTGAAGAGCTCACGAAATGCCGTATTTCCACAGATGAAAAGGCGGTTCCCAACGATGCTGTGCTTATAAACGGCCAAACGCTTCACGAGTATAATGAGGATATGGCTGCCAAGTATGACGAATACCGCATCGCACTCTTAACCAGCGTCAATTCGTTGCAAGCGCCCGATTTTGTCAAGATGTCCAAGATGCTGGAAAAATGCAATAATAATATCAGGGACCTTGAAGTGGGGTGCGCCCTTGGCAATACTCACTTCTTACGAATGGTTCTTGATGACTACACGAAATTGGTTAAGAAGAGTGCGTCTCTTATAGAGGATGTCAAGTTATTTATGCTCGCACATCCTGTTGCACCAAGCATTAGCCCAGAAGAACCCCAGCAGCTGCAACAAGAAGCCATCACAGAGGAGAAAAAAGAAGAGGTCCAGATTGAAGAAGAAATCAAGGAACCCAGAAGAAGCTTCAACGATAAGAACACTTCTCACCCGGGAGAGTATTGGGGTTTCAAAGAAATGGAACAAGGAGAGGGTATTTCACATTCTACTGCGTGCAAAATATCCAAAGACCCGGACTTACAATCAGCATTTCGTTATGTGGGAAGAGCTATTCGTGTAGATATCGCAAAACTACACGAGTTGCAAAGAAAGAAGACTGCCGAGAAGAACAAACCCATTGGCAAAAACCCCCGAAAAAATAAGAAAACACCCACTCTCTAACCCCCATAATGGGTGTAAGAATGGGTGTCTTTTGCGTAAGTTATTAATAATCAACCTACTTTGCGGAGAGAGCGAGATTCGAACTCGCGATACCCTTTTGGGGTACACACGCTTTCCAGGCGTGCCTCTTCAGCCACTCGAGCATCTCTCCAAAATTGCTTCCCGTGGTTGGACTGCAAATATAAGAAAAAAATTGTATCTTGTGGTATAAATCCAAAAAAATGATTCTCGCTGTTCTATTTGTATTCCTTTCATCTTTATCCATAAATCCTGGTCCGACTGATTATTATGTCTGCCCATCCGGAAGTGATAAAGCAAATGGTACTGCCGCAAAGCCCTGGAAGACTCTGGAGTATGCTTTCGATAAGATTCAGAATGTCGAGGGAGATGTCAGGCTTATCGTCATGGACGGGGAATACTACCCCTCAAAGGCTCTTGTCTTGAGCGGAATCAAGGGCAGGAATATCTCCATTGAAGCTGCTCCGGGGGCCAAGCCGCTTATTCGTGGCGACCGGGTGATCAAGAGGTTCAAGCCTTTGAAAAACAAGCGTATTCTCAAGGTGAGTCTTACTGGCCTGGGCATCAAGGATCTTGGCTCCGCATGTGAGAAGGCCACTCTGACTGATCTCTATTGGAGAGGGGAGAGGCAAAGGATCGCTTCCTATCCGGACGAAGGTTTCCTGATCTCCGGGGAAGCTAAAGGCTCTACGGAGGTGGATGATATCACAAAAAAAGAAGGAATATTCACTTACAAAGAGGATATTATTGATTCATGGGCAGATGAGAAGGATGCCTGGATATATGCGTACTTCCGCTGGGACTGGAGGGACGATTATGGGAAAGTCGCTTCGATAGATCCTCGGACCAAGACAATTACATTGGAGGAACCATGGCATAATTACGGCTATAAGGATGGATTCAAGTTCCGCGTAGTGAATATTCTCCATGGTCTTGATTCTCCTGGAGAGTACTACATCGATCGTGAAAATGGGATGCTGTATTGGTATCCGCCTCAGGGATATGTTCCTGGTGACGAGGTCGCGTTATCTGTCATGGGTTCCGAGTTTATGATGGAAGTCGCTGATTGTGAGAATGTCAAGGTGGAAGGACTGACCTTTGTCGGCGGGCGGCGCTCCGCTGTTGGAGTTTCTGGATCAAAAGGAGTTTCTATTTGTGGAGTGAAGGCTTTCCGCTTCGGATCGGATGCCCTTCATGTGGATTCTTCTTATGATGTAAAGATAGAAAAATGCCACTTCGGGACGCTAGGCCATAGCGGGATTAGGCTGACCGGAGGCGACCGAAAGACTCTTTCGCCTTCCGGATATGTCGTCGATAACACTATCGTCGAGAACATATCCCTTTTCCGGCACACCTATGAACCGTCTGTCTTTTTCGACGGTTGCGGCCTTGTCGTCTCACATTGTGAGTTCAGCAAGTGCCCATCATCCGCGATGCGTCTGGATGGCAGCGAGGTGCTTGTGGAATACAATTATTTCCACGACCTCGTGCAGGAGAGCGATGACCAGGGTGGGATAGACGTTTTTTATGATTACAGCTTCCGAGGACTTGTGATTCGCTACAACTTTTGGGAGAACATAAAGGGTGGCTCGCTCCACGGGGCGGCAGGCGTGAGGTTCTATGATATGATCTCCGGCCAGCTGGTTTACGGGAATATATTCAATAATGTGGGCGCGATTAATTTCGGATGTGTCCAGATCCATGGCGGAAAGGATAATGTGGTGGATAACAATGTGTTCTACAATTGCAACATAGGTGTCAGTTTCTCTCCCTGGGAACAATGGTTATGGGACCAGGCATTAACTCGCCCGGCGGTGGTGAAGAAACTGTACGAGGACGTCGACATCAATGGGGATCTCTATCAGAGCCGTTATCCGGACCTTGCCAAGGACATTCACGCCAACGTGAACCGGAATGTCGTCATCAACAACCTTATGATTGGCTGTGGCAGGATGTTCTTAAACGATAGGGGTCAGAACTATATGAAAAACAATCACGGGATCTCGATTGGAGAGAATCCCGTGATGGAAAGTCTTGAATATTACCTGGATCCGAAGGTCCTGAAGAGTTTCGGACTCAGTCCTATTCCGTTCCGTGAGATCGGAATGGAAGGGAGGAAACCTTTAGATCTCTGAGGCCAGGGTACCTTGTTTGAGTTTCTCGACATAAGCGTCGATCCTCCGGAGCTCCCTGGGGATCGGAATGCTCTGCGGGCACTTGGGGATGCACTGCTTGCAGCCGACGCAGTGGTCAGCCTGACGGAGTGTCGGGATGGCCCGGTCGTAACTAATGAGGTAAGCCTTGCGTAGTTTCTGGTAATTCTCCTGCTCCTTGCTACGGGGCTGGAGACCCTGGTTGACCGAGTTGTTGTAGTGCATGAATATTCCCGGAATATCGATTCCGTAAGGGCAAGGCATGCAGTACTTGCAGTCATTGCACTCGATGGTCGGGTAGTTGGCGATCAAGTCGGCGATGTCGGTGTCCAGGAAAGTCAACTGCTCCTCTGTCAACGGTTTGAAGTCCATGTAAGTCCTGAGGTTATCCTGCAGGTGCTCCATGTAGACCATTCCACTGAGGACACTCAAGACCCTTGGGTACGATCCGACAAACCTGAATGCCCATGAGGCGATGGATGCTTGAGGGTCAGCCTCCTTGAGCCTGTTGGCCACGTTCTCGGCTGGTTTGGCCAGACGGCCACCCTGAAGAGGTTCCATGATCACGATCGGAATTCCTCTCTTGTCAAGTTCGGCGTAAAGATACTCCGCATTGACATTCCTGACGCCGTCGGCATGCTTCCAGTCGTAGTAGTTCATCTGGATCTGGACGAAGTCCCAGTGGTACTTGTCGTGGAGCATCATCATGTCGTCGAAAGACTGCTTGTCGCCGTGGAATGACAGACCGAGCTGGCGTATTTTACCTTTCTCACGTTCCCCGAGCAGGAAGTCCAGCACTCCGTTGTCCTCGAAGCGGGCCTTGAAACCTTCGGCTCCGCCGCGTCCGAGGGAGTGGAGGAGATAGTAGTCGATGTAGTCGACCTGGAGGTTCTTGAAGGCGTCGTTGTAGAGTTGCATGGCGACCTTGCGGTCGTTGCTCTGGAAGTTGGACATCTTGGTGGCGATGTAGTAGCTGTCTCTGGGATGCCTGCTGAGGGCTATTCCAACGGCTTTCTCGCTTTGACCCTGGAGATAGACAGGGGCTGTGTCGAAGTAGTTGACTCCGTGGGCGAGAGCGTAGTCAATCAGGTTGTTGACGTTCTCCTGGTCGACGATGTCTTTCCCGTTGGCGTCCCTTTTCATCGTGAAACGCATGCAGCCGTAGCCCAGAAGGGAGACTTTGTCCCCATTGCCGGGATTCTCCCGCAGCTCCATCTTGCCGGTCTCAAGGGGATCTTTGCCGTCTTGAGCGGCGGCAGCTGAGGCGACGACAGTCTCAGCCGTCTTTTTCGGAGCACATGCGCCAGCCATCGCCACAGTTCCGGCTATCGCGGCTCCTTCGCCGGTCTTTTTGAGAAACTCTCTTCTATTTATCTTTTTCATGGTGTTGTCAAGCTTTGTGGTGAATCTGATAACCGTCGACAGTGATAGCGCTGACCGGGCGAGCCGGGCAGAGGTTCTCGCAGGCTCCGCAGCCGATGCACTTGCTCTCGTCTACGGACGGGATGCGTACGGAACGAGGATTGTCAGGGTCTTTGCGGACCATCTGGATGGCTCCAGTGGGGCAGTGGCGGGCGCAGTTGCCGCACTCTTCGACAGTGCCGTTGTCCACGATGCAGAGCCAGGGAGTGATGTGGGCTGTGCCGACTTTCCATTGGGTCTTTTCCTCGGGAGTGATCTTGAGAATTGCGCCGGCGGGGCAGACCTCAGAGCATTTCACGCATTCGGGACGGCAGTAACCTCTCTCGAACGACATCTCGGGCTGCATGAGGTGTTTAAGATCCTTGGACGGCCTAAGGACATTGTTGGGGCACACTGCCACGCAGAGCTGGCAGGCGGTGCAGTGGGAATAGAAGTCTTTGACGCTCTCTGAGCCGAAGGGGGTGATGGCGACCGTGCGCTTGGGAGCGACTTTCGGGATGATGTCGGCGAAACCGCCTTCTCCTTCGATCTTAACCGGCTCTTCATCAGCAGGTTCTGTCTGAGCCAGAGCTTTCACGCTTGACAGTGCGGAACCACCTAGTGCCAAGGCACTTCCAACCATGAACGCCCTGCGGGTCTTATCCGCCGGAGCAGAGGTGTCGCCTGATGGCACCTCCGGCTTGGTGCCCCAGGCGAAGCGGTATTTAAGAGCTCCGAACTTACAATTGTCGATGCAGTTGAAGCAGTCCACGCAGCGGCTGTAGTCTATCGTCTTGCCGCCGTCGATGTCGATGCACGCCGCCTTGCACTTATGCTCGCAGAGATGGCAGCTCTTGCACTTGGAAGTGTCGATGACGGGACGGAAGGCCGCGAAACGGGAGAAGAAACTCAGAGTCGTACCCACAGGGCAGATCGTGTTGCAATATGTCCTTCCATTCTTCCAGGCCAGGATCACCACTGCCACCAGGGTGACAAGGGCGATGATGAAGGTCGGGAGACTCTTGAGCCAGACCTCCTTGGTGTAGAAGGCGTAGCTCTCATGCTTCTCGGCGATCGATGCGAACAGGTTGTTGCCCCACTGCCAGATGGGCGCCAGGAAGTTTTGTACGATCCTACCCCAAGCGCTGTATGGCGCCAGAAGGGCGACAAAGGCATTTATGCCAGCGATAAGGGCTACTACAAACAGGATGAAGACCCCGTAACGCAACCATTTGACTTCGGGCGAATAGGAATATTTCCCCTTCTTTCCCTTTTTGCTAAGATTGGCTACTCCGTCCTGGAAAACACCCAGAGGGCAGATCACTGAGCAGTACACTCTCCCGAAAAGGACTGTCAGGATCACCAGGGCGATGACGACGACCAGGTTGAGGGCCAGTACAGCCGGGAGGAACTGAATCTTGGCGAGCCAGCCAAGATAGTGGTGGATGGCACCTGTGAAATCCAGGAAGAGCAGAGTGACGGCCACGAACACAAGGGCCGCCAGGATGACTCTGATTTTCTTAAGCATCTTGTGGATAAGTTTTTGTGTCAATTCTGACAAATATAATCAAAAAGGATTAATCCGTGATGATTAGGGCGACGGATTTGTGAGATAATTTGAGAGAGACGACATCTTCCGTCGTCCTGTTCAGGGTCGCGGGCCACCAATTGTCGAAAACGACACCGGAAGTCTGCCATTCCAGGCCCTTTGAGGTTATTTTCAGGCTGTTGTCAGGGCTGAAGATGGAGATCCTTCTGCCTTTGCCGAGGAAGAGGTCGCAGCTGTCAGTGATGGCGAAGGCTGTGGAGTAGTCGGAAACCATGTCGATGGAGGGCCCTTCGGCTCCGCTCAGGGACCGGGCGTACTCCATCAGCAGTCCGAGATTCCCTACGGTGTGGTCTTCCCGCCTGCCGGTCGCGGCGAGGATATGGACGGTGTCAACCTCTGGGAAGTTGTTGATTATGTGATGCAAAGCCTTGGTCTGATCGTTGTCGTCCTGCTCCTCGACCTTGATCAGAATCCTGGAATATTTTTTTGCGAGAGAAGGGCTCATGGAGTCCATGTCACCCACTACGGCATCAGGTTCTCTGGAAGTGTCTCCGAATATCCTTTCACGGTTCCTCAGGAAAGCTTTAAGTGCATTACCGTCGCAGCAGACGATCACATCCGCCCTGCGGATCAGTTCCCTCGGGAAAGGTTTGCGTGGAAAGTCTCCACCTCCTATTATGACAGCGGAACTCATCAGTCTTGGACCTTGGTCTTGGCGATTTCGGCTTTGGAGGTGCCGGCGGTGGTGGAATAGGATTCGGGATCCCTGAAGCCGAGGAGGAACGCCTCGATGCTCATCCTCTTCTTTCCGGCCAGCTGCACTTCTTTCACGGAAATGGCTCCATCCGCCGTCGTTATCCAAAGATACGACTTTCCGTCGGAGATGATTGAGCCAGGGGTTTTGCCTGACAGCCTGTCGGCTAGATCCTTCGCTTCGCTCAGGATGACAGGTTCGGCGGAGTAGATCTTCAGCTGGAGAGGTGCGGCGTCGCCTTTGACCAGTTCAGTGAAGGCGGCGGGGTAGGGGCTGAGGCCTCGGATAAGGTTGTGAATCTGTTTCGTGGTGTCGTCCCAATCGATGTGGCAAAGCTCACGGGTGAGCTTCGGGGCTGGTTTCAACACCTCTGAGCCCTGGATGAAACTCCTTTGGACTCTCGTCTCGACATTCCTCTCAATCAATCCCTGGGCCGTCTGGACAACCATCTCGGCTCCGATCTCCATGAGACGGTCGTGGATGTCGCCAGCCGTGTCGTCCTTACCGATCAGGATGTCCTGGCGCAGGATGATTCCTCCTGTGTCTATCTGCTTGTCGATCATGAAAGTGGTCGCTCCGGTCCTGGCCTCCCCGTTTATCACGGCCCAGTTGATCGGAGCCGCACCCCTGTACTGGGGCAGCAGGGAAGCATGGAGGTTGAACGTGCCGAGCTTAGGCATCGCCCACACCTCTTCAGGCAACATTCTGAAAGCCACCACGATGAACATGTCGGCCTTGTAGGATTTCAGTTTGGCAAGGAACTCCGGATCCTTGAGTTTGACAGGTTGGAGCACAGGAATTCCACGTTCTACAGCGAACTTTTTCACCGCGCTCTCACCAACTTTCTGCCCGCGTCCCGCCGGCTTGTCAGCCACGGTCACGACAGCTACGACTTTATATTTTCTGTCAATGAGCTCTTTTAATGGGGCTACGGCGAACTCCGGTGTGCCCATGTAGACTATCCTAGTCTTCTTGAAGAAGTTGGCGATATTGCTCTTGAGCTTTCGCCACCAGTTCTTTATGGAATCGAGATTGGACATGTCTGTGTCATGGATCGCTTTAGTGGTCAAGTATATTCCTATCGCCAGCATGACCACCGAGGATGCGAATGCCCCGACCCAAGCGCTGACACTTCCGTCCCTCGCGAGTTTTACACCCACGATGTCGACGATGTAGTAAAGAACGAAAAACAGAATCGCCACGATCGCTGAGACTCCGAGTCCGCCCTTCCTGATCAGTGCCCCAAGGGGAGCACCGATGAAGAACATGATGAAACAGGCGATCGCCTGGCCATACCTGCGGAGTAACTCGAGGAAAGTCCATCTGAGCTTGACAGTGTAGTCAAAGGCGCCGAACTCGTAGTTCTGGAGATTGGACTGGAACTGTCTGGCGGTGTTGGCTGCCCTGGATAGAGCTGAGGCTTCCGCGTTTTGATCGGCGAAGGTCAGGAAGTCGCTGTCTTCGAAGTTTCTGCTTATTCCTGAAGAGATCGTGTCCAACTGGCTGCTCAGGGTGAACAGATAGGAAGCGGCCGTCGACATGAGCTGGAAGGTCTTGGTGCTGTCCCTCTCTCCGGTCAAGCGGGTTTTCTCCTCTTTAAGCTTCCAAAGCGGAAGGGTTTTGGCCTGGTCTCCGAAGCGGGCACTGTCGGACTTTTGGAATGCGTAGTTCTCCAAGGTCACCACCATCTCCTGCTTGCTGAAATTGATGCGTTGCAGTTGCAGGGAAGTGTCCCTGTAGGCTATGTTGTTGGTCTCCTGGTAGTTAGTCCCGTCGAACATCTTGATGGTCAGATAGGACTTGTCCTTGGACATCTTGATCAGCGCCGAGTCGGCTTGCCTTTGCCGTGATGGTCATAGAGCATGACTCCATTCATGATACCTTTCGGGTCAGTGTTCTCAACACGGAGAACATACCCTTCGACGCCGTCATAGAAAACACCGTCAGGAATCTTGATCTCATTCTTGGTCCTCTTGATATCGTCACGAAGAGTGTAGATCTGGTTGAATGCCACCGGAACCAATTCATTGATAACGAAATATGTCCCTATGCTGATGAACACGGAGGCGATCATTACCGGAAGCATGATCCTGGACACTGACACTCCCGCCGCCTTAAGGGCGATCAGCTCATTGTTCTCGCCCATGCTTCCGATGGTCATCATCGAAGAAAGAAGGGTGGCCAGAGGAATCGCCAGCGGCAAGATGGTGCAGCTTCCCCAGAACAGGAACTCGGCTATGACTTTGAAGCCGAGACCCTTTCCGACCAGCTCGTCGATGTAGACCCAGAGAGTCTGCATCACCAGAATGAAGATGACGACAAACAGGATCATGAAAAACGGTCCTATGAACGATTTCAGTATGTGCTTGTCAATCTTCTTCATCCAGTTGGGATCAGAAAGTCTTAACGGGTAATTGTACCTACCATTTTCTCTAGCGCTGCCTCAAGTCCAGAGACGTCCCTTCCACCAGCGGTGGCAAGGAAAGGCTGACCTCCGCCTCCGCCCTGGATGAGTTTGGCGGCCTCCTTGATGTCGGCGGCGGCGTTGTGGCCGTCAGCGACAAGGTCGGCTGAATACATCAGGAGCAGCTGCGGCTTTCCGTCATGCTGATAAGCGGCAGCCAGGGCGAAGTTAGTGACTTCTTTCTGCAGCATGGCGGCGGCTTCGCGGAACATGGCGGGATCCGTGTCGCGGTTGAAGGTCGCAATATTTATACCATTGATGTTCTCGGAATTGTCCGCAAGGACCTTGGCGAAAGCGGCGGCTTTCTCCTTGGCGAATTCCTCTAGTTTCTTCCTCGCGTCTGAGTTCTCGCTGATCATCTTGGTGACCGCCGCGGTCACGTCGGGAGCGTTGCCAAGCATCTCGCGGATGCCCTTCATGGTGTCGGCCACGGTGTCGAGAAGGTTCTCGGCAGCCTCTCCGGTCAGAGCCTCAATCCTACGGACTCCGGCGGCTATCGCTCCCTCGGAGACGATCTTGAAGAAACCGATCCGGCCTGTCGATGCGGCGTGGGTTCCTCCACAGAGCTCAACCGAGTCACCGAACTTCACGACTCTCACCTGGTCGCCATATTTCTCGCCGAACAGGGCTATGGCACCCATGGCCTTTGCCTCATCCATGGTGGCGTCTCTCTTCTCCTGGAGAGGGAAGTCGCTTCTGATCATGGAGTTGACCATGTGCTCTACTTTGCGGAGCTCCTCATCGGACACTTTGGCGAAGTGGGAGAAATCGAAGCGGAAATAATCAGGACCGACGAATGAGCCTTTCTGCTCGACATGGGTCCCGAGAACTTCTCTAAGGGCGAGGTCGAGAAGATGGGTGGCTGTGTGGTTGGCCGCTATCTTAAGCCTGCGGGCCGAGTCAACCTTGAGTGTGAAAGGTCCTTCTGGATCCGCGGGTACCTTCTCAGCGATGTGTATGGTCAAGTTGTTCTCCTTGACTGTGTTCAGGATCCTGATCTGTTCTCCGTCGGCAGCGATGATGACACCGGTGTCTCCCACCTGTCCTCCCATCTCGGCATAGAAGGGAGTGCGGTCGAAGACCAGCTGGATCATGGTCTTGTTCTTTTGTTTGACCGTCCTGTGCTTAAGAAGCCGGGCTCCTTCGATCTCCAGGCAGTCGTAGCCCAGGAAGGCTTCCTCCTCTCCATCGACAAAGACAGTCCAGTCTCCGAACTCATTCGCCGTGGCGCTGCGGGCTCTCTCTTTTTGTTTCTGGAGCTCGACCGCGAAGCCGTCCATATCCACAGTGTAACCATTCTCGGACGCGATGAGTCCAGTGAGGTCGACCGGGAACCCATAGGTGTCGTAAAGGATGAATGCGTCGACGCCCGGAATAGTTTTGGTGTCGGCGTTTTTGGCCATATAGTCATCCATCATCCTTATTCCCCTGTCAAGAGTCCTGAGGAAGGACATCTCCTCCTCCCTGATCACGCTCTCGATGAGTTTCTGCTGCTTTCCAAGTTCGGGGTAAGCCTCACCCATGTCGTCAATAAGCTGGGGCACCAGCGAGCAGAGGGAGGAAAGTGTAGCCGTAACGAACCGCGCGGCGTAGGATCCTGCGGATCACGTATCCGGCTTTGACGTTGGATGGCAGCTGGCCATCGGCGATGGAAAAAGCGATAGCCCTTATGTGGTCGGCGATGACTCTCATCGCCACTTCTGTCTTGGCGTTCTCGTGGTAGGAGTGGCCGGATAGCTTTTCGATCTGCTTGATCATACCGGAGAACACGTCGGTGTCATAGTTGCTGGTCTTGCCCTGGAGGACCATGCAGAGCCTTTCGAATCCCATTCCCGTGTCAATGTTCTTCGCGGGAAGCGGCTCCAGGGAACCATCTGCCTTACGGTTGAACTGCATGAAGACAAGGTTCCAGATCTCAATGACCTGGTCATTGTCGGTGTTGACCATGTCCCTTCCGGGAACTTTGGCGATCTCCTCGTCGGAACGCAGGTCAATGTGGATCTCGCTCGACGGCCCGCAAGGACCGGTGTCTCCCATCTCCCAGAAGTTGTCATGCTTGTTACCCATTATAATATGGTCTTCGGGGAGGTGTTTCTTCCAGGCCTCAAGCGCCTCGGAATCCATCTGGGTGCCGTCTTCGGCAGATCCTTCGAACACAGTGGCGTAAAGCTTAGTCTTGTCGATCTTGTAGACCTCGGTCAGAAGCTCCCAGGCCCAGGTGATGGCTTCCTCTTTAAAATAGTCGCCGAAACTCCAGTTGCCTAGCATCTCGAACATCGTGTGGTGGCGGCCATCGTGGCCCACCGCTTCGAGGTCGTTGTGCTTGCCGCTGACCCTCAGGCATTTCTGGGAATCAGTCGCTCTCTTGGACTTAGGAGTCGTGTTGCCGAGGAAAATGTCTTTGAATTGGTTCATTCCAGCGTTGGTGAACATAAGGGTCGGATCATTCTTGACGACCATCGGGGCTGAAGGAACCACTGTATGTCCTTTGGACTCAAAGAAATCCAGGAATTTTTGTCTTATCTCTTTAGCTGTGTTCATTTCTGTTGTCTCCATTTTTGGCACGGAAATGGCAAAATTATAACATTTTTAGCGATTTATAGCAAAAAAAGGTATATTCGCGGCTATGAGAAAGTATATTCTCAACCCGGAGACCCTTCTTTATGAGATCAAGGAAGTATCCTTACGGTCGAAACTCCTGAAGGGGCTCCTTCTTGTCGCCGGCAGTGTGGCACTGTCGGTTCTTTATCTGTGGGTCTTCACTTCCGTCATCGGAATGGACTTGCCGAAGACCGCATTGCTGAAAGCTGAGAAGGCCCGTTGGGATGCCAGGATAGCTCTGATGAATTCCCGTCTTGACAGGTATGAGAACAACCTTGACGCGTTGAGGATCAGGGATGATGAGATCTATCGTTCGATATTCGGAATGAGTGAGATCCCCTCTTCGGTGCGTAAGGCCGGGATTGGAGGGGTCGACAAGTACTCCTACCTCGATGGCCTGGAGCCTTCCAACACCTTGAAAAACACTTTGTTGAGGCTTGACAAGCTGACCCGGATGACTTATGTCCAAAGCAAGTCTTTCGACGATGTCGCCGCTGTCTCCAAACGTGCCGGAGACATGGCTTCCTGCATCCCTGCCGTGCCTCCGATCATCCCTGATCCCGCGAAGTACAACCTTTCCAGCCAGTTCGGTTACAGGATCGATCCTTTCACGGGTGCCGCCAAAATGCACACCGGAGTGGATCTGGCGATGAAGACTGGCAATCCGGTTTTCGCTACTGGCGACGGGGTCGTGGAGTCTGTGCAGTTCGATTTCTTCGGCTACGGGAACTGTGTCGACATCGACCATGGCTTCGGCTACAAGACCCGTTACGCGCACCTCGACAGGATGACCGTCATCGAGGGAATGAAGGTCAAGAGGGGAGACAAGATAGGCGACAGCGGCCAGTCTGGAAGGGCTAGCGGCCCGCATCTCCATTACGAGGTCTTTTATAAAGGAGAAAGAGTCAACCCGATGAACTATTTTGACCTGTCCATGTCCAAGCAGGAATATATGGCCATGGTCAACAAGAGAGCTGAGGAGTCCGGAACAACCCCGACTCGGCGCTCATTCAGTGTGACCCGCAGATAAGATCGGTATGGCCGGAAAGGAGAAATACGTTTTCGACAAGACCAAGATGGAGTTCCGCAAGGTGACTCGTTCCGTCGGATCTGTGATCGGGAAAGCCCTGAAATATTTCCTTGTCACGGCTTCGCTGGCGATCGTGTATTATGTGGTTTTCTCTTTGGTGGTCAGCACTGATTCCGAGCGGGCGCTCAAGAAGGACATCCAGATGTACGAGCGCCTTTACGGCGAGATGTCTCGCAAAGAAGAGCTTATTGGAGACGTCCTTGAGGGGCTGAAAGGGAAGGATTCCGAGATCTACCGTCAACTTTTCAATTCAGATGCTCCCGACTTGGGTGTGGTCTATCCTGAAGGTCTGCTCTCCCTGATAGATTCGGTCGAAGACAAGGACATAATGGATTATGTCGGTAAGAAACTGGACCTCCTCGAAGATGCTTCCTCGATGGTTGAGAGTAACTTTGCCAGGGTCATGGCTGCTCTTGACAGTGGCGGAGTCAAGTCATTGCCTCCTCTGTCCAACCCCCTCGGAGAGTTTTCCTACGCCCGGACAGGCGCTTCCATCGGCCAGAAAATCAATCCTTTCTACAAAGTGGCCGCGAGCCATGGGGGATTGGACCTTATCTCCCAGCAGGGGGAGCCGGTCTACGCTGCCGCGGACGGTACAGTGAAGTATGTCGAACATTCCACCAAAGGACTCGGCAATGTCATCGCCATCAGTCATTCGGGAGGCTATGTGACAAGATATGCCCATCTTGAGAACACTAGGGTGAGCAAAGGACAGAAGGTACTTAAAGGCAAGCAGATAGGACAAGTCGGGATGTCAGGCAACTCGTTTGCCCCGCATCTTCATTATGAGGTCATGAGGGACTCGGTCCGGCTCGATCCTCTGAACTACATGTTTGCCTCAGTGTCTCCGGAGGATTATATGGGGATGCTGTTTATGTCTTCGAACACCGGACAGTCAATGGATTAAATATCAGATATGGATAAATTATATTACACGATCGGAGAGGTTTCCGAACTTCTCGGGGAGACGACCTCCCTGGTGAGGTTCTGGTCCAACTCTTTCCCTAAGTACATCAAACCCAAGAGGAACGCCAAGGGCAACAGGCTCTATACGGAGGAGGACCTTGACTGCTTGAAGCAGATCCATCTCCTTGTCAAGGAGCAGGGACTGACTCTTGAGGGCGCGGCCAAGAAGCTCTCCGCTGACAGGAAAAAGGTTGAGGGAAGGGTAAAGGTCCTGGACAGCCTCAAGGAAATCCGTGCCCAGTTGGTCGAAGTCAAGAAGTCTTTATGATAGTTCGTGACATAATCTCGGTGATCGAGGACTTCGCTCCCGCCTCCATTCAGGAGAGCTGGGACAACAGCGGTTTGGTGATCGGATCTCCCGAGCAGGAGGTCAAGGGAGTCCTGATAGGCCTGGACTGCACTCCGCGGTTGGTGGATGAGGCCGTGTCATGCGGAGCAGACATGATAGTCACGCATCATCCTTTGATATTCGGTGGACTGAAAAAGATATCCCCTGAAGATCCTGTCGGCCTTGCTGTCATCAAAGCCGTTTCCGCTGGGATCGCTGTCTACGCTGCCCACACCACGGCGGACAAAGTCCTCGGGGGTGTGAGCGGTACAATGGCCAGGCGTCTTGGGCTTGTGAATACCTCCGTCTTGGACGAGGAAGGCGACGGCGTCGGACTCGGAGCGGTTGGTGACCTTGAGGAACCTGTTGGTTCTGAGGAATTTATTGAAAAAGTAAAGAAAGCTTTCAATCTTCCTGTGGTCCGCTGCTCCTCTCCTTCAGGGATCACTGTCCGCAGGGTGGCGATGTGCGGAGGATCGGGCTCTTCCCTTATTCCAAATGCCATTTCCTCCGGCGCCCAGGCTTTCATTTGCGGGGATGTGTCCTACCACCATTTCTTCACCCCTAATGGATTTATGATCATGGATATAGGCCATTTCGAGGGAGAAGTGGAAATTTGCGATGTATTATTTTCTCTGTTAAGGAAAAATTTTCCTACCTTTGCAGTCCGTACCAGCGAGAAGCTGAGGTCGAGCAATCCTGTTTTTTATTATTAGTCAGATTTCATAAGCTACTATGGCAACCAAGAAAATCAAGAAAGTCGAGACACCGATAGACCAGAGGGAAACTTTCGTCTCCCTGCAGAAGAACTTCGCCGACTCCGAAATCAGCGTCGAGGAAAAACTCAAGACCCTTTACGCTCTTCAGGAGGCTGATTCAGCGATCGATAAGATTGTCCAGCTGCGCGGCGAGCTTCCTTCAGAAGTCGAGGCTCTTGAGAATGAGATAGCGGATCTCAAAGCCCGTCTCGCGCAGGGCTCCGCCATTATCGACGCTTACAACCAGACTATCGCGGAGAACAAGCAGAACATTATTGACTGCGACCTCCAGATCGAGAAGTACCAGAAGCAGCTCGACGACATCTCCAACAGCCGCGAGTACGACTCCATCAACAAAGAGATTGAGAATCAGGGACTTCTTCGTCAGATCGCCCAAAAGACCATCAACGACACCCGTACCGCCATCATGGCGAAGAAAGAGGAGCAGGAAGGTCTTAAGGACTACATCGCCGTGAGGAGCGAGGATCTTAAGGCGAAGAAAGAGGAACTTGCCACAATCGTCGAGTCCACTTCCAAGGAAGAGGAGGATCTCGTTGCCAAGAGGGAAGAGCTCGCCGCCAAGATCGATCCCAGGACCATGAGTGCCTACGATCGCATACGCGCCAGTGTCCACAACCATCTGGCCGTTGTCTCCGTCTACAATGGTGACTCTTGCGGTGGTTGCTTCAGCACCATCACTCCGCAGCGTCTTGTCGACATCGCTTCCAACAAGAAGCTTATCATCTGCGAGCATTGCGGACGAATTATTGTCAATCCGGATTTCGAATAGACACTTACAGATATGCCTGACCAGCCTGGTAAATCTTCCAGAAGAAAGGCCCAGGCAGTCAACCTGGACACTATAGGGCTTGAGATGGGGAACAAACCGCCTCAAGCCCTTGAAGTCGAAGAGGCTGTCCTCGGCGCTATGCTAATCGAGCCCTCATCCGTCGATATGGCGCTTGAGGAGCTTACGCCTTCATGTTTCTACGACCCTCGTCACAAGATGATCTACGAGGCGATGTCTGAGCTGGTGAATGAGCACACTTCTGTTGACATCGTCACTGTAAGCGCCAAGCTCAGGGAAAAAGGCAACCTTGAGACCGTGGGTGGCCCTGTGGCATTGGTCGGCCTTTCGGAGAAGGTCGGCGCCGCGGCCCACATCGAGTACTATGTCAAGATCCTCAAGCAGAAAAGCATCCAGAGGGACTTGATTACCGCTTCTTACGAGATTCTAAGGGATTCTTACGATGATTCGGTCAAAGTCGACCAACTCATCGACGAGGCTCAGTCCAAAGTCTACAACGCCATCCAGAGCAATCTGAAAAAGGATGTCCAGGAGGTCGGTTCTATCATCAACGACGCGATGCGGGAGATTGAGAAGAACCAGAACAAGACTGGGTTGAGCGGTGTGCCTTCCGGTTTCCCTTCTCTTGACCGTGTGACCCAGGGCTGGCAGAAATCCGATCTGATCATCCTCGCCGCCAGGCCTTCTGTCGGTAAGACCGCTTTCGCCTTGAATCTCGCGAGAAACGCCGCTGTCGACCACAACATGCCTGTGGCTGTGTTCTCTCTTGAGATGTCAGCCCTCCAGCTGGTTATGAGGCTTATGACCACCGAGTCCGGGCTTCCGGCCGATAAGCTCAAAGGAGGAGTCAAACTGGATCCGTGGGACTGGCAGCAGCTTGAGACCAGGCTGGCCGCCCTTTCGAAAGCCCCTCTTTACATCGACGACACTCCGAGTATTCCACTTATGGAGTTCCGCACCAAAGTCAAACGCCTCGTCAAGTCAAAAGATGTCCGCCTCGTGATTGTGGACTATCTCCAGCTTATGCAAGGTCCCGCTGAGCTCAGGGGTCTTAGGGAGCAGGAGGTCGCGGCAATCTCAAGGACTCTTAAAGCGACGGCGAAGGAGCTTAATGTGCCGATCATAGCCCTTTCCCAGCTTTCAAGGAACGCTGTCCAGAGGACTGGCGGCTCCGGCAAGCCCCAGCTTTCAGATCTTCGCGAGTCCGGTTCCATCGAGCAGGATGCCGACATGGTAATATTCATACACCGGCCTGATTATGTTGGATTGGGAGAGACCCCTGACGGGAAGGAGACGACCCAGATCATCATCGCGAAGCACAGAAATGGTGAAGTGTGTGACCTGGATATGCTCTTTAAGGCCGAGCAGGTCAGATTTGTTGAGCCTGGCGACACTCTCGCGGCCCAGGCTGAGTCGATGGGCACGGAATCTGCAATGAACAGTGAGTTCGATCAAAACCCTGATTTCTGATGAGACTATCAAGACTGCTTGCGGCTTTGACCGCCTTGTTCATCACAGCCGGCCTCTCTTTAGGGGCTGCTGACAACAAAAAATGCCTCCCGGTCAATCTGGATAAGGATAAAATTGCCTTCAAGGGAGGGGAGAAGCTGGTGTTCACCATCCACTATAAATGGGGCATTATCAATGCCGATGTAGCCCAGGCGACCATGAAGCTGGATTCTACTGTCCTTAATGGCAAGAGCTGTTACCATGGCTACCTTAGAGGAAAGACCCAGAAAATCTACGAGTCTGTCTTCAAACTTAAGGAGGATTTCGATTGCTGGTTCTCTACCGACACTTTTCGCCCTTTGAAATTCTCCAGGGATTGTATAGAGGGAAGTTATTGGTGTAAAAACCTTTACGTATATAAGTCTGACCACATCGACGCTCAGATCAACAATTCCCGCAAGGGTGAGTTCACTGTCGAGCTGCCTAAGGATGAGTGCACCTTCGACATCGCCACCATGCTGTTCATTGTCCGCAACATGGATCTGTCGAAGCTCACTCCCGGAGGAAGGTATCCCATGACTTATGCGGTCGATCACCACATCCGTGACATCTATTTCCGTTATTACGGAGTCGAGAACCAGAAGATCTCGGGAAAAGGTGTCGTTCGTGCTCACAAATTCGGTTTTGAGATGCCCAAGGGTGAGACCTTTGACGGTGAGAACAGCCTCTATGCCTGGTTCTCTGACGATGCCAACAGGGTCCCGGTGTATTTCCTGGCTCCTTTGAAGATCGGGCAGGTCCGCGGGCGGCTGTACAGCTATGAAGGATTGAAGTATCCTTTCACAAGTTTGACCAAGTAACGATGGCTGACGCTGTTTCCCATAAGGGCAAGATCGTGGCTGTGGACAATGGGTCTGTCAGCGTTGAGATTGTCTCGGAATCCGCTTGCGCCTCTTGTCATGCCGCTGGTTTGTGCGGGATGTCCGAGTCCGTAAAGAAGATCGTCGAAGTCCCTGACAGGGGTTTCGGCGATTATCATGTCGGAGATGAGGTGGAGGTATGCCTCGCGAGGAAAGCCGGAATGAAAGCTGTGCTGCTTTCTTATGCGCTTCCCGCGCTGATATTACTGATTTTAATATTATCTTTGCCAAAGATTGGATTTGGCGAACTTGCGACTGGAGGGCTTTCCATCCTCGGGGTCGCCTTGTACTATCTTGTATTGTATTTCCTTAGGGATCGTCTCGCTGAGGGATACGAGTTTTACATAAAGAAAAGATAAAATCATATAAAGCTTTTATGACAACAACAATTATTTGGACCATCGCGATCATCTCGGGTCTCGGCCTGTTGCTCGCGTTGACCCTCTATCTTGTCGCGCAGCGCTTCAAGGTCGTTGAGGATCCTCGCATTGAGCTGGTAGAGAAGGTCATGCCTGGAGCTAATTGCGGTGGCTGCGGTTTCGCCGGTTGCCATGCTTTCGCGGATTCTGCCGTGAAGGCCCCGAACCTGGACAATCATTTCTGTCCGGTCGGAGGCAACGAGACGATGAAGAAAGTCGCCGAGATCCTCGGCTATGAGATCAAAGAGAAGGCTCCGATGGTGGCTGTGGTCCGTTGTAACGGCACTTGTGCCGCCAGGCCAAGGACCAGCGAGTACGATGGCTCAATCTCTTGCAAGGTCAAAGCTTCACTGTACGCTGGAGACACAGGCTGTTCCTATGGCTGCCTTGGTTGCGGAGATTGCGTCGCCGCCTGCAAATTCGGCGCCCTTTCGATGGATCCTGAGACCGGTCTTCCGGTTGTGGATGAGGAGAAGTGCACGGCTTGCGGTGCCTGCGTGAAGGCTTGCCCGAAGGCGATTATCGAGCTTCGGAAGAAAGGCCCTCGCGGAATGAGGGAGTTTGTCTCCTGCGTCAATAAGGACAAGGGACCTTCCGTCAAGAAGGCATGCGCCAACGCTTGCATCGGCTGCGGAATATGCCAGAAGACCTGCACCCATGATGCCATCACTTTAGAGAATAATGTGGCATACATCGACTTCGAGAAGTGCAAGCTTTGCCGTGAGTGTGAGGCGATGTGCCCTACCGGAGCGATCCATGGGGTCAATTTCCCGAAGCCGCTTGACAAGGAGGCTGTGAAGGCCAGGATCCTGGAACGTCAGAAGAAGGCCCGTGAGGCTGCTGCTGCAGCGGCTGAAGCAGCCAAGGTCGTTAAAGTAAAAAAGGAGGAAAGCAATGGCTAGAAGAACATTCTCGATTGGCGGTGTGCATCCCGCCGACTCAAAGATATCCAGAGATTGCAAGCTGGAGTATCTTCCTATTCCTCCGACCGTCTATATTGCCCTTTCCCAGCACATCGGCGCCCCAGCCAAGCCCGTCGTCGCCGTTGGGGACAAGGTCAAGGTCGGCCAGGTTATAGCCGAGCCTGGCGCTTTCATGTCGGCGTATATCCACTCTTCCGTGTCCGGGACAGTGAAGTCCATCGGTCCCAGGAAAGACCTCTCCGGCAATAACCAGATGGTTGTTGAGATTGCGGTTGAGGGTGATGAGTGGGTGGATGGTATCGATCGTACGGACACTCTTGTGACGGAGATCCCCGATGATCCTAAGGGCATCATCGAGAAGATCAAGCTTGGAGGTGTCGTGGGCCTCGGAGGAGCTACCTTCCCGACCCATGTGAAGCTAAGCCCTCCTCCTGGCAAGACATGTGAGATGCTGATTATCAATGGCTGCGAATGTGAGCCTTACCTTACTTCCGACTTCCGTACCCTTCTTGAGAAGGGGGAGCAGGTTGTTGTCGGTACAGCCATAATCAAGAAGGCTCTCGGAGTCGCCAAAGCTACGATAGCCATAGAGGATAACAAGCCTGAGGCCATCGAACACATCACAAAGGTTGTCGATTCCCTAAAGGCAAATGGACCTGAATATTCCGGGATCGAAGTACTGTCTCTTATGAAGAAGTATCCGGAAGGTGGTGAGAAACAGCTGATTGACGCTGTGATGCACCGTCAGGTCAAGTCGGGTGGATTGCCTATTGATGTGGGAGCTGTGGTTGACAATGTCTGCACCGCTCTTGCTGTCTACGAGGCTGTCCAGAAGAACAAGCCACTCATTGACAATTCCGTCACTGTGACAGGAGAATGTTTCCCTAAGCAGGCGAACTTGATTGTCAGGGTCGGAACTCCTCTGAGCTATGTGATCGATTATCTGGGAGGAGTCCCTGAGGCTGCCGCGAAGGTTATCAGCGGCGGACCTATGATGGGCAAGTCCATCGCTAATCTCGAGGCCGCTACCATGAAAGGTACCGGAGGACTGTTGTTCCTGACCAGGGAGCAGACCAAGAGGATGCCCGAGAGCAGTTGTATCCGTTGCGGAAAGTGCGCTGACGCCTGCCCGATGGGTCTGGAACCCTTCCTGCTGAACCGCTTGGCAAAGGCTGGTGACACTGATGCCCTTGAGGCTAATGCTGTGCAGGACTGCATTATGTGTGGCTGCTGTCTGTATTCCTGCCCTGCTGGGATTCCGCTTCTTGATGTGATCAGTCAGGCCAGAGGCCAGGTTATGGGAATAATGAGAGCCCGCGCGGCTGCCGCCAAGGCCGCTGCCGAGGCAGCGAATGGTTCGACAAGCTCACCAACCGTTAAAAAGTAATCGTATGGACAAGATATTAGTTTCACCTAATCCGCATCTCCACTCAAAGACCACCACTACGGTCTTGATGAGGGATGTAGTGATCGCCCTGCTGCCGGCGGTGATCGTCTCAGTCGTCTTTTATGGCTGGAAAGAGCTTCTGGTGCTGGCTGTGAGTGTGTTATCCTGCATGGCGATAGAGTACCTGATCACCCGGTTCTGCCTTAAGAAGGCATCCACCCTTGGGGATTGGTCTGCCGCTGTGACAGGAGTTCTTCTGGCGTTGAACCTGCCTCCGACAACTCCCTGGTGGGTGGTTTTCCTTGGCGCCTTGGTCGCTATCGGGGTAGCCAAGATGACCTTTGGTGGTCTGGGACAGAATGTGTTCAATCCGGCGCTGGTCGGACGTGTTTTCCTCCTGATCTCCTTCCCGACTTACATGACCCGTTGGGAGATACCCCAGGGTTTGTTCGGGGTTGACGCCATCTCCGGAGCCACTCCTCTCGGAGTGATAAAGGAAGGCTTGATGCAAGGCGCTTCCGTGCCTGATCTCATGGCGAGCCATGGCTATTCATATTCGCAGATGTTGTTCGCCAACATCGGCGGTTCAGCCGGAGAGGCATGTGCGATTGCCATCCTTGTGGGCTTCATCTATCTGGTGGCGCGCAAGGTCATCAAACCATGGATCACCCTTTCGATCCTTGGCACTGTCGCCGCTGTATCCTGCATCTTCTGGCTCGCGAATCCGGCTCAGTTCACCGATCCTCTGTTCAATCTCCTGACCGGTGGTCTTCTCCTCGGTTCTTGCTTCATGGCGACTGACTACGTGACCAGTCCGATGAGTACTAAGGGTGGGATTATCTTCGGTGTCGGAATAGGTTTCATCACTTTGATGATCAGGTACTTCGGTTCATATCCTGAAGGTGTGAGCTTCGCTATCCTGATCATGAACTCGACGGTTCCTCTTCTCAATAAGTGGTTCCATCAGAAAAAATACGGGAGGGCATAATCATGGCAGCTAAATCAAATCTTACCAATATGGTCCTGTGCCTGACGGCGGTCTGTCTCGTCTGCTCAGCTCTTCTGGGCGGGATGTATGTCCTGACCGCTGAGCCTATCGCCAAGGCCAATGCTGACATACTCAAGGCTTCAATCGGAGCTGTACTTCCTGAGGGAGGCGAGCTTTCTGATGCGAAACCCCTGCAGGTCGGTGGACAGCCTTCTGAATATTACGTCAGCGCCTCTGGCGAAGATGTCAAGGCGTATGCGATCAAGTCCACAGTCGTCGGATTCGGCGGACCTCTTACCCTTATGGTCGGTATCACCCCGGACGGAACGGTCTACAACACTTCTGTCCTGTCGCACACCGAGACCCCTGGTCTTGGAGCCAAGTGTACGACCGATGAGCATTTCTATTCGCAGTTCAAGGGATTCAATCCTGCTGAGAAGATACTCTCCGTCAAGAAAGACGGTGGAGACATCGACGCCATCACCGCTTCCACAATCACTTCCAGGGCATATTCTCTTGCTGTGAAGAATGCCGTGGAGGCTTTCAAGACCATTAAAGGAGAATAGGCTATGAGCAATAGAAAATTAGGCATATTCACAAAAGGCTTCTTCAAGGAGAATCCGACCTTCGTCCTCCTCCTTGGAATGTGCCCCACGCTGGCCACCACAACGTCGGCCATCAATGGTTTGAGCATGGGCTTGGCTACGCTTTTCGTCCTTGTCCTCTCTAACATAGTTATTTCCGCGATTGCCCCCGTGGTTCCTGACAAGGTCCATATCCCTGTCTACATCGTCGTGATCGCTACCTTCGTGACAATCCTTCAGTTTGCCATGCAGGCCTACACTCCCGACATGTACAAGACTCTCGGTCTCTTTATCCCGCTGATTGTGGTGAACTGTATTGTTCTTGGCCGCGCCGAGGCTTTCGCATGCAAGAACGGGATAGTTGACTCCGCTCTGGACGGACTGGGAATCGGATTCGGCTTCACGATGAGCCTTACTGTGCTGGGTCTCGTCAGGGAGATTCTCGGAAGCGGCTCCGCATTCGGCTGGAAGTTTATCTCCGGGGATGGTATCCTGGTGTTCGTCATGGCTCCCGGAGCTTTCATCGCCCTCGGGTACCTGATGGTCCTTTTCAATAAAATCGCTAAAAAGAGCTAAGCTATGGAGTATTTCCTCATAATCATTTCGGCGATATTCGTCAATAACATCATGCTGGCCCAGTTCCTGGGCACATGTCCTTTCCTGGGAGTCTCCAACAAGCTCTCGACCGCGACTGGAATGTCCGGCGCAGTGGTGTTCGTCATCACCCTCGCGACCTTGGTCACTTATCTGATCAACAAGTATTTGCTGGTCGTTTTCGGGCTTGAGTTCCTCCAGACCATCGCCTTCATCCTTGTGATCGCCGCCCTCGTCCAGATGGTTGAGATCGTGTTGAAGAAGATCAGTCCTTCGCTCTATCAGGCTCTTGGAATATTCCTTCCCCTTATCACCACCAACTGCGCCGTCCTGGGTGTGGCCCTCAATGTTGTCACCAAGGAATTTACCTTCGGCGGCGGAGCGGCTCACATGCTTAACCTCGGCGAGTCGATCGTCTATGCCTTCGCCACAGCGCTTGGCTATGGGATGGCCCTGATCCTGTTTGCTGGTCTTAGGGAGCATCTTGAGCTCAATGATGTCCCCAAGCAATTCAAAGGAGTTCCGATTGCCCTTATTACCTGCGGCATCCTCGCTATGGCTTTCATGGGATTCTCCGGTATGGTTTAGTCGACTATTATGAAAAAGGTTTATTCTCTTATAGTTTTCTTCGTGCTGCTCACTTTCGCGGCTTCGGCCCAGCCTAGGGCTGTCGGTCTTCGTGTCGGCAACTATGGCGTAGATGTCAGCTATGAGAATTTCGCCGGGGAGCAAGATTTCCTCGAATTTGAGTTAGGCCTTGATAACGTGTTTAATTCCAACGCCTTCCATTTCGACGGGGTGTATAATTTCATGATTGCCCGTCCTGATTGGAGCGCCTACGGCCAGTGGGGAGTCTACGCTGGCCCAGGAGCGAGTGTCGCTGTCTGGGAAACGTCTCAGGATGAGAGCGTTGTCTATGCCGGGCTTCTTGGTAATGTTGGGATAGAGTATATATTCGATATTCCTCTCCAGATATCTTTGAGCTTGCGCCCCAGGATGATGTTCGGAGACGGCAAGATCCGTCGCAACGGTCTTTTCTCCCTTGGCCTTGGTGTCAGGTACATGTTTTAATTGTCATTCTGATCGAGGCGAAGAATCTGATTATTATGAGAAAATTATCGTTTGTCCTTCTGTCACTGGCGCTGCTTTTCCCTTTTGCCCTGAAAGCACAAGAGGGTAAAAGTTATGTTTACACGGATGCTTCAGTTTTTCCGATCTACGGAAAGGCTGTTCCGAACACTTCCGCCACTTACGAGAGGCTTCCCGCCTCGCTCGAAGGAGTTACCCGCAAAGATGTCTGGGGCCTTGCCCACCATTCTGCCGGAATCTCTGTCCGCTTTCGCTCGAACTCTCCATCCATCAAGTTAAGATGGGTCTCTTTCGGGCTCGCTACGATGAACCACATGACAGACACCGGAACTAGGGGATTGGACCTTTATACCCAGGATCCTGTCGATGGCCATTGGAGATTCGCCAGGAGTGCCCGTCCTCAAAGGGACACTCTTAATGATGTCCTGGTCATTGGCAACATGGAGCCGGTGATGCGGGAATATATAGTCTATTTCTCTCTTTATGAGGGAGTCAAGAGGCTTGAAATCGGGGTCGAGGAAGGCTCCGTTATCGATCAGCCAGCCCTAGACAGCCCGAAGAAGGGGCTCCAGAGAGCTTGACAGGGAGGTTGTCAATCTCGGTTTCAGTGGGAACGCGAGGCTCGATTATGAGATTGCCGAGCTTATGGCTTCAGTTGAGGATCCGTCGCTTTTCGTCCTTGACAATGTGCCCAACTGCGAGGCGTCTCTCATAGATGAACGCGAGGAGAAGTTCTTCCGCATCCTTCGTGACGCACATCCAGATGTTCCGGTAGTTTTCATAGAGAATCCGAATTATCCTCACACCGTCTTTGATAAGAAGGCCGCTGCTGACATTGCGGCCAGAAACGCTTCTATGCGTGCGGTTTACGATAAACTGAAGAAGGCGGGGGAGAAGAAGATCTACTATATCAAAGGCGACAAGATGCTGGGCACGGATGGAGAGGCCACCGTGGACGGAGTCCACTTCACCGACCTAGGCATGGTCCGTTACACCGAATATGTACTTCCGACATTAAAGAAAGCACTCCGGAAAAAGTGACCGTTTTAAGGTTACTATGCCTTTTTTCTGATGAGTAAGACCTATCATACCAGGAAAGCGTTCGAACAGAGGATGAGGGAAATCCGTCAAGTTCGGGAGCGGCTTGCTGAGGAGAGTTCCGTCACTGTGCTTTCGTCGCTGAATCAGTTTGATAAAGGCCTGACTAAGGCAAAGACAGATTTGTCCAGGCATCCTTCAGGTACAAGAGCCGCCGGTTTTCGACGTGCCCTGAGAGGAAGGAAGGCCGTGAAGGATTTCAGGGATCGTTTCGGTGTGGCGGAAGAGCGGAGTTCCCGCCTAAGGCGTCTCCGCAAAGCCGCCAAGCATTCCGCCCGATCACGGGCAAAGAAGGGGATTGAGATACACAAAGGCAACAAGGTTCAGGCTGGAGTTTTGACCTTTTCACGGCTCGTTAGATTTCACATTTTGTGATTCATA
>ONUG01000003.1 GCA_900320965.1 uncultured Bacteroidales bacterium | reverse complement strand
GGACAACTCATTGATCCTGATGAAATAAGGAGCCAGTGAGGAGAGCATTCCGAAGCCTCCGCCACCGCCTTCTTCACCGTCACCGCCGCTGTCGGAGTCCATGTACATGATCTGTTTCTTGATGGTCCTCTGGTAAGATCCGGAACCGGTCACCTGAGGGAACAGGGATGAATATGTCCCTTTCTTGGCGTACTGGCTTCTCTCGATCTCCTTGTCTGCCACTTTGACAGAGACATTCTCACTAAGCGCGATTTTGAGAGCATCGTCCAAAGTGATCACGACCTTGGAAGTGTCGACCTGCGCTGCCGGAGTTTCCCCGGTCTTGTACTGCCCTGACGCCATGGTGAAACATCCCATCAGCATGGCCGCCACAATCAGTTTTCTCTTAGTCATATTAAAATTTTAACTCGTGTCTTAAAAAAACCAATAACACACTACAAATGTTATACTAAACAAACCGGAAAACATTGAAAAACTCCAACATTTTCCGGTTTATCGTTTTAGTGCTCCCCAGCCAAGCACCCCCTCCCGGGCAAGGTCGAAAATTATAGCCCAGACCTTGCCAGCTGATCCTTGATCCCAGGCACCCTTAACCCACATTACCCAGGCAAGGTCCCCGCCTTATAATTCGACCTTGCCAGAATTAAGCATCACTTGGCGAGACTATCTGTGTCAAAAAATATGTCTAGCTGATTCATCAGTTTCTGTTTCTCTTTGAAGTTATACGGTTTTTGCTTAATTTTGCTAGACATAGTGCCTTAGCCATCGAACTGCGACACTTGATTTTTAAGGCATATACCGTTTTAAGGTGCAGGCGTACACAGCGTGTACTGCTTAGCATTAACGGTGGGGTGTCGCAGCCCTGATGGCGTGCAAGGCAGTGCACGCTTTTTTTGTACCTATTTGATAGTATAAATAATCATGAAAAGAATTATTATCTTATTGCCTATCATAGCTTTAATGCTATATAGTCTATCTTCATGCACTATGCCGGATCAAGAAGATCCGGATATTCATTATTACAATGATGCTCAAGAGCACGTATTTTCTATAATGCACGGAACATTCAAATACGAATTCTATGGCATTGTTACAATTATTTCATTTGGGCAACATTACACCAAGCCACAAGAGGCAAATTACGCAAAGTATGGGAGCACAAGAGAGATACATGGAGAAGTTACTATTACCTACTATAACGGGGATTCGTATAAAAGATACTATCACTTATCATCGGATGCTAAGACCCTAACAATGTATAATGACAATCAAAACATTTCCACTGCATATGTCAAGGATTTCCAATATGTCGATGCTAATACATTCAAATTGAAAGAGGTCAACGAAGTTCTTTGGGACACATATAAACGTACTAATTAATAAAAAAAACAAGCATGAAAAAAGTAATTATTCTTGTAATCGTTTCCGCAATGTCCGTCTTTACAGCTATGGCACAGACCTCTGTAAAGTACAATGGAGAAATCAATGCAGGGTACTCTATTGGAGTCGGCTCCTATCCAGTCAATAGAGTTAACTTAAACACGATCCAAGGCATAAAAGTAGGAGAGTATTTCTCCACTGGTCTAGGACTGGGACTTGATTGGTATAAAGGACTTTACGCAGATTATTGGGAGGAGCAGGGCAAAGCTGATATGGGAGAGCTTGCAATGCCTATCTATCTGAATATGAAAGGTTATCTCCCCGTCAATGAAAAAGTAGCACCTTATCTTACTTTTGATATTGGATATGGCATAGGGTTAACAGAGGGTCTAGATGGTTTTGGAGGCTTGTATCTCACTCCTGGTATAGGTATTAAAGTTGGCAAGTTCAAGGCTGAGCTTGGGCTCAATGTTCAAAGGATTGTGGATATAGTTAACATCAATGCGAATGCGCTAAAACTCGGAATCGGATACATCTTCTAAAGTAGTTGTTTATATAATCTTAGCATCGGATGTGGGTGTCACTTCCGGTGCTATTATTATCTGCCGTTTGATTCAACACAATATAAGAAAGTGAACTGCAGAAGAAATATGTTCCCCTCGTCCCGGCCGTAGGGACGTAGGGATCAATATCGGTTGTATTTGTTCTTTGCGTCCGGGTTTTAGGGACGATAGGGACAGTAGATTCTTCGCAGACGCTCAGAAGGACTGGGTTGGTCAATCAGATAACGCCGAAGTGAATCAGATAACGCCGAAATGGCGGAGGGCTGAGATGACTCCGTCTTCGTCGACGGAACCGGTGACGTAGTCGGCGGCGGCCTTGACGTCAGGCGTGGCATTACCCATCGCGACACCTATCCCGGCATATTCGATGATAGGAATATCATTCCCGCCGTCTCCGAAAGCCATGCACTCAGAGGGAGTCAGGCCGAGACGGTCCAGGATAAGAGAAGCTCCATAGGACTTGGACAAGCCCGCTGGAACTATGTCAGTGAAGTACGGATGCCAACGCTGGTAATCAACCCCGGAGAGGACAGGATGCAGATACCTAGCTTCCTCCTCGAGGGACATATAAATCGTGTACTGGTAAACCTCGTGATTATGAGCCACTTCGTCAAGATCCAGATAGTGCTCAGGGAAGAAATTCAACTGCCGGGAGACTTCTTCGGATTTCCCGTTCTCGAAATTGATTCCGACAATGGTGTCGGCGAAAGACCAGCATGGGACACCAACCTCGCCCGCGATCCTGGCGACCTGGAACGAGATCTCTTTAGGGAGCGGACGGCTGTCAATAGTCTTCCCTTCAAGGATAGTCAAGGCCCCGTTCATGGCGATATAGCCATCGAAGGGGTAGCTATCCAAGTTATTCATAACCAGCACATGCCGGCCGCTGGAAATGAATAGCTTCACGCCAATGGCGCGAAGCTTATCCAAACATTCCTTCAAACGGTCAGACATCCTGTGGCTCTCGAAACTCACCAAGGTGCCGTCTATGTCGAAGAATATGGCTTTTATCATCCGTTCAGGCTTTTGGCGTAGTGGGTCGGCTCAGCTTTCTTCGGCCGGTTGTCTGGAATGACAGCCCGTGCGGGAATTTTCTTGCTGAAAGCGTAAACCAACAGGCATATTCCAAGAATGATGAACGGAATGCTGAGGGTCTGACCCATATTAATGACCATGTTCTCTTCGAAGGCCTCCTGAGGTTCCTTTATGAACTCGATGAGGAAACGCATTCCGAAGCAGCCGATGAAGAAAATCCCGATGAAAGTGCCCCTGTACATCTTGTCAAGTTTCTTGACATAGAGCCACACAAGGCAAAGCCCCAGGATAAGATAGCTCAAGGCCTCGTAGATCTGGGTCGGATGCTTCGGCTCCGTCTCTCCCCTGCGCTCGAAAATAAAGCCCCAGGGGAGATTCGTGACGTCACCGTAGATCTCTGAGTTACAAAGGTTTCCAAGCCTGATGAAAGCTCCGGCGAAAGCCACCGCGATGCAGAGGTGATCCAGGATCCAAAGGAAGTCTATATGGTTCTTCTTCCCGTATTTCCCGGCGAACCACCACATGCAGAGGATCAGCATGATCGTGCCTCCGTGGCTGGCGAGTCCGCCTTCCCAGACTTTGAATATCTCAAGGAAACCCTTCCAAGAGGTGAAATAATAGTCGAATCCGTAGAAAAGGCAGTGCCCAAGGCGGGCGCCAACAAGGGTACCCAACAGGAGAGTGTAAAGAAGCGGGTCGAGGAGGTCCTTGTTAACCTTCTCCCGCTCGAAGAACTTCGTGAACATCCAGTAGCCCAGGATAAATCCTGAGACAAAGAGGAGTCCGTACCATCTGACGGCGAAGCCTCCGATCCGGAATATCTCCGGATTCATGTTCCAGTGCACTACCAGCGGATCCATGGCTTTCGGAATATTACTCCTGGATAGCGGCTATTCCGGGAAGAGTCTTACCTTCAATAGCTTCCAACATGGCGCCACCGCCGGTGCTGACATAGCTGACCTTGTCGGCGAAGCCCATCTTGGTCACAGCGGCGACAGAATCGCCACCACCGACGAGGGAATATGCTCCATGAGCGGTCGCCTCGGCGACAAGCTCGGCGATCTTCTCAGTACCCACTGCGAAGGAAGGCATCTCAAACACGCCGGCAGGACCGTTCCAAAGGATGGTCTTGGAAGCGAGGATTATCCTTGCCCAATTCTCTATCGAGGCGGTACCGCAGTCCATGCCCTCCCATCCGTCAGGAATCTGGTGTGAGGGGACCTCCTTGAAAGGAGCGTCATTGCTGAACTCCTGGGTGATACGGGTCTGGACGGAGAGGGAGACGTTGACTCCGAGCTCCTGGGCCTTGGCCATAATCTCCTTGGCCTGAGGGATGAGATCATCCTCGTGGAGTGAGTTACCGATGCTTCCGCCCTCGGCCTTGATGAAGGTATAGCCCATTCCACCGCAGATAATCAGGTTGTCAACCTTTCCGAGAAGGTTCTCAAGGACCGCAAGCTTAGAGGAAACCTTGGAGCCTCCGATGATGGCGGTGAAAGGATGCTGGGCGTTCTTCAGGACGTTGTCAATCGCCTTGACCTCTTTCTCCATCAGGTAGCCGAACATCTTGTCGTTCGGGAAATAGGAAGCGATCAGAGCTGTGGAGGCGTGGGCCCTGTGGGCTGTTCCGAAAGCGTCGTTGATGTAGCAGTCCGCATAAGAGGCAAGTTTTTTAACGAATGCCTTCTGGCTCTCTTTGACAGCCTTTTTGGCGGCCGCTTTCTCCTCGTCAGTAGCGTCCTCGGCGAGTCCTCTGGGTTTTCCTTCCTCTTCAGCGTAGTAACGCAGGTTCTCGAGCATCAGCACCTCACCGGGCTTGAGAGCGGCGGCCTGGGCGTCAGCTTTCTGGCAGTCCTCGGCAAACTGAACCGGAACTCCAAGTTTCTCGGAAACATGACCGACGATATGTTTCAGGGAGAATTTGGGGTCAACTCCCTTCGGGCGTCCGAGATGGGACATGAGGATGAGGGAACCACCCTCGGCAAGGACCTTCTTCAGAGTGGGAAGGGCGGCGCGGATACGGGTGTCGTCTGTGATCTTGAAGTTCTCGTCAAGCGGAACGTTGAAATCCACCCTGACAATGGCCTTCTTGCCTTTGAAATCATAAGAGTCAATGTGCTGCTGCATAATGTTTGATATTTATTGTCAATTTTTTTCCGGGGCAAAGATACTATTTTTTTATCTTTGCGTCACTATGGCGACAGAGTTTCCTTCAGAAGATTGGAAAGACTACGAGCTGCTGGACTCCGGAAGGGGGATGAAGCTCGAGCGGTTCGGCGGGTACGTTCTTTCCCGTCCCGAGCCTAAGGCATTGTGGGACAAGAATATGCCTGACAAGGAGTGGGATCGGTTGACGCACACGAGGTTCACTCCTGGGGCTGGTTTCGGGAAAGCTGGCAAGGAGGACAGTGGCACTTGGGACCGGCTGAAGGCGATGCCCGACCAGTGGTGGATCAAATACCGTTTATCCGGCAGCGCAAGCATAGATCTGCGGCTGGGGCTAACGTCGTTTAAGCATGTGGGGGTGTTCCCTGAGCAGGCGGCTAATTGGGAATATATTTTCAGGAATACCTCACAGATCGCCGCTTCCATGGAGCAGAGGCCCAAGGTGCTGAATCTTTTCGCCTACACAGGGGCAGCCTCGCTCGCTGCTCGGGCGGCAGGAGCCGACGTCACTCATCTTGACTCGGTGCGCCAGGTCGTGACCTGGGCCCATGAGAATCAGGACCGGAGCGGCTTGGACGGTATCCGCTGGGTCGTTGAGGACGCCATGAAATTCGCGAAAAGGGAAGCTCGAAGAGGCAATGTCTACAATGGAATTATCCTTGATCCTCCGGCTTACGGCCATGGCCCGGACGGGGAGAAGTGGAAGCTCGACGAGTGTCTTTTCGACATGATGCGTTCTGTCGGGCAGATACTCGCTCCCCAGAACAGTTTCATGGTTCTGAACCTCTATTCCAACGGATTCTCGGCAGTCTTGGGGGAAACTGTTGTACGTCAAGCCCTTGAGCTAAAATCCGACACTCCTCTCGACTCTGGTGAGCTGGCCCTCAAAGACAAGTTCGGGAAGATCCTTCCTTTATCAATATTCGTTCGCCTAAGAAGATAATCCTCACGGGACCGGGTCGTAGCCGCTGCCACCCCAGGGGTTGCAGCGGAGGATGCGCCACACCGTCAGGTACAGGCCTTTGAAGGGACCCCACTTGCGGAAAGCCTCGATGGCGTAAGTCGAGCATGACGGCTCGAAACGGCATGTCTTGGGAATATATGGCCCGATACAGGTCCTGTAGAACCAGATCAAGCCAAGGAAGGGAGCTGACAGCACATCCCTCAGAACCTTGCGCCAATGTGGAATACTGTAGCTATCCTTCATCGGAAATCGTTTTTAACACAGAAGCGACTTCCTCCTTAATACTCAAGAAATCAAGGACTTCCTTAGAATTATACAAAAACAGCACATCAACGGAAGAAGGGCCGAGCAATTCTTTTTGCGTCCTATAGGCCTCACGGAGGCGCCGTTTGAGGAGGTTCCTCTTGACCGCCCTTTTGAAGAATCGCTTCGGGACGGACACCATGATCCGGTTCACTCCTTCCGGAGGATCCTTTCGGAGATAGCAATACTTCAGACCGCGCGAGAAGCCCCACCGGCCCTTTGACATCAGAGCCGAAACCGCTGACCTTCCGCGAAGGCGCTCGGATTTCGGAAGATTCTCCATGTCTTATTTATTTTCTTGCAGGTACAGTTCTATCGCCCTGGCGACTGACGGCGCCTGGGGTGTCGGGGCTTTGACATCAATGGATATTCCCTTCTCTTCCAAAGCCTTGACTATTGACTTCCCGAATGAGACGAATTTGATGTCACCCTGCTGGAAATCAGGGAAATTCTCATAGAGCGACTGCACATCGGAAGGATTGTAGAACACGATCATGTCGTATTTCTTCAGATCCATATCCTTGAGATCCTGGGAGACACTCTTGATGAAAACCGCTGTCTTGTAGGCGATTCCTTCCGCCTCGAGAAGATTGGTGAGGGCAGAACTTCCATTGGAATCGGACTGGGTGACAAGGAAATTCTCACCCTTGTGCTTCGAACCGATCTGGCTCACTATCGATTCCGGAGTGCCATTGCCGAAGAATATCTTGCGCTTGCGGTAGACGATATGTTTCTGCAGGTACATGGCGACAGCCTCGGTGGTACAAAAGTACTTCATAGTCTCGGGAACCTTGACCCGAAGCTCATCACAAAGACCATAGAAGGCGTCAATCGCATGACGCGAGGAAAAAACGATCGCGGTGTAATCGAGGATGTTGATTCTCTGGGTGCGGAACTCCCTGGAAGTGAGAGGCTCTATCAAAAAGAACTGTTTGAATGTGATATCCACGCCGTATTTCTCTTTCAATGCGGTGTAGGGGGCCTCATTCAGAGGGGCACGCTGAGAGATCAGAATCTTCTTTATAGCCATTCTAGTTAAAGTTTCTTTAACAATCCGACGACTAAAGCAGCCTGGCAGACAAGACCAGGGCAGCGGTCGGAAGCAGTTCAAGGCTGCAAAGATACAAAATTGTCGAAAAAGGATTGCAAACGGATGAGAAAATCTGCCCTCGCCGATAGATAAAAACCAGATATGTGATAGCCATCTCCCATAAAAGGACCCGCCTGGCGACGATGTAATCTCCTGTCAAGGCTTTCACGATAGCCCCGGAAATGAATAGCAAAAAGAACAATATCACGCAGTAATTGTAGAAAGACCTGTTGGCGGCGGTGAACACGCTGGAAGAGAAGTTATGCATCTCAAGCTGCCAGTTTAGAAAGGCACGCAGAAGGAGATAGGCCAGGAGAGCTCCAGTGACCGCCCCCAACTTGGGGATGGGCGGAAACGAAGCGATGATCTCTGGATTATATAAATTATAGGAATATACGACCATGCAGAAAGGCACGAACAGGATCGCCGCGATCCAGTTGCGGCTCCTGCTCAGCTGGATGCTATCCTCCAGATCCAAGTTGCCTTTCCACCTGACGACACAGTCCCAAAGCGATGGGGCGATCTTGAGGAAGCTCTTGAGATTCAACATGAACAAGAGCGTCAAAACCACTGCCAGGCCACAGAAAACCGGGTTGTCAAAAAAGTTATAGGGCATGGATTAATTACCTCTTTTGGCGTTATATCCCATCTCTTTAAGGAGAGCCGTCACTTTGTCCCTGAAGTCACCTTGGATTGTTATTTCCCCGTCCTTGGCCGCTCCTCCGACCCCGCACTTTACTTTGAGGGTCCGACCCAGATCGGCAAGATCCTCCTTTGTGCCGACAAAACCGGAAACAAGGGTCACCTGCTTCCCTCCCCTGTTCCTCCTGTCAATGGAGACGATCAGGCGTTGACGGGAAGGAGGAAGAGTCTCGGCCTCCTCTTGGACTGGGGAGTCGTACTCGAAATCCGGATTGGTGGAGTACACCACTCCAAGTCGCTGTTTCCAATCGTTGTCCTGCTTCATTTTCATGCGGATATTTTTGCAAAGATAGGCATTCCTTTTGTATCTTTGTCAGGATTATGCCTTATAAATTTATGGACAGCAAGAAATTCAAACAATGGAATCTTCTGACCGCGGCGGCAGTGTTCCTGATCTCCGCGTTCACATATCTCTCCACAATCGAGCCGACAGCGTCTTTCTGGGATTGTGGCGAGTTCATCGCGTCTTCGTACAAGCTTGAAGTCGGTCATCCCCCGGGAAACCCTGTATTCCAGATCATCGCCAGGTTCTTCACGATGTTCACCTCGGCCGCAAAGGCCGCTGTGATGGTCAACTCGATGAGCGCCATCTGCTCGGCCCTGACGATTTTCTTCCTCTACCTGACCATCGTGTTCTTCGTCAAGAGGCTGATCCCGGCAAAGAAAAAACCGGACGGAACGCCTGATGAATATTCCCTGGCCGATTCCATTGCCATCTTCGGCAGCGGGGCCGTGGGAGCGTTGGCGTATTGCTTCTCCGACACATTCTGGTTCTCCGCGGTCGAAGGTGAGGTCTACGCGATGTCCTCCCTCTTCACAGCTATCGTGGTCTGGGCGATGACCAAGTGGTACGAATCCGAAGACCGTAGGTACTCCAACAGGTGGATTGTCCTGATAGCTTTCCTTTTCGGCTTGTCCATCGGAGTCCACGTACTGAACCTGCTGGCCATCCCCATGATCGTGTTCATGTATTACTACAAGATCAGGGAAGACAAGCCTTACACCTTCTGGGAGTGCGTCAAGATCCTTTTGCTTTCGGCCGCTATCCTCGGCTTCATGTTCTTTGTCATGATTCCGTGGATCCCGAAGATGGCCGCTTATTTCGACCTCTTCTTTGTCAACACGATCGGCCTGCCGTACAATTCCGGAGCCGCATTCTTCATGCTTGGCCTGATAGGGCTATGCTTCTGGGGGTTATTCAGGACGCTGGACAAAGGGAAGGTCTTCTGGAACACCGCTTTGCTTTGCGTGACGACGATCCTCATCGGTTTCTCGATATTCAGCGTTGTTGTCATCCGCTCCAGCGCCAAGACTCCGACGAACGAGTACCAGCCGGACAACGCGTTCACATTGGTCCGCTATCTTTCCCGAGAGCAGTACGGCACCGTTCCGCTAGTCTACGGACAGTACTTCGGAGCACCTTATGAGCTCAAGCAAAACACCTACTGGGCTCCCCTGAACGGCAAGTACAAGAGAGTGCCGAGCCCTGTGGATCCGATCTACGACCCCGCCGGAAAGATGCTTTTCCCCAGGATGTACAGCAACGACGAGCGGCATATCAAGTTTTATCAGGACTACATGCAAGGCAAGGGAATATCCGTTCCTGGAGCCGATTACAAAAAACCGACATTCGGAGCTAACTTACGCTATTTCTTCGACTTCCAACTCGGATGGATGTACTGGAGGTACTTCATGTGGAACTTTGTCGGCCGTCAGAATGAGATCCACGCTCCTGCTGCGGACTTGTTCACAGGCAACTGGGAAAGCGGCATAAAGCCCATCGACAGGATCCATCTCGGAGATCAGGATAATGCTCCGAAATGGCTGAAGGAGAACAAGGGAAAGAACCACTTGTTCTTCCTCCCTCTGCTCTTGGGACTGCTCGGACTGCTGTTCCAGTTTGACAGGGACAAGAGAGGCTGCTGGCTGACATTCCTGTTGTTCTTCATGACCGGAATCGCTGTGGTTATGTACCTCAACCAGCCTCCATTCCAGGTCAGGGAAAGGGATTACGCCTACGCTGGCTCATTCTATGCGTTCACCATCTGGATCGGATTCGCTGTTGCGGCCCTGTATTCATGGATAAGCGACGCCGTCAAGGGCAAGAAGCCCGTGGCGGTGGCGATCGTCTCGACAGTGGCCTGCCTGTTCGTTCCTGCCCTGATGTGCGCCCAGGAATGGGACGACCATGACAGGAGCAACCGCCGGACCGCCGTTGAGATAGCTTACAACTACCTCAACTCTGTGGGCAAGAACGGCCTTCTGATCACCCATGGAGACAATGACACCTTCCCTCTATGGTATGCCCAGGAGGTTGAAGGCATCAGGAATGATGTCAGGGTCCTCAACACTTCCCTTCTCGGAACCGACTGGTACATCGACCAGATGAGATATGCCATCAACAACGCCGCTCCCCTCAACCTTTCCATCGGACAGGAGCAGTACCTGTACGGTACCAATGACTGGGTCTACATCCAGGACAACAGAGGGCAAGCTGTCAGCCTCACTGACTGCATCGAGGTCTTCAAGCATCCCGATGCCAAACTGGTGACCCAGGACGGCCGGAAGCTCGACTACTGGATGTCCAGGAAGATGGTCCTTCCGGTCAACAAAGAGAACTGCCTGAAGTACGGGATTGTCAGCCCCAAATTCGCCGACATGATTCCCGAATACATCGTTCTCGAGATCCCGAAAGACAAGACCGGACTCACCAAGCCCGAGCTTTTCCTTCTTGATTTCCTCTCCAACTACAAGTGGGACAGGCCGTTAAGCATGTTGAACCAGGGCGGCGACCTTAACATAGGAATCAAGGATTACCTCATGTACGACGGTTTCTCCTACAGATTCACACCGATCCGGAACAAGGTCTCCTCGCTAGATCTGGGTCTGGTTGACACGGACGACCTTTACAACAAGCTGACCAATGTGTTCAAGTTCGACGCCCTCTCCAGGGACGACTACGTCATCGACTACCAGAACATGTACACCTTCATGGGTGTGATGTCGATCCGCAACCTGTTCGTATCCTCAGCCAACACCTTCATCAAGGAAGGCCAGAACGACAGGGCCGAGGCCCTGCTGGACAAGTGCAGGGAGGTGATGGATCCCGAAAGGTACCCTTATGACAACTCGATTCTCGGTTGGAGCTCCAACGCCCTGTTCCCTATCGACATGATCAGGGATTACTACACCCTGGGCAAACAGGATAAAGCCCGGGAAGTGGCGGATGAGTTGGTAAGCCAGGTCAAGGAGTCTATCGCCCTCTATCTGGATTTCTATCCGGACTACAAGGACGAGTTTGACTACCAGTGCCAGCTGGTTTATTATCTCGCCAGCGAGATAACGAAACAGGGCGACACTGAATATGCGAAGAGCCTTGAAGAGGGAATGGCCTCTTTCCTTAGAGAAAACAGTTAGGTCCTTATCTTTTCCTGGAACGGAGACGAGACATGCTCTCGACCAGTAGCTGATCCCTTAATATCCGCCTGGCGGCCATAAAATCCAATATGACTGCCAGAAGCGGGAAAATAGCGGTCCAGCTGAACAGCACTCCATCCGCCGCGGTTAGATAATCGAACACCAGCCACCCCTGCAGACCAAGCAGAATAAGAGCTGAAAGGACAGCTGTGCGCATCTGGAGGACCCTCACCTTGAAGGTGAGCAAAGCGATGAGTTGCAGGATCGCGGCGATCACCAGAAGGATGGCATAGGGGATGAACGCGAAGTACTTTACCTCATCGGCATGAGTTCCTCCCTCTCCCACGGTAAATGATTTCACACAAAAGATAAGCGCCACGACCAAACCGGTCGCGACAGCGAGATACAATGTCTGGATTCTTTGCCACATAATGACGCGAAAATAGTCAATTCCAGTGAATTTTATTATATTTGAAGATTACAATAATTAAAACGCAAGAATATGAGAATAGCGGAATCCGAGTTTATCATCAACCAGGACGGCTCTGCCTTCCACATACACCTCAGGCCTGAGGAACTGGCCGACATAGTCATCCTCGTCGGTGATCCGGGAAGGGTCGACATGATCGGAGAGTATCTGACAGACATAGAGTTCCACCGTGCCAACAGGGAATTTGTCTCTATAACCGGGAAGTACGCCGGGAAGCGCCTGACCGCGCTTTCAACCGGCATCGGCACCGACAATTGTGACATTGTCATGACAGAGCTTGACGCCCTTGCGAATGTGGATTTCCAGACCAGGGAGCCCAAGGCCATACACCGGGAGCTGACTATCCTCAGGATAGGGACCACCGGTGCCATACACGCTGACATCCCGATCGGATCCCCCGTTTTCTCTCATTACTCGGTAGGTTGCGACGGTCTTCTGAACTGGTACGCCGACCGGGACAAGATATCGAATCTCGAGATGGAGGAAGCATTCAAAAAGCACACAGGATGGGATAAGAATCTCCCCTCACCATATTTCGTGAAGGCCAGCGAAGACTTGATCAAGCGCTTTGAGGATTGCACAGTCAAAGGCGTCACGATCTCGGCTCCAGGATTCTATGGCCCGCAAGGGAGAGTGGTCAGACTGGGACTCGCCATGCCGGACATGCTTGAGAAATTCGAGTCGTTCAGGTTTGGAGAATACAGGATTACCAATTTCGAGATGGAGAGTTCAGCCGTAGCAGGGCTGGCCAGGCATCTTGGCCACAAGGCAGGCACGGTATGTTGCGCGATCGCCAACCGCTACCTCAAGAGCAGCAACCCGGACTACAAGGCGATGGTCCGCTCACTTGTTGAATTGTCCCTACAAAGACTGACGAGATAAGGTCTCGCTATTGAACACTGAAAGGACATTCTCCTCATAAGTCTTCGTGACCGGGATAGGAGGGATGGTGTCGTTGTCCAGATCCAGCTCATACCCCTCCTTCTCCTTACGCAGGACTTTGACCTTGTCCATGTTGACAATGTATTTCCGGTGGCATCTGACAAGGCTGCTGCCCTTGAAACTGTCTTCCACAGTCTTCATCTTGCATCTGATCATGTACCGCTTGAGATCCCCGCGGCTGTCCGTGTAGCGGACAATAATGTAGTTGTCATCCGACTCCATATAATAGAGATTGGAGGCGCTGACACACAATTTAAGGTTTCCGCTGTTGTCGAAAAGGGTGATCTTCTCCAATTTGGAAGGCAGGACATTCTCATCCAGGACAACATTGCCATAATTCATCAAACGGATTGTCTGGTTCTTATCCTGAAGTGCGAAGTACATTCCAGCAAGGATGTCGGGGATTATCAATGAGATAGTTCCGTAGAGAAGGGCATTTCCCAAAGTCTTCGGGAACTGGTCCCAGCCAATTCCGGTCAGTGGCACCGTAACGAAAGAATATGCCAGGCAGATGACGACAACCTCCGCGATGCACCATGCCGAGTAACCGACATAAGTCATACTGAGGATCTTCCTTGTCTTGTACATCAACAGACGGCTCAACGCGACAAGAACGAGTGATCCGGTAGCGAACAAGACTGTGAACGCGAAGAACCTCGAATTGCCAAGCGCCATCCAGCTGTTGTGGGAAAACGGAAGGCTCAAAAGGAGGAATACGATGGAGAACAACGCCGCGAATGTCACGGTGTAGATGAGCTGGTACTTGCCCCTTAGGTAATCCGGTATGTTCTTTGACGGCGAGGCCATTATTCTCTAATCAGACAACAAAGATAGCATTTTTCGAGATTAACAAAAAATAGGAGATTCGCCACAAATAGTTCAAGTTCACCACATCGATTTCAATAATGCGCGTGAAAAAGGGAATTCACCACAATTATTTTGCAGCCGGGATAGAGATTGGTATTTTTGCAAGCCCAAAAAAGATAAAACCCATATGAGGATTATTGGAACAGGAAGCGCGCTTCCTAAAAAAATTGTCACCAACGAGATGTTGTCCCAGTTCCTGGACACTAGCGACGAGTGGATCACCACCCGTACCGGGATCAAGTCAAGGCATGTCATCTCGGATGAGAAAATAGAAGATCTCGGAGCCGAAGCTGTACGCAAGGCTCTTGACATGTCCGGACTCAAACCTTCGGACATTGACTTATTCATAGTCTCAAATGTCATCACCAACCAGGACACTCCAGGCATGAGCTGCCTGGTGGCCGCGAAGGTCGGGCTTAGCTGTCCAATGTTCGACATCAACTGTGCCTGCCCTGGTTTCGTGTACGCCCTGGACATGGCGGAGACGTACTACAAAGCCGGTAAAGTCAAGAATGTCTTGATAGCTTGCATTGAGGAGCCGACAAGGATGACCAGCTGGGAAGACCGCTCGACATGCGTTCTTTTCGGAGATGGCGCCGGAGCCGCCGTCCTGACAGAAGGCGACAACATCAAAGGCACCAAGCTTCACTCACAGCCGGATGTGGACAAGATCTGGATGAGCCGGAAACTTGTCCCCAGTCCTTATGTTACTACTCCTGATCTTGAAGTTCCCCTCCAGATGAAGGGCCGTGAGGTTTTCCGTTTTGCCGTGGAGGCATGCACCAACGGAGTCAAGAGACTTCTGGATGAGGTGGGAATCAAGAAAGACGATGTCTCATGGTTCATGGTCCATCAGGCGAACAAGAGGATCATCGATTCTATCATAGACTTCATGCAAGTCCCCTCTGAAAGATTCCCCGTGAATATTCATGACCATGGCAACTCATCTTCAGCGTCATGTCCTATACTTTTGGACGAGTGCAACAGGAAGGGCATGTTCAAAGAGGGAGACATCATCGTACTCAGCGCTTTCGGAGCGGGTCTCCTCTCCGGAGCAGCCGTGCTGGAATGGTAGAATCCATTATAAATTACTATATTTGTAGACTTTAACCACAAATCGGAATAATAAAAATTAAATCATAGATGAACAAAAGAGTAGTTATTACAGGCATGGGCGTCATCTCTCCGGTAGGAAACGACGTCACAACTTTCTGGAAAAACCTCTGTGAGGGTTACTGCGGAATCGAAGTCATTGAAAGCGAGGACACGGAGCAACTTCCGGTCAGGATCGCAGGTAGGGTCAAGGATTTCCACGCCGAGGAATACGGAATGGACAAACCCTTTATCCGCAAGCAGGATCTCTTCACCCAGTTCGGTGTGGCCGCTGCCCACCAGGCGGTGAAGCAGTCTGGACTAATCTCCACTGGAGAGGGACAGAACATCGATCCTTTCAGGTTTGGAGTGTATTTCGGATCCGGAATAGGAGGATTCGCCACCCAGTACAGGGAAATGGCGAAGATGATTGACGATCCTTCCGGGCAGTGGATATCCCCACTTTTCATCCCGACCATGATCTCAAACATCGCCGCAGGCCAGATCGCTATCCTCAACCATGCGGAAGGCCCCTGCCTTGACATAGTAACCGCTTGCGCCACATCGACTAACGCCATGGGAGAAGCCTACAGGGCCATCAAGCATGGTTACGCCGACGCGATCATCACCGGTGGTAGCGAGAATGCCACCATTCCGATCGGAATCGCAGGATTCGCCAACCTGAAAGCCCTTTCCAGGTCGACAGATCCCAAATACGCATCCCTCCCCTTCAACGCCAACCGCGCCGGTTTCGTGATGGGAGACGGCTCAGCCTCACTCGTTCTCGAGGAATATGAGCATGCTAAAGCCCGCGGCGCTGTCATCCTCGGCGAGATGGTCGGTTATGGCAACACCTGTGACGCCTACCATTCCACAGCCCCCAGGCCGGACGGCACGACCCAGGCTAGATGTATCGAGCTTGCCCTCAAGGAGGCCGGTTTCGACAAGGATAAGGACAACCTCTACATAAATGCCCACGGTACCGGCACGAAACTCAATGACGTCGCCGAGACCCAGGCGTACAAGAACGCCCTTGGAGACTTCGCCTACAAGGCTCACATCAGCTCCATTAAGTCAATGACCGGACACATGTTCGGAGCTGCAGGAGCCGCCGAGGCGATCGCCACTATCCTTGCCCTCAGGGACGGTATTTGCCCTCCTACCATCAACCTCGACACTCCTGATCCCGAGTGCGACCTTGACTACACTCCCAACAAGGCTGTCAAGGCTGACATCACCCTTGGAATTTCCGACTCATTCGGATTCGGAGGCCACGACGCTTGTGTCGCTTTCAGAAAATGTGAGGACTAAAATCCAACTACCATGACAGAGATACTTAACAAAGAAGATATCAAGAAGTTCCTTCCCCACAGGGAACCAATGCTCCTCATCGAGGAAGCATACATGGACGAGAACGGTCTCGCCCACGCCAAATACACCATCAAGGAAGACGAGTTTTTCACCAGGGGCCACTTCCCCGGCAATCCGGTTGTCCCTGGAGTGATCCTCTGCGAGATCATGGCCCAGAGCTGCGCTATCCTTGTCAAGGACGAGATTCCCGGCAACATAACCCTCTACGCCGGAATAGACAAAGTCCGTTTCAAGAACACAGTCAAGCCAGGAGATGTTTGTGAGGTCACAGCAAGTCTGGATGACAGGCGCGGACAGCTATTCTTCTGTTCTGCCAAGTTGGAGGTGAATGGCAAGCTTTGCTGCAAAGGCATGCCCTCCTTCGCTCTGGTCCCGATCCAGTAATAAAACGGGAAGATGGAATACAGAAGATTGTCTCCCGGCGAGTTCGAGGACATATCCTCAAGAATTCTCTACGAGGACAATCACATCCTGGTCTTCAATAAAATCCCCGGTGAGATCGTCCAGGGGGACAAGACCGGTGACGAATGCCTGGCTGAGACCCTGAAGGCTTTTATCGCCTTAAGGGATTCCAAGCCAGGCAAAGTATTCTTAGGCATCCCACACAGGCTGGACAGGCCTGTCAGCGGGATAGTCACATTCGCCAAGACATCCAAGGCCCTGTCAAGGCTCTCCGAGATGTTCCGAAATGGAGATGTCCACAAGACTTATTGGGCACTCTGCCAGGATGCTCCCCCAAAAGAGTCCGGGGAGCTCGTGGACTGGCTTTCACGAAATGAAAAGATCAATAAGAGCTTCGTCACCAAACCCGGGTCTCCCGGCGCCAAAGAGGCAAGATTGCTCTACAAACTGATAGGTCGCACCGAAAGATATCACCTCATTGAGGTGAAGCTCCTAACGGGACGACACCACCAGATACGCTGCCAACTGGCCGCTATCGGGTGTGTAATAAAAGGTGATCTTAAATACGGGGCACAAAGATCAAACCCGGATGGCGGGATTTGCCTTCACTCCAGGGAAGTCACCATGATCCACCCGGTAAAAAAGGAAGAGATCAGAGTTACCGCCCCTGTGCCGCCCTCCTGGCCCTCTTTTCATCCTGTCTAGCTTTCCTGGCTTTCTTAGCCTGGGCCTTTTCTCTTTTTTCTTTGGCTTCCTTGGCCTCCTGCTCAGCCCTGGCCGAAGCTATGGTAGCCTCAGTGCCGTCTGAGCGCCTTCGGGACTGTACTCTGTCCCTGGACGCTTCTTTAGCGGACTGGCCTTTCAACGCGACATAACAAATCACCTCGTAACGTCCTCTAGCCTTCTTGAAGACAAAGAATGAATCCAGGACATCCTCCTCGGGGTAATTGCGGAAGGCATCAGCTCGGGCTTCAGCTTTCGCGACATTCAAATCCTTGTCAGTCGCTTTCCCGATCGCCTCATAGGATGACTTTATTGAATACTTGGCGGTAAGATACCTGTTCACCACCTCGTCAAGCTTGGCGTTATCCAAAGACTTATAGCCCTCGGATTTCAGTTCCCGGATCTCGATCTTGGTGTCTTTCTTTGCCTGCTTTACCGCTCTACGGCTTTGGGCTTCTGATGGGACGATAATGGCCAAACCCATCAGGATAGTGAGTAAGAATCTTCTCATGGCAATAATCCTGTTGAGACAAATATATAAAAAATACCGCATTACCTAGTCACCCTTTCGTAAGAGTGTTCTTGCAGCCACTCTGAAGGAGTACGCCCAGTGTTGACCTTAAAGGCCATATTGAATGACACCGTAGAATGGAAGCCGGACATCGACGCAGCCTCTCCGACCTTCAACCTCGGATCTTTCTTGAACAGCGAGATGGCATACTGGACCCTGTGGTAGTTGACAAACTGGCGGAAATTCCTGCCAGACAGGATATTGATGGTCCTTGACAAGTACAGTTTGTTCGAGTAAAGTTCCTCTGCCAAATCTTCCATGTGGAAAGATGGATCCAAAAAGGGTTTCTTCTCGTTCATGAAAAGCATCACCCTGTTGTAGAGGTTGTTCATCTTCTTGTCCTCCTCAGCCTTGTCCACAAAGGATGTTCTTAGGTTGCCTTTGATTATCTCCTTGATTTTCCGCTCCGTATCTTGATTCAGGACGAAGGTACGGCCTGTCATGTCCCGCATGTAAAGAATGGCGTAAAGAACCATGTAAGAGAGGAGGCTCGAGATTGACATCACTTCCCCGGCATCTCCAGGCAAAAGTAATGAGCATAAGGAATAAACACCAAGTCCGAGGAAAACAAGCGAATAGATAAAACGGGAATAGTCTTCGAGATTATGCCAGACAGCCGCGTTCCGGAAAAACATTCTTATCCCGCTGAAACGTCTCGAGATGGATGCGGCATAATACCCGGACAACAAAAGAAGCAGTATCAGGTAAGAGAAGAAAACCCTCTCGAACCGGAAAGACAGGCTACCGGGAGAAAGGACGAGGGAGAAAACAACAGAGATAATGACGGCGACCAAGAGCAGGACTCCAACCAGAAGCGACAGTCCGGTCTTTTCAAAAGAACACGGATAGAGAAGAAGTAACTCAACAGCAGCCATAATGTCCAGGGTAAGGTAACGAGTTTGCGTGGCATCATCCGAAAGAACCTCTAATATTATAAGTCCAATGCCGAGGCCACCTGCGAGCAACCTGATCAGAAAATGACCTGACCGACGGGCTCTGTTCTTGATGAAATCATAAACCATGAAGAGGAGAAGCTCTCCGACAAGCAAAACCGTGATTACAATCGATAACATATCGTTCAAGATTAGTTGTTAATAATTATGAGTTTTTCTGTTTTCGATCCTTGAATTTAAGCATGAAATCATAAAAAAATCCCCCGTCGAGGTGGTACGACGGGGGTATGAATCCAAAAAAATCAGTAAAGAAAAGAAATTACTCTTTTTTATACTTTATGGAGTCGAATCCTTTACCATAAACACCTGCGACAGAGGATATTGATAGGAAAGCATCCGGATCGATTCTCTTGATGGACCTAAGGAGCATGTTCACATCTGATTTCCTCGTGATGACCATTAGAACGGAAGAAGGCTGCTTTGTGTACCAGCCTTTACCGTCCAAAACAGTAACTCCGCGGTGGAAATCTTTCGCTATCATATCCGCGATCTCATCGTGATCATGGGACATGATGAAAAGCTGGACACTTCGCCTCGAGCCGGCAAGATACAAATCCGCCACATTACCGCAAACCGTCACCACGATCATACCATAAACGGCGGTAATGAATTTGTCCACAAATGGAAGTTCTTTTCCATCCGCGCCAAAAGAAGGCACAAGCAGCGAAGACCCAATGATGAACACATCTATAAGCAAGATCACCTTGCCAGGAGACACATTCCGGTACTTAGTGATTATCAAAGCGATGATATCAGTTCCGCCCGAGCTTCCACCTTGCGAGATCGACATCCCGATTCCAAAACCGGCCATCGAACCACCGATAATGGCGCAAAGCAGTTTTCCATTAGACAGAGCGAAATCCTGGATGAACTGTGCCGGGATAATTGTCTGCTCGAAGTTCAAGCAGAACGATGCCAAGAAAATCGCATAGACTGTCTTAACGCCAAAAGAGGGGCCGATGATGAACAAGGAGATGATCAGCAGCAAGGCGTTGATGGCAAAATAGGAATATCCCATCTTGATCCCGGTAGCGAACTGGATGATGGCACTGATACCAGACACTCCACCTCCGAACATATTGTTTGGAGTAAGGAAGATCGTCCATCCGCAGGTGTAGATCAATATTCCAAGAGTGATCAGGAAATATTCCTTTACCGTACGAAATATGTTTTTACTTTGTTCCGACGACATTATTCGATTTCTTTTTAAGTTTCAGATTGATTCCCGTTTTCATCTCATCAAATCCCTCCCCGTAGACTGTGCTCGCCGAGGAGACCGTCACGAAAGCGGTTGGATCGAGTTCTTTGACCACTTTTGTGATCGTGTGGAGTTCCGGCTTGCGGACAAGGATCAGAAGGACTTTCTTGCTCTCGCCTGAGTACCATCCCTGAGCGTCAAGAGCTGTCACTCCCCTGTTCAAGTCGTGGATCACAGTGTCCGCGATCTCCTTGTACTTGTTAGAGAACACCATGATCTGCCATGTGGAATTGCGTCCGAGCAGGACCCAATCAACAAAGACAGAGAAGATCACCATGGCGACATAGCCATAGACCATGTCCTCGACAGTCTTGCCAGGGATGAGGAGCACGGAGGCAATGATGAAAAGATCCAGAGCCAAGAAGACCTTACCCAAGGAAATAGGCCAGAACTTATTGATTATCAGTGCCACAATATCAGTTCCTCCGGTACTTCCACCACGGGCGAGGATGCACGTGATGCCAATGGACTCGATGATGGCCGCCACGACGACAAGCAACAGTTTGTTGTCGAAAAACACGTGAAGGAACTCCATTCCGGCGAATATGTCCAAACCGAGGGAAGAAAGCCCGATAGCATACAAGGTCTTGAACCCGAATCCTTTCCCGAGGACCATGGTTCCTCCCAGGATAAGCAGGGTGTTGACCACGATGTAGGACAGATACACCGGAATTCCTGTGGCGAAATTCAGGATCGTACAAGCGCCGGTCAATCCGCCGCTGGCAATTCCGTTAGGAATCAACATGTCCGCCCAAGCGAACGTGTAGAGAGCCACTCCGATGGTGATGACAATGTAATCGTCAATCACACTCAAGAACTTGTGTTTCTTAATTTCTTCCGCCATGACCGGAGACTACTTTATCACGATATTCACGATTCTTCCAGGAACGACAATCACTTTAGCTATCGTCTTGTCAGCCACCCACTTGGCTGTCTGCTCCATTCCTCTGATGGTAGCTTCGACATCCGAAGCGGACATGCTCTTGGGAAGGTCAACGGTAAACCTCATCTTTCCGTTGAAAGAGACCGGATACTTGACATTATCCTCCGCCGCGAGAGCGGGATTGAACACCGGGAAAGAGGCGAATGTGATGCTTCCCTCATGTCCAAGCAGCGCCCATAGCTCCTCAGCGATGTGAGGGGCGAAAGGAGAAAGGAGTATCGTCATAGGCTCGAGGATAGAGCGCTTGCGGCACTTCAAGGCTCCCAAATCATTCAGGGCGATCATGAAGGCGCTAACGGTCGTGTTGAAAGAGAAATGCTCAATGTCATACTCTTCCTTGCCGATAAGCTTGTGAAGGACCTTCAGCTCTTCAGCGGTAGGCTCATCGTCCGTAACAGCCAGATTATCACCATCGAAGAAGAGTCTCCAGAACTTCTTAAGGAAGCGGTTGACTCCGTCAATACCTTTGGTGTCCCAAGGCTTGCTCTGCTCAAGAGGCCCGAGGAACATCTCGTAAAGCCTCAGGGTGTCAGCGCCATAGTCGTCGCAAATCTTGTCCGGATTGACAACATTGAACATCGACTTGCTCATCTTCTCCACGGCCCAGCCGCAGATGTATTCACCATCCTCAAGGATAAACTCGGCGTCGGCGAACTCAGGCCTCCAAGCCCGGAATCCATCCAGATCAAGCTTGTCATTCTTCACAAGGCTGATGTCGACATGGATCTCAGTGGTCTGATACTGGTCTTTGAGCTCGAGAGACACGAACTTGTTGGTCCCGACGATCCTGTACACGAAACTGGAACGTCCCTGGATCATGCCCTGGTTGATGAGCTTGCGGAAAGGCTCATCCTCGCACACATAGCCCAGATCAAAAAGGAACTTGTTCCAGAAGCGAGAATAAATAAGGTGCCCGGTCGCATGCTCGGTACCTCCGATGTACAGGTCGACGTCACGCCAGTAGGCATCCACATCCTTATCCACAAGTGCCTCGTTGTTATGGGGATCCATATAACGGAGATAGTAGGCGCTGGATCCGGCGAATCCAGGCATCGTGCTGGTCTCCAGCGGATAACCATTGTACGTCCAGTCCTTGGCCCTGGCGAGAGGCGGCTCACCGTTCTCTGTGGGTTTGAACTCATCTATCTCAGGAAGCGTCAGCGGGAGATCCTCGAAAGGAACCGGAGTCGGGATCCCGTCCTTATAGTAGATCGGGAAAGGCTCACCCCAATACCTCTGGCGGCTGAAAATAGCATCACGGAGACGATAGTTGACCTTGGCGTGGCCAAGACCTTTTTTCTCCACATATTCAATTGCCGCAGGAATAGCGTCCTTGACTTCCATCCCATCCAGGAAGCCTGAATTGACCATTTTACCTTCCTTGGCATCAAAGCTCTCCTCGGACACGTCACAGCCCTCGATGATCGGTACGATCGGGAGGCCGAACTTCTTCGCGAAAACGTAGTCCCTGCTGTCATGGGCTGGCACGGCCATGATGGCTCCGGTGCCATAGCCGGCAAGGACATATTCAGAGATCCAGATAGGGACTTTCTCACCTGTAAGAGGATTGACGCCGTATGAGCCAGAGAAAACTCCGGTCACGGTCTTGGTCTCAGCGATCCTTTCCCTCTCGGTCTTCTTCTTCACATAAGAGAGATATTCCTCGACAGCGGCCTTCTGATCCGGAGTCGTGAGGATCTGGACCAGATCGCTCTCGGGAGCCAGGACCATGAAAGTCACGCCGAAAATGGTGTCGACCCTGGTCGTGAATATGGTGACATCATGTTCCTCCTCGCCATTGAAGCATTTGAAGACGACCTCACAACCTTTTGATTTGCCGATCCAGTTGCGCTGCATCTCCTTGAGAGAATCTGTCCAGTCAATCTTGTCAAGGCCTTCAAGAAGCCTGCCGGCATAAGCCGAGACCCTAAGCTGCCACTGGAGCATCTTCTTCTGTTCGACAGGGAAACCTCCCCTGACAGAGAGCCCATCCTTCACCTCGTCATTCGCGAGCACAGTACCGAGACCGGCGCACCAATTGACGGAAGTCTCACCCTGATAAGCGATACGGTAGTTCATCAGCATGTCAGACTTCTCCTTCTGGGAGAAAGCGTTCCACTGGGCAGCCGTGAATGGATCATGATCCGAGCGAGCGGCATCCACCGAGGCGCTTCCGCCCTTCTCAAAAGCAGCGACCAGATCCTCAATCGGCCGAGCTTTCCCGGCAGCATTGTCATACCAGCTGCCGAACATCTTCAAGAACGCCCACTGGGTCCACTTGTAGTAAGCGGGGTCGCATGTGCGGACTTCACGGTCCCAATCGTATGAGAAGCCGATCCTGTCCATCTGCTGACGGTAGCGGTTGATGTTGTTGACAGTGGTGATCTCAGGATGCTGGCCTGTCTGGATAGCGTACTGCTCAGCCGGAAGGCCAAACGCATCGTAGCCCATCGGATGGAGGACATTGAACCCTTTCAATCTCTTGTAGCGAGAGAATATGTCACTCGCGATGTAACCTAACGGATGACCAACATGGAGTCCCGCTCCGGATGGGTACGGGAACATGTCGAGAACATAGAATTTTGGTTTGGAGGGGTCAGAAGCGGTTTTGAAGGTTCCCTTCTCCGCCCAATAGGCCTGCCATTTCCTCTCAATCTGCCTGAAATCGTAATCCATTATTTTCCAGTTATTTCTAAGTATTCTATCAATGTTTTTTCAAACCAAAGCTCCTGGTGCCCTTCTTCTCGAGACGGAACTCGATGTAAAGAGACATTTCGGAGGGGACCTTCTTCCCACGGACTTTCCCAGCCTTCCACGCCGGAGACGCGCTGATGATCCTCACGGCTTCCTCATCGAGCAGAGGATCGGCTCCCTTTAGGACTCTGACATCACGAAGCTTCCCGTCAACTCCGATCACAAAACCAACAAGGACCCTGCCCTGAATGCCATTCTTGATCGCCTCTTCAGGATATCTCAAGTAGGAATACACCCACTTCTGGAGGAAAACCTTAGGATCGTCGCTACCAAGGAAAGAAGGTTTCACGTCACAGTCATAATAAGGCACGGCCCCTGACAACCCACCTGTCAGCTTAGCGACATCAGAGGGATTGAAAATAGGTTTGGGACCGTTCGCCAACGCGACGGTGAAGGCGTAGATATATTCCAGTTCCTTCTCCATGGTGTCGAAATCCACGATTGACTGGGTGTCTCTCTCCGTGTCCTGCTCCGGATACCTGCCGGTAGTGAAAAGGACCGAAGGGATTTCCTTGTCATAGAAGGCTATATGGTCTGACGGGAATGGCTCATGCGCAGTGATAGAAGGCCTGATGGGTTGAAGTTCACCGGAGACCGATTCGATCAGGGCGTTCATGTCAGCATTGGAGGAAGTGTAGGCGAAAAAACCTTCAGAGCCTTTTCCGAGGATGTCCAGGTTAATCATCGCATCAACGTTGGAAACATCTGAGAATGAACGGTTCAGGAAATACCAAGAGCCAGCGAAAGACTCCTTCGACGCCCCGAAAGCGACCATAAGGACAGACCTCCGAAGGATGATCTGGTTAGTCTTAAGCAACCTGGCGAGTTCCAGCATCATCCCGATTCCGGAAGCGTTGCCATTGGCCCCGTAATAGATCTTGTCGACTTTTTCCCCATCCACGGTCATGACCCCAGTGCCAAGATTGTCCATCCTGGCCCCGATGACGATGTAATTATCCCTCAAGGCTTTGTCTCCGCCTTGGATGAAAGCGCAGACATTGCGCGACGTCAAGGTGTCACCATTATCCTGAACGATTCCGAAAAGGTCACCTCGGTCCGGAGAAATGACATCCAACCCGTATTCCTTGAGAACCTCTGTAACATATTCCGCCGTCATCTTCTCCCCTTCCGATCCGGCCTTGCGACCTTCCATCATGGTAGAAGAAACGGTGCCGACATGTCTCTTCAGAGCCGCTACGGTCTCGCTGTCTCCAAGATCAGCATACCCGGGCATATACTGGGCAAATGAAGTCGTACTGAAGGCCAAAACAATGGCTATCAATGATATGAGCGCTGATATCCTTTTCATTTTCTCTTTCTGTCTAGAATCCAGACGCCGTCAGGGCAAAAATCCTGCCCTTTCAATTCCTTCATGAAAGCCTTCGCCTGCTCAGCATCATCAGTACCGCCGATCCCGACCGCAGTGCGGCCCTCTGTGAATCCAAAAAACTCTGGCTCATAACCAAAAGTCCTGACGCGTTCGGCGTATCTCTCAGCGTTCTCCCTGCTTGAGAATGCCCCCATGATCACATAGAAGCGCTTCTTCTCCCCGGATGTTGTCCCGGCGGGACGGACGGGTTCGGCCGCTTCCTCCGTCACCCCCGGCTTGACCGGGGATCTGTCTACCTTGACGCTGTCCTGGCTCTGCTGAACGGCACGGTGAAGGATCTCCACCCTCTTAGCCTCGATCTCCTTTGACGTCGGCCTTCCCGCCAACACCCGAAAGAAATCGCAGCCAGTCACCATTACGGTGACAGACAGCAGGATAACGGACAATCTGAGGAGACTTTTCATGGTTACGCTGTCACAAACGCCACAATCTCGCCCTTGACGACCTTGTCTCCCTGCTTTCCAAGCACAGCGACAACACGTCCATCGATGGCGGGGACGATCTCTTCCATTCCGTAATATGTCTGGACGAAGCCAATCCCGACTCCAGCTTTTACGGCAGTCCCGGCGACCGGCGCGGCCGAATCATCATCCACATCGACCTGCCACAAAAGCTGGCCCTTGACAGGAGCCTGGACAGGCACGGCATTGGGATAGCGTTTCGCATATTCCTCAACATCAAACTTGGGCATCTCGACCACAGGGCGAGTCACGACGATAGGAGCTCCGGCCTTGGCCTTCATGTCCTCAAGATCCTTGTTGAAACGCTCCTTGGCGATGCCGCTCTTGTAGTCACGGTACTGGCGCTCGTGCATGGCCATCTCGAAGAGTTCCTCGTCATCCTCTCCGTAATCCCATCCTTCCTCATCCATCATCTTGCGGAACTTAGGAAGCTCGTCCGGATAGTTGTCCTGAGGATTGGTGGTGGAGAACTCCAGCCCTTTTTCCTTAGCCAGTTCGATGATCTCAGGAGCGAGAGGGCCAGGGAGCTGTCCCATATTCCCAAGGATCATTCCCCAGGTGTCTTTATCGATGGTCGTCCAGCGAGGCTTCCCATTCAGCATGTTCAGCAGGTTCATCAGAGCGGTATTCTTCACGTACTGGCTGAACGGAGTCACGAGAGGCGGATAACCAAGCCTCGGCCAGACATATTCAACTTCCTGGAACAACTTGACCATCAACGTGTCAAGGCTGATCTCAGGACGACCGTGCGCCCTTTCGGCGGCGTTGATGGCGCCCTGGAATCCCTTAAGGTCGGCCATCATGGAGCCCATCATTCCGCCAGGCAGGCCGCAGCCCACCAGGAGCGAACTCATCTGGGAGTTCGTGGGGTTGATCCAATAGCCGAGGAAGTCATCGATGAACTTCTGCGTCAGGCGGCGAACCTCCATGTAGGCGTCCATATTCAGGTCTTTCACGAGGAAGCCGTCAGCTTTCATCATCTCCCTGATCGTGATCACGTCCGGATGGACTTTACCCCAGGAGAGCGGCTCCACGGCGACATCCAGATAGTCGGCGCCAGCCCGGGCGACCTCCAGCATCGAAGCGGGAGAAAAACCAGGACCTGTGTGGCCATGGTACTGGACAACGATGTGGGGATACTTCTTCTTGATGTCACGGACAAGCTCACCCAGGAAAGTCGGTCTTCCGATTCCGGCCATATCCTTAAGGCAAATCTCGTCGCATCCGTATCCGACAACCTTGTCCACAATGCCCATGTAATACTCCACAGTGTGGACCGGTGAGTTAGTTATCGAAAGGGCGACCTGGGAAATCATACCGCCTTTCTTGGCGCCTTCGACGGAACCGCGGAGATTGCGGTGATCGTTAAGGCCGCAGAAAGAGCGGGCGATGTCAGTACCCTGCTTTTTCTTTACTTTAAACATCAAATCCCTGACGTCCCGAGGCACCGGGTTCATTCTCAGGGCGTTAAGTCCCCTTTCGAGCATGTGTGTCTGGATCCCGGCCTTGTGGAACGGCGCTGTCCACTTCCTGACGGCGACATTCGGATTCTCACCGAACAGGAGATTAACCTGCTCGAAAGCTCCGCCATTGGTCTCGACACGGTCAAAGCATCCCATGTCGATAATAGCCGGAGCCACCTCACAAAGCTGGTCCACTCTCGGGACATACCTTCCCGAACTCTGCCACATGTCCCTGTAAACCAGGGAAAACTTTATCTCTCTTGCCATATTCTTATAATTCCTTTAATCCTACAAATATACTCATTTTTCACTATCTTTAGAGAGTTTTCGCAAACCAAACATCCATGTCCATGAGAAAGATTGTCATTTCAATCCTGTTATGCCTTGCTACCCTGCCCGTTTTCGGTACGGCGGAGAATATTCCCGACCCCTGCGAGCACCCTCGACTCGTCCTGAAAGCAGGAGAGGAAGCAGCCGTGAGGGAGGCCATTTCTAAAGGAGGAATCGCTGCCCAGGCATATTCATACGTGAAAACATGCTCCGACAAACTGCTCACCACCCCTCCGTGCCAGCGGGTCATGACCGGACGGCGGCTCCTGCATGTGTCCAGGGAGGTTCTCAAAAGGGTGTTCTATCTTTCGACCATGTATCGACTGGACGGTGAAAAGGAATACCTTGACCGAGCCTCCGAGGAGATGCTTTCCGCCTGCCGTTTCACAGACTGGAACCCCTCCCATTTCCTGGATGTGGCGGAGATGACGATGGCCATCTCGATCGGTTACGACTGGCTGTATTCAGAACTATCTGAGAATCAGCGGTCTGAGATTCGCCAAGCGATTCTTGAAAAAGGACTCCGTCCTTCCGAGGGACAATGGTTCCTCACCTCCTCCAACAACTGGAACCAAGTCTGCAACGCTGGAATGGTCTGCGGAGCTCTGGCCGTTTGGGAGGACGCTCCGCAAGAGGCGCGTGCGATCGTCGCCAGGAGCTTGGAATCCAACCCGATTAGTCTTGGCAGCTACTCCCCTGAAGGATGCTACCCCGAAGGATATGGCTACTGGGAATACGGGACCTCATTCCAGATCATGCTGATCTCGGTTCTTGAAAGCGCCTTTGGAAGCGACCTGGGGCTTATGGACTCCCAGGAGGGCTTCTACAACTCCTCCAAATTCATGAGCATGATGCCCACCCCAGCACATAGGGTCTTCAGTTATTTTGATGGAGGCAGGAGGCAGATATTCCAGTCCATGCAGGCCTGGATGGCCACCCGGACAGGCGACTATTCTGTCTTGTATCCGGGAATATCTTTCCTGAAGGAAAAAGGATTCACGATGGGTGACACAGACAGGCTGTTCCCTGTCTTCCTCATCTCCTGTTCCAAGATAGATTTCAGTTCCATCAAGGCACCCTCTTACAACACCTACCATTGCTCGGGCCTGGAGCCCCTATTCATCTACAGAAGCGGCTGGGACAACCCTGATGACGTCTATTTCGGGGTCAAAGGAGGCCGTGCGGCGGACAATCACGGCCACATAGATGCCGGCTCCTTCATCTATGAGAATGAGGGAATATGCTGGGCCGCGGATCTCGGAAGCCAGGATTACAACTCCCTCGAGAGCCGCGGTGTCAATCTCTGGTCCACCGGGCAGGACAGCCAGAGATGGGATGTGTTCCGGATCGGTGCGGAATCTCACAACATCCTCACGGTCAAGGACAAAAAGCCTATAGTTGATGTTCGTATTCCTATTCAAGAGGTCTGGGAGAAAAGGTCTCGCAAGGGGGTCGGGATGCCAATGACCGCTTTTTATGGTGGTGACCTCGATTCCTGCTACAGGAAGGTCTGGCTGGACAAGAAGGACGATCTTCATGTCGAAGACTTTTTCATTGGCGGGGAGTCAACTTTGAACCTGATCTGGAAGATGTGTACCGAGGCTGAGGCAAAAATCCTGGGTCCGTCCGCGATCGAGCTAAAGAAAGATGGCAAGACCCGGATCCTCAGGCTATCCACGAAGCACTACGCCAGTCCGAGAATATGGCCAACCACCCCAAGGCATGACTACGACGCCGCTAACCCGGGCACTTGCCTGGTAGGCTTCGAGATCAAGAACGTCAAACCTCACGAGAAAGTCAAGGTCAAAGTCTCCCTGACTCTTGATTGAGTGTCAATTAGTGGGAACCGAGTTCTTGTACTTCCGGGATATAGGTAGCTGGATGTCGCCAATGTACAGCAGGTCGACATCAACGTGGGTTATCGCAGCCCTGTTCACAAGGAAGGAGCGATGAATTCGGATGAAATGGGGGTCAAGGATGGCTTCCCACCGTGAGATAGGAGTGTAATTCTTGAAGCGACGACCACCAGAAGCGACGATGGCAGTAGCGTCGTCATTGGATTCCACATAGAGAATATCGTCAATAGGCAACGTCACCTGCTTCCTGTCCGAAGTGAAAGAGATGGTACCGGGGAGGTCTGGAAGCTTTCTGTCCAGCCAAGACTCGAAGAAATGGCAACCAGTCGCAAGCGTAGTCAGGAAAATGGCAATAAAAACCGGATTCTCTAAGATGTGTGGAAGGTCAGGCCAATCAACTACGGAACCGGGAAGATTCTCCCTGAAGGTAAGAACGCAAAAATGGGCAACCAGAAAGAGAAGAATCTCTCCTAGCATGATGCCTAACACGACAAAGATTGTGTCCTTAATACCTGACCATCTGTTCTTGAAGTTCACCTTCGGAAAGAAATACTTGGCCGCCAGGGCCCCGGGAAGAAACATGGTCCCGATGAACAAAGCTTCAATGAACCGGTAACCCAGGCTGCTGAGGCAAATCGCCACCAACAGAGTGGAAACAATCCAGTATGATATGACGAGCAGCCGTTTCATTACTGACACAAATATAGCAAACATTGGGGTTTTAACGAACGCTCGTGGGGTTTCGGTTTGGATGGAGATCTGTATTATTCTACTTTTGCCCACAGAATTAACCAATAACTCTGTTGCCGTATGTTCAAAATGTTTATGCAAGGAGGACTTCTTTCCATGTCCATCCTCACAGTTCTGCTAGTAGCCGTTTTTTTCGCCGCATGGAAAGCGCCTCGCTGGGTGAAAGAGATAGGCAGCTTCGCCCTTGTATTTGGCCTCATGACACCCTTATTCTCGCTTTATCAGCTCTTCTCAACACTTCAGCAGGTCGCACTGGATAGAGGCGAAGGAGTTAATGGGCTCTTTGACTTGATTTCTCCCGGAGTCCTTTTTGGAGTGAATGTCATTTTGATTCCGATCATCTACGGAATGATGATCTACCTCATTTCCCTTGTAGTGAGGATAGTTCAGAAGCCCCGCTTGTAGAAAAAAGGAGGACCGAAGCCCTCCTTAAGCCGCAGGTAGAGTCAGCAGCACCTTATCGGCGCAGTCCATCCGGATTACCTATCGTCCCACAACGATGCGGTAATGAGAACGGACCTTTTCGACCTTGCCATTGCGAATGCGCTGGTACGCCTTTACCTTGACAAGTTTCGGAGCCTTGAACTCAAAGGACAGGCTCACTCTCAAACGAATAATCTTTTCTGTTTTCATTTCATAGATTTTGAGTCCGTAAAAGATTTTCGGGAGATGTAAGAAGTACCCCTGCGGCTCTCTTTCTATGAGAAAAGGCATTCCAGTGTGGGCTGAAATACCTTTATTAGTCGGACTCAAACCACCATTAAGGTGGAAATCCATGAAATGCTTTACAAAGGTACAAAGATTTTCTAGACCAACAAATCTTTTCCCTTTACTTTTCCTTCCAATCCTACTATTTATAAGAAAACGAAGACACGCTATCAACTCGACCTAATCACGCAGCAAGAGTCGCTGGATGCCATCTTCATCTATGCTCTCCAATCCGTGCTGAGGTTCCGCCACGGTCGCAAGGTCCTGCAATGGGAAGACCTTTTCAAGTGCGGTGTCAGGTAATATAACAACATACCCTCCCTCTGCATATACAAAATGTGTCAAAACCTCATCTGTAGCATTTTAAGGTATAAAAAGAAGTGGCACACCGTCACTCGATGTGCCACCTTATCATTTTGTAATAAATGAAATCAGTCGTGAAACAAATCTGGCTTGAAATGAAGAACACCATCATCATCAACAAATGCTGAATGGAAGTTGATGGACCCCTTGCCAATGATAGTTGTGATGGGCAGAACTTCATCATAATACCGTGCTTTTTGGGTCTCGAAAACAACGTCGCCGGTAAACCCTTTGATAACCAGATAACTGTTCGGTAGTTCTTCCATCTCCTTGGCATAGTCCGGATTGTGTTTCAAGACATCCTCCAACCTGAAACACCCCAAGACGTAACTGTCAGTGCAAAGTTCCCCGATAACGGAACCGGTGGTCTCATCTGCAATCACTTCTGGATAGACATCGCCCACACCCACGCAGATACCTTGCTCACATCCCAGTTTATCAAGGCTTTTATTCTTCTCGAAGTCCTCACAATATTCCTCCCACGTGCCATCGTCTTTTACGAAGTAGCACGGGTCCACGAAGATGATGTCGGTATTGTCGAAATGGGCTTTCAACGCTTTCTTTCCAATGGGCATACAACAAACATTTAGAAGTGAAACGATAAGAAGTGGTATTAGATGCTTCATACTGATGCAATTATCCTTCCAAATATAATACTACTTTTTCGGCGAAGTCAATAGTAATCCCTTACGAATTACGCACTTGGCGTTCCGGAAGGGCTTATCTTCACTAATTCCGTAGTTCCGGAGATAGGCGTACCCGACCCCGAGGGCATCCTTGTCCCAGTGGTCACAGAGGGCTTTCAGGAATTGGATAGGCTTACGCAAAGTACTGAAGATAATGTGGGGACTAATTAAGAATGAATGCAAATTGATCCAGATACTTGTTCAGGGACGCCAATTCGGCGAGATTGCGGGACAGGAAGGCGGCGCAGAACAATTCCCTGAATCGGCAGAGTTCTTCCCACATGGCGCTTCTGAAAATTGGACTGCTCTCCGACCGTCCGTACTTGATGGTCAGGTCAATCAGTTCCTGTGCCCTGGCAAATGCCCCTTCCGCCCTGGAATCCTTGCCTGCCTGGAGAGCCTTCAGTACGCGGGATGTCTCGCTGCCGATGTTGGCCATCTGCTGCGGGAAAGACATCTCGGCCCATCGGCCGTTTTCAAGGGAAGTGTGCTGCATCTATCCAATAATAAACTGTTCGACAAGCCGTTTGATGGCTTCCCGGATA
>ONUG01000154.1 GCA_900320965.1 uncultured Bacteroidales bacterium | reverse complement strand
GACGCTTATTACAAAAAGACGGAGGACATGCTTATCGCCGTCGATTTCCCCTCATATTTCGGCTACAATTCCCCTCAGGGCAACAATGCGGACATGTTCACAAAGGGCTGGGATCTCGACCTGTCATGGAATGACAGCATCGGAGATTTCAGGTACGGAATCAGCTTCAACATCTCAGACTATAGGTCAAGGATGGGTTATATGGCTGACAAGCAGAGCATCTCCAACAACAAACTCACAGAGGAAGGCTCCTTCTACCAGGAATGGTATGGCTACCAGAGCAAGGGGATCATCCTCAACGAGGAAGCCATGTATAATTCGGACGGAACCAAGATCGCTGTCCTTACGAACAACGACAAACCTGGAGCCCTCGCCTACGTCGACCAGGACGGTGACGGTAAGATAACGGCGAGCCAGGATCGCGTGAAGCTTGGCAATTCCCTTCCTGAATATCTGTATGGAGGATCAATCAACGCTGGTTGGAAAGGCTTTGACTTCAACTTGTCACTCCAGGGAGTAGGTCATCAGCTCAGCTATTGGTCATGGGGTGTCACGCCCTTCCTCTATCAGGCATATTCCGCTCCACAGGCCCTGCTTGACAGTCATTGGAGTCCCTCCGCAACAGATGAGCAGAATTCGAAAGCGAAGTATCCCTACCTGACTACCAACACCACCAATATTTTCGCTGGCAGTGACTTCTACCTATTTAACGGAGCATACATGCGAATCAAGGACATCACCCTGGGATACACTCTCCCATCAGAGATCTCGAAAAAGTTCCGTGTCAACAGATTCAGAATTTACGCTTCGATAAACGACTTGCCCGCTTTCTCAAAGTATCCGAAAGGATATGACCCCGAATGGAACAAGTACAGCGATTTCATAATGACTTCGTTTATATTCGGAACTAACATCACATTCTAAAGGCACTATGAATATGAAAAAGATATCATTAATGGCTATCGCCATTTTCTTCGTTCTCTCTTCATGCGCCAATCTTGACCTGAACCCGCTGTCCTATGGATCAAGCGAGAACTGGTATCATGACGCGACCGAGATAGAAATGTCGCTCAATGACCTGTGGAGGGCAGACTTCTTCCCTATCGATGATCTTGACTGGGATGACGACTGGATGAACAGGAACGGATCCAACGTTGTCACTCTCGGAACCATAACTTCCCAATGGTCTACGGCGTCCGGACGTTGGACCGCGCTGTATAAAGGCATAACTCGCTCACAGAAGATCATCGCGGCGCTTGAGGAGGGTTCCGCGAAAGGCCTTTCCGATGCTCTCGTGAAGCAGTACCTGGGAGAAGCTTACTTCATGCAAGGATTCGCTTACGGCGAATTGGCGACCTACTTCGGGGATGTTGTCCTGAACAAGGAGGCCATCACCCTGGATGAAGCTTATGTGGCTAAACAGTCTCCAAGAAGCGAGGTTTTCAAGTACTGTTACGAATGTCTGGACAAGGCAGCAGGTTTCCTTCCTGCCACAAGGTCCGGACAGCAAAGACCGACTTCAGGAGCAGCCCTCGGCTTCAAGGCACGTTTTGCTCTTGTAAACCAAGACTGGCAGACAGCTGTCTCTGCCTGTGAAGCAATCATGAGCAGTGGTGTTTATTCTTTGCACCCCAACTACAAGGATCTATTTACCGCCACTTCCTCGCCTGAACTCATGTTCTACTTTCAGGGCAACCTGACCCAGAAAAAGGGAGTAGGCAAGTTCAGTAACGTTAAAGACCTGGTTATCAGAAAGATAGGAGGCTATTCCAACCAGGGGCCCTCATATGAACTATTCGTCTCTTACCCTTGCATCGACGGTCTAAGGATCGACAAGTCACCGCTTTTCGACTCAAAGGATCCTTTCAAGAACAGAGACCCGAGAATGGCATACACTATCCAACCATTCATGTCTAAGTACTCTGAAGATTTCGAGGCTTACCAACAAGCAAGGATAGATGGTACACTGCCAGAGAAATTTCCGGACTATATCACCCTTGGCTATGAGTACAACAACAGCCCTTATGCCAACAGGGTCTTCGAAGTGAAGAGCGGGAAGTTGGTTGTCAACACAGACTCAAAGGCTTCCAACCAGCACTCAGTCTACACGGGACTGCAATTGAGAAAATTTGTCAAAGACTCATGGGCAGACTACAATTCGTACAATTCCGTGGGTGACAACGTATATCCCTATCTGCGGTATGCTGAAATCCTCCTTTCCTACATAGAGGCTAAAAATGAGCTGGGCACTGTCACCCAGGCGGATCTAGACAAGTCAATCAACCTTGTCAGAGCCAGAGCCTACGCTGGGACAGGGATTGACTACCCGAAGATAACCGTAGCGAGCCAAGATGAGCTGCGGCAGACCATACGCAACGAACGCAGGATCGAGCTCTGCTTCGAAGGACACCGGTACAGGGACATGCTCCGTTGGAAACTTGCTGAATACGCTTTCGCGAGACCGAAATATTACCTTCCCAGAGCCTGGTCCGGTAACGCCAATTGGAACGGTTCCGTCGAAGACTCGAACGTGTCTCTCTCTGACGAGTTCAAATCTATCCTGAAGAACTGGGATGACGGTAATTTCCCTCTCGGCGGAGATATCGTGTTCGACGAGAACGGACTCCCGGATCTTTCCAACCAGGAAGCGCATGGTTACATCACGACATTCTACGCGCGAGGTTTTGACAAAAATAAAAACTATCTTTGGCCTATACCGGCCGATGACATCCTTGTCAATCCGAGCCTGATTCAAAATCCTGGTTATTAACGATGAAACCAAACGCTTTACTTTTATTGACATTGTCGTTGTCCCTGCTCTCCTGTAGCAGGGGCAACGATGTCTGCATCTACGGCGGCAGCTCCGCATGTGTAACAGCTGCATATTCAGCAGCCCACGAAGGCAGCAATGTAGTTATAATCTGTCCTGACAAGACAATTGGTGGCATGACCACAGGAGGACTTGGACAGACCGACATCGGAAACAAACAGGCTGTCATCGGCCTCGCGAGACAGTTTTACCGCAAATTGGGCGCTCACTATGGTAAGCTCGAGCAGTGGCTTTTTGAGCCCCACGTGGCTGAAGAGATTCTTATGGAATATCTTGACAATCCAAGGATAACTCTGATGCAGGGATGGTATCTTGATTCAGTGCAGAAAGATGGAACCAGAATACAATCAATAACTTGCACCGACCGCAAAGGCAAGAGTGTCACCATCAAGGCCGACCAGTTCATCGACTGCTCATACGAGGGCGACCTGATGGCGGCCGCCGGAGTGAGCTACCGTGTCGGGAGGGAGGACAACAGCGAGTACGGGGAGACATGGAACGGGTTCGAGTTGCTTGACCAGCACCAGTTCCCCGACGGGATCGATCCTTTCGTCGAGCCAGGGAACCCCGAGAGCGGGCTGCTTTGGGGAATAAGCGACGCCCGCGAGAAGGACAAAGGCGCCGGAGACACCTGTGTCCAGGCCTACAATTACCGTATATGCCTGACAGACGATCCTGACAACTTGATCCCTATCGGCAAACCGGAGCGCTACGACCCCTCCAAGTACGAGCTGCTCGTCAGGGTCTTCGAGGCCGATCCCAACCCTCAGCTCTGGAACTACTTCATCTGGAGCCGGATGCCGGGCCACAAGACCGACATCAACAACAGAGGGCCCTTCTCTACGGACATGATCGGAATGAACCATTCCTACCCGGAAGCGTCGTGGGATGAGCGTGACAAGATACTCCAGGCCCACCTTGACTACACTCTAGGGCTGCTTTACTTCTACCAGACTGATCCTAGGGTGCCGGCCAACATCCAGAATGAGATCCGCCGCTGGGGACTTCCGAAGGATGAATATGTCAACAACGGCCATTGGACCCCACAGATATACGTCAGAGAGTCGAGAAGGCTTGTGGGAGAATACGTCGCAACCCAGGCCGACTGCGAAGGGAAGACAGAAATCACCGATGGAATAGGATACGCCGCCTATGGAATGGATTCCCATAACTGCCAGAGGATTGTCGTCGAAAGGGACGGCAAGCTGATGGTGAAGAACGAGGGAGATGTCCAGAAAGGTGTCAGCCACCCCTACCCTGTTTCCTACCGTAGTCTGACCCCCAAAAGGGAAGAATGTGTCAACCTGCTTGTTCCTGTCTGCCTCTCAGCCTCACACATTGCATACGGATCCATAAGGATGGAACCCGTCTTCATGGGTATGGGCCAGGTAGCAGGCTTAGCTGCAGCCATGGCAGGCAAGGGCGATGTACAGACGATCGACGTCAGCAAGATCCAGCAGGTCCTCAGGGAAGATCCGTACCTTGACGGAAAAGAACCGGAGATTCTCATAGACGAAGATTCTGAGTATATCGTTGGGAAGGACAACTGGAAAGTCGTCTGGGGCGGAGGTTCCTATGGAAGGAGCTATCTCAGGTTTGAGGGAGAGCCTGGGGACAATCACCTGGAATATTCCATTCCTTCCAACCTTGACGGAGAGTATGACATCTATGCATTCCAGCAAGCAAACGGATGCAAGAACACAACGTTTGAGATCAAGGTCGGGGACGATGTCAAAACCGTTCCTTTCGACAGGGGCAGCCTGCTAGTTGAGGGCCAGACAAGGGGCGAATGGGTAAGCCTCGGGTCCTATACCTTCAAAAAAGGTCATACAGGAAGCCTTAGGTTCCTGTCTGACGATTCAGATATCCACGCTGACGCAGTGTTGATTATCAAACGCTGATTACAGCCCGAGTTTCTTGAAGAAGTCGTTACCCTTGTCATCGACGAGGATGGAGGCCATCTGGAAGATCCGTGTAAAGGACTTCCAGATGGCCTCCATGCCAAGCTCAGGGTACTCTACGCATTCGATGCTCCTGATGCTGCTCTGTGAAAGGACAGGCCATATTCCTTCTCGAAAGCCAAATAATCGTATCATATTGTTAATTTCTGTTTTTTTATTATATTTGAATGCCATAACGTTATTAGACAAAAACTATTCAAATCTTATAATACAGACCCATGAAAACGTCATTCAAAAGCATCATCAAGGCCTCCGTGTTGGCGGCCGTGACGTCGCTGTTCTTTGTCGCCTGCGGTGACAAAGAGCAGGAGATTATTACCCCCACTCCTCCAGGGCCCACCACGGTGGCCGTGACAGGAGTCTCTCTCAGCAAGACTTCCTTGACCCTCACAGAGGGTGGAAGCGAGACCATAGCGGCCTCCGTCACTCCTTCAAACGCCACCAACCAGGCCGTC
>ONUG01000202.1 GCA_900320965.1 uncultured Bacteroidales bacterium | reverse complement strand
CCAGCGCCCCGGCGGTTGTGAACCCGTTCTCTTTCAGCTCGGAAAGATAATGCGTGTAGGCTTTGAGCCCGGAATCGAGGTATTTCTGGTTTCCGCTCCTGCGGTAGGCTTCGATCATCGCGGGAACCATGAAGCATCCGATGGTGCCTTCCCGGTAGATGGCCTTCCCGTCAGGGGTCCATCCTTTGGCGTAGCATCCGTTTTCCTGCTGGTCGGAGACGACAAAGTCGCAAATGGAGTAGGCTATCCTCTCATATTCAGGACGTTCCACGCCACATTCCTTGGCCACATCGAACGCCTCGAAATAATTGACCGCGGCGGTTCCGAGGTTGCAGGCATCGATCGAGCCGCCAGGGTTGTTGTAAAGGATATTGTCATAGTTTGTTACGAATAACCCATTCGGCAGCAAGCACTTTGTCCAGGTGTCCAGGGTGGCGATGGCTTTATCGAGAGATTCTTTCGAGCCGGTCTTCTGGTAGTCCCTCAGGAGGGAAATTGCCAGTGAGGCGTTCTGACCGCACCAGCCGATCTCGTATTTCCAGCCTGGGCGCTGCTTCCATTTTCCTTCGCCGTCGAGCACGAGACCGATACTGAAGCCCTTATAGGGCCCTTCCTCCGCCCAAAGCGATTCCTTCGCATAGCGAATTCCCAGTTCCCAAAGCTTCTCGGGGGAGAACACCTCAATCTGCGGTTTTGGAGCCATTTCCCATGCTTTGGTAAGGAAGGAACGCATTGCCTTATGTTCTTCTTGAACCGGGGAGATGTGAATATATATCTGTAACTCAACGGTTTCCCCTTTCTTGAGGGGACAGGTCTGACGCCATCCGGGCTCGAAGCGGTCCCGGTTGGCGTAGGTGACAGGCATTTCTTCCTCGGGCCACAGATAGACGTGACTTGTCTGGGATTCATCCGGCCGGATTGAGCAGGAGAAGTTGTCCTTCAAGGACTTTGGGGCCTCTGCCCAAGTCGCCGCGGCATAGCTGTTTCCCTCGGAATACATCGCTCCGGGAATAGGAGTACGGCGGAATGAGACGCTCCGCCATTGTCCGTCTGCTTTCGCCCCTTTTGGCTCTTTCCCACGGCCCCAGTTGTTGCCGTTGTAATTGACGGCCGGGATCATCCAGAAAGCGCTGGTTTCCAGATGGGTGAAGCCACATTGAAGGCGGATGGAGTCCAGATCCTCGTCAGCCTTGAACCCCACGGTTACCTTGAATGTGGCGGAGTCCAGCGCCTCAATCTTCTCTTTATGGGAAACTCCTTTAATGTCAGGTATTTCCAGCGTTCCTATAATCTCCCCGTTTTTTGTCAGGGCCATTTCGCCGTCCTTTTTCTCCCAGTTGAACCTGTCCGCCTTTCCGCAGGAGACAAGGCAGAGAGACACACAGATAGCCGCCGACAAGGACTTGATAAAACTTCCGAGATTGTTATCTGTCACCATAGAAACGGTTTTTCACCAAAGATACTAATTCCGGGTGACTTCGCCAAGGAATCAGTCGTCGGCAGATCTCGAGTCCGTCAGGTGATAATATAGCATTTTGTGCCATTTAGAGGGATTTTTCTGTTTTTTTTGTGCCGTATTTCAATTATTTTTGCGTTATATAGATAGAACGAAGCATATCCGGATGAATCACAAACTCTTAATACGGGCTGTCATATTTGTCATGATTCTGGTGCCGTGGCCTCGACTTCACGCCCAGTCTCTTGCCTTTTCCGGCTTGCCAGAAAGTTCGGCCTCCTTGTTCAGGGGATCTCTCCCCAAAGCATATCCCTTCCATTTCAACGGAACTTATTATTGGGAAAAGGAACAGTTTGAGGAAGGTTCTGTCTTTTACAACGGCAAACTTTACGAGCACTTGTTCCTGAATGTTGACGCTTATCAGGGGGAATTGCTGGTCAGACAGGATTCGGGCGTCACACCAGTCTCGGTGTTCATAGACCAGGTCGCGTGGTTCACGATGGGCGGGAAGCGTTTTCTTAATCTTCGCTATCTGGGTTACACGGAGGCTGAAGAGGGCTTCTTCGAGATTGTCCGTGACGGAAGGGTACCGCTTTTGCGTAAAGTCCGGAAAAACATGTTGACGGACGGCAACAACCATAACGGTGAGGGGATCGGCTATTTTGATCCTGAATATGACTCGTCCGTCTATACTTATTTCAAGAACAGCGTGTCTTATCATGCGATTGAGGATGGCAAGGTCATAAAACTTAGGAAGCACGCTTTCAAGAAGAGAATGAAGGGCGCCGCCGGCGAGCCCATGTTCTCGGAACTGCCGCCTGTCTGGCGTCCCGGTTCGGAGACTGTCCCTCCTGCCAAGATAGTCGTGAGTTCACTCCCCGGCACCGGGCTAGGACTCCCATCCGGGTATTTTGATGATGAGAAGAAAGATACGGTTACCGTCCAATACGCCGACAACAAGGTCACGACTTCTTATAAGAACAAGATTTACACTATCGGTTCCGTCTCGCAGGCAAGGCCAGGTAAGAGTGCGGTCAGCGGTGTTGTCCTTGAATATGAGACCGGAGAGCCGTTGCCCGGTGTTGTGATTTATGACGACAAGACTTCCTCCTATGTCCGGACGGACGCGAAAGGTCGTTACAAGATCCAACTGCCTAAAGGAGAGAATGTTCTCAATTTCAGTCTTGAATCGAAAGAGCAACTTGCCCTGAATGTCAACATCCTTTCGGAAGGCAGTCTCGATGTGGTCATGACAGAGAAGGTCACTATGTTGAAAGGCGCGGTGGTGTCAGCGGAGAGCATGGCCAACCACAGGACTGCGGCCATGGGCATCGAGAGGATCGGTATGAAGACATTGAATAAGATTCCGACCGTGTTCGGGGAAGGTGATGTCCTGAAGGCTGTCCTGACCCTGCCGGGAGTCAAGAGCGTGGGTGAGGTGTCCACGGGGTTCAATGTCCGTGGAGGCTCTGCCGATCAGAACCTCATCCTGTTCAACGAGAACACTATCTACAATCCGACCCACATGTTCGGGATATTCTCTTCCTTCAATCCTGACATTGTTGACAATGTGGAACTCTTCAAGAGCTCGATCCCTGTGGAATATGGCGGAAGAGTCTCATCCGTGCTGAATGTCAGGTCGAAAGACGGTGACAATCAAAAGTGGAAAGGCTCGGCCGGGATCGGCATCCTGACCAGCCGCCTCCATCTGGAGGGGCCTATAGCCAAGGGCAAGACCTCTGTCATCGCCGGGGCAAGGGTCACATATTCCGACTGGCTGCTCGGCCTGTTGCCAGAGGAAAGCGAATATGGCGGAGGCGAGGCCGGTTTCGCGGATGCCAACCTTGGAATAACCCATCATTTCGATGATAAGAACACACTTCGGGTTTTCGGTTATTTCGCTAAAGACAAGTTCACTTTCGGAGGTGATACGACCTTCAACTATCGTAACTACAACGCGTCGCTCCAGTTCAAGCACAAGT
>ONUG01000035.1 GCA_900320965.1 uncultured Bacteroidales bacterium | reverse complement strand
CGCATCGTGCGGTTGATCGTGGCATCATGCATGATAACCATCACGCTGTCAAGGGTGTACTTCACATCGCACTCGATGGCCGGGTAGCCGTACTGGGCGGCCATCTTGACTCCCGCAGGGCAGTTCTCGTTGATGTAGAACTCCTCTCCGTCCTTAAGCCAGCAACCTCTGTGGGCGACGGCCCAAGGGAGATTCACCTCCGGTGTTTTCTGGCAGGACATCAACACCGCCAATGTCATGGCAAGAACTAATAACTTTCTCATATTCATAAGTTTATTATCTCCAATTTCAGAACATGAACTTCATTTTCTCGGGAAGACGGGTGTAGTCGTCGATCCGGATGTAGTCCATCCCTCCGAGGCGAATCTGGCTGTCGTTGCCGCCGTCCGTGAAATCGTCCCCGACAAAGAGGATCTGGTCCTTGACATATCCCTTTTCCGCGGCATAGCGCATGACCGCGTCGTACTTGTTATACTGCTTAGGGGTTATGTCGAAAGAAGTCGTCCCGCCGATAAAGACCGAATAGTCCTTGAATATCTCGCTGACCTCGGGGAACATCTCCCTGCGGCGGATCTTGTCCGGATCGAAGACAAGTTTGTCCGCCTGGTCTGCCTTGGTGCCGAGGAGGGCGAAAGTGACCATTCCGGACTGATGATATTCATTGGAATCGCCCTTGTACTCAGTGTAGCCGTATTTCTTGCGGAGCTCGGCCGTCTTTTTGTCGAAGAACTTCCGGTCCACGGGGCTGGTTTCCTCACGGACCATCTTGAACTCTCCGTCCACGATCCGACTCTCCTCCATGCCGTAGTTGCCAAGGATCGTGATCGGGTACTGCCCCATCTGGTTGTAGATCCTCTTGCAGTTGCCGCCGCCGGCCATGATGACCTCGTAGCGCTTCATGAGAGTGTCCAGAACAGCCCTGTTGGCGTCCGTGAGAGGCTGCTTGTGCTGGGTCAGAGTCCCGTCCAGATCAAATACAATCAGCTTTTTGGTCTGCTTCCACTGGAGTTCCCGGACAGCCGACATCAGGTTCAGCATCGCCTGCGGCTCATCCGAGCTGACGTAATCGACATGGTGGCGCATGGCGAAATCGGCCAGATCGTAGCTGTTGACCGGCCAGAGAACCGTCTGAAGTCCGGCCTCATGGGCCTCATCCAGAAGATGGGTCCGGTTCATCACGACACCCATGTGGTAGGAGACTCCGGCATAGCCCCGCCTGAGGAGTTCCTCGGTCGTGTAAGCCTTGCTGCTGGAGATCGGAATCACTTTAGTGCCTTTCCGGAGCCTTAGAATCTCGTCGCAAAGGTGCTCGCTGAAAGAGATGAAAGTGACCTGGTCGTACATGTTCATCTCGTCGCAAAGAGCGACAACCTTTTCAGCCAGAGTTGTTTCCCTCTCCTTTGTCGGATGGGCTTTAAGCTCCAGGAAGAGCATCAGGGCAGCTGTCTTCTTCGCCTGGGTGAAATATTCCCTGAGCGTCGGAACCTTGTCGCCGTTGGGAAGGACGCAAGACCGGATTGTCTTGAAATCCAGCTTCTGGACGTCTTTGTACTCCGAGCCGGCGATCTTCGGGCCATGCAGGATCACAAGGGAGTCATCGGTTGAAAGATGGACATCCAGCTCGACACCCTCGACTCCCAGCATCTGTGCGCCCCGGAGGCTTGTCAGGGTGTTCTCAAACGAGCCCGGATGGGCGTAATAACCTCTATGGGACATGACCTTGGTCTGCGCTCCAAGGATGACGGAGATGGCCAGAAAGGCCATCATAATTGAAACTATTCTCTTCATGTTAACAAAGATAACGAATAATTGTGTACTTTTGATGTTATAAAAACATAATAACCATGACATATCTCTGGATTCTTCTCGCTGTGTCACTGGTGGTGTCAGCTGTCGGTTGGAAATACTTCATCTATTTCTTCAGCCTCGGGTACGGCTATGGAATAGCCGCCCTGGCCCTTACCTTGGTCATCATTTTCGCCGGAGCCGTGACTCCCCCGACCGCTCTTCTGCTCGCTGTGATGTTCATCTTCGGCTGCCGGTTGGGGACTTATCTGCTCATCAGGGAAAGAAAGGCCGCGGCGTACCGCAAGATCCTTTACGATCCTTCGCTCCAGAAAAAGAAGCCCATTGGGGTAATCCTCTCTGTCTGGATCTTCTGCGCCCTTCTTTATGTGGGCCAGGTGAGCCCTGTGGCATTCAGGCTGGCAAATACAGCCAAAGGCCTACCTGTCAACGATTTATGGGCTTGGATAGGAGCCGCCATGATGGCTTGCGGAGTGCTGCTTGAAGCCGGGGCGGACGCTCAGAAATCAGCGGCTAAAAAGATCAATTCCAAGCGTTTCGTGGACACCGGGCTGTACAAGATCGTCCGCTGCCCCAACTACCTTGGAGAGCTCGTGATCTGGACCGGGGCTTTGCTTTCCGCCATCGGCGCGTCCTTAAGCGCCTGGCAATGGGTCATCGTGGCCATCGGCTACATCGGGATTGTCTATGTGATGTTCAGCGGGGCCAGAAGGCTTGAGATCCGGCAAGACGAATCTTACGGGGAAGATCCTGAGTATCAGGAATATATCAAGAAAACCCCCATTATACTCCCCCTTGTACCCCTTTACAGTGTAAAGAAGCACACCTGGCTTCAAGCCTAATATTATTTGTTCCTGATTTCATGGTCATGAGAAGATTTATTTGCGTTTTGATTTTGTTGGCGTCATCAATTGGCGTCTTTGCTCAGGATTATGTCACCAAATCCGGCCGGATGGACAGAAACCGGCTGAACATCGGAGTTTACCACCTCCGTCCGTACGCCCGTACCGAGGCCCACATCAAGGATTTGGCTGAGTGCGGAGTGGATTTTGTGATCTGCATGGAGAACGATCGTCCGGCTCTTGACCTTTTCAGCAAGTACGGGGTCGGGGCTATTGTCAGCGGAGTCGTACCCGGCTGGTGGGGCGGAGACGGAGACAATGCGGGGAAACTCTCCGAGACCAATCCTATCTCGAAATATGAGGAGGCCGCGGCTTCTTTCAAGGATCATCCGGCGATCTGGGGCATAGACATCGGTGACGAGCCCTCTGCCTTGGATTTCCCGTATTACGGAGAGGTTATGAGAAAAGTGGAGGAGCTTTTCCCCAACCAGTTCGCATTCCTCAACCTTTACCCTAACTACGCCTCAGTGTCCCAGAACTCAGCGGACCAGACCAAGAACCAGCTGGGGACTCCCACTTATGAGGAGCACATCAGGCAGTATTGCGAGTACGTCCCGGCCGACTACATCTCCTATGATTTCTATTACAAGAACGTTGGAGTGGCCAAGGATTACGCCAACCTCAGGGTCGTCTCCGACGCTTGCCGTAAGACTGGCCGTGGAATGTGGGTCACTGTTCAGGTAAACAGCTATGACCCAAAGGTTTGGATAACGGAGAACGAGCTGCGCTTCCAGGCGTATTCCGCACTGGCTTTCGGTGCCGAGAACTTAACCTGGGCCTGCTACACCGCCGGCTGGTGGACCAACCAGGTGCTGGATGAGAAAGGAGTTAAGACCCAGCAGTATGACAAACTGAAGAAGATTAACGCCGAGCTTCACTCCATTGGAAATGATTACATGCGTTACGTCTCAAAATCAACTTCTTTCATCGGGTTCAATGGTTCGGATATGCTGGATGGGACCGGTGAGAAGAGCTTGCCGGTGTACAAGGATGAAGTCTTCACCGACTTGTCCGCCGGTTGTCCCCTGGTTATCGGCGAAATGACAGCCAAGGGTGGAGGCGATGGCAAGGCCCTGTTCGTCTGCGTCGCTGACGATCCTTTCGACAAGGCTCCGAAAACCCACAAACTGCGCTTCAAGGCTCCAGGCCGTGAAGTGTCGGTCAAGTGTGGCGATTCCTATCTTCCGATGCGAAGGGATGCAGAAGGCTGGTACGAGTGCGTCATCTCCTCCTGCCAAGGCCTACTCATCGAAGCCGCCGCGAAATAACCCAGTTGTTAGAGCGCCAGCCACTGTCATTCTGAGCGAAGCGAAGAATCTGTATTTTTAATTATTTTGTATCTATTTGCAAAAACGAGATTGAGATATGAAAGGAAGTCGATTGTTGACGGCGGTTGTGTTATCCCTTGCTGGGATTATTGTCTCCGCACAACCAGGCATGCGCCCACAGGGCCCAATAAATCAGTTCTCGGTCATTGAGGGCACTTCCGTCCTTAATTACAACATGCGGCCAGAACGAGACATCCATTCCCGAGCAGGCTTCGGCCCGGCGTTCTATGTGTTCCCGGACAGCAAACTGGATAACGGTCAGGCCCTGGAACTAGTTGAGCGACTGAACCTTATCGGGATCGTCAAGGAATATGGCGGACGGATATTGATTGTCAACCCCTCTTCAGGCAAGTGGCAGGATCAGGACCTGGAAACCTTCACCGGATTGATCGGAAGAGGAGGGGCTCCGACAAATATTAAGGTTGTGGGGCTCGGTTCCGGGGCAACATTCGTTAACCGTCAACTGTCCGCCACGGATCTGACTGGAGCCATAGCCGGGATCGTCTCAATCGACGGCGAGCCAGGAAAAACCTGCAAGTATCCTGTTCCGGCGTTCATCGGAGGGAAAAACGCGGCGAAAGTCGCGAGACCATATCAGGCGGCAAGTGATTCCGCCCCTGCGGACCCTCTGCAGAAGGTGGTAGTGAATACGGATAAAAAAGCCTCTTGGGAGACGCTGTTCGCCGAGGCTTGGGACAAGGTACTTAGCGCCAACTACCGGTACAACAACCTGTTCCACACTTTTTACATGAGCCGGGGAATCGACAATCGGGAAGGCGTGAAGAACTTTGAGTTGGTCTCAATCCCCGTATTCGACAAGATAGGAATACAGCGCAATGTAGTTGAATATCCCTTGGTGGACATGAACGCTCCGTCCAGGCCGGAAAATCCGGACAAGTATCTTTGGTATGAATATATTCCGAAGCAGGCTCTGGATGCCGCTCCCGGTACGGTTCCTTTGGTCGTGCTCCTACATGGCCACGGAAACGATCCCCGCACCCAAAGCGAGACTTCCGGCTTCCCGGAACTGGCTGCTGAAGAAGGGTTTATGGTCGTGGAAATGGAATGGCAGGGAGGCAACGGTTATGTGCCTATGGGACTTGACGGAATAGAGGCGGTGATCAGCGTCCTGCGTCAGAAATATCCCCAGATAGACGGCTCCAGGATCTATGCGGAAGGCTTGTCGGCCGGAGCGATGACCAGCAATATGCTCGGTGTCCGAAAATCCCACCTCTTCGCTGCCGTCGCCGGCCATTCAGGTGGCATATTCTCCGGAAATGGACTTGGTTACTATGCCTACGGCTCCGAACCGCTGATGAACGAGGCCATTCAGAAACGGGGTCATGTGGAAGTCGCGTATTGTTCCGTTGTCGGCACTCACGACGACACGATCCGTTTCTTCGACAAAGATCACTGGGAAGGCAATCCTTACCTCAATGTCTGGCGTATCTACCAGACAATCAACGGAATGCCCGTTACAGGCGATCTGGATTTCAACGTGGATCCGACTTTCGGAATAGTCCTGCGGGACAGGACGCTCATCCATACCGGCAAGAGTGAGGACATAACGATAGAGTCCGGGCAACTTTACAAAGGAGAAAAGCCCTTGATCCGCCTTATGGTCATCAATAATTACGGTCACTGGAATTTCAAGCCTGCAGCCAAGCTGATCTGGGACTTCTTCCGCCACTATTCAAGGGATACCGAGACTAAAAAACTCTGCTATCAATAAGCTGACCACCTAGAAGGTTATGTCCTTGGGCTTGTCGAGGTGACCGCCGGCAATAACGCCAAGAAGACTGAATACATCGAGCGGACTCTGGAGGCCGGTATCAACGTGCTGGCTGACAAACCGATGGCCATAGATGAGGCGAATTTCGCCCTGCTGGAGAAATGCTTCGACACAGCCCGTGAAAAGGGTGTGCTGCTGTACGACATCATGACCGAGCGATTCGAAATCTCCACAATCCTGCAACGCAAGCTTTCGATGGTTCCGGCCATCTACGGCGAGCAGCGTAAGGGAAGCCTGGAGGAGCCAGCCATCACCATGTTTTCTCCAGCATGAATAATTATTGATTCTCCGTAACTACCGTTCCACGATCTTGCCGCAGGCACCCCAGAGCCAATGAGCCTGGTAGAAGGCCTTGGTGCCGGCGGGAACGGAGACGGTGACCTTCGTCATGTCAGTCTTATTGAAATAGAATTTGAACGGTTCTTTTTCCCGAGTCGATATTCTGTCAATATCTTCCTTTGTTGTCCAGTTCAAAACAATTTCCAGCGGAGTTCTGCAATTTCTGTCAAAAAAGCGCATAGCGATTTCGGTTACACTCGCTGGAATCTCCAGCTTGTCAATATTCGTGTTCACCAATGAATACTGCGCTATTCTGACCGTCTCTTCCTTGAGTTTTAAAGTTCCCGTTTTCTTCTCCTGAACCCATTTTAGATAAAGATTCTGAGTAGAATTACCGGATGTGGTATTATAGTATAAGGCGCCATCTTCAACAATAAACCACTTGTTGTCAGGGTCGACGATCAACTCCAATTTGGGACTATAAGAGAAATCCATGTCCTCTGAGATATGATTGACTGATGCCGGAATCTTCACTGTCTCAAGGTTGGGGCAATAGGTAAATGTTTCCCACGAAATCTCTTTTATGCCGTTCCCCAAGGTTACACTCACCAGGTTCTCACAATTACTAAAGGCTTGAGCCGCGATTCTGAAGACATTATATTCGACGCCATTATTTGTGACAATCGCAGGAACTGAAATATTCCCCGAATAAGAGGATTCTGGATTTGATACCACTTCCACATTTCTGCCTTCATAATTCTTGTAGTATATACCCCCAACTTCAAAGGTCCCCCCGACATCCATGACAGTGACAGTGCAAGTCGCCTTGAAATCACCTTCGGCAGAAGTGATTGTCATAATCGCGGATCCTGGTGATACTGCCTGGACGACGCCTTTGCTGTCCACTGTCGCCACTTTTGTGTCGCCAGACGAGAAGGAAACCTCCTTGTTAGTCGCATCTTCAGGTAAAACCGTGTATTCCAGAGACGCTTTCTCACCCACAACGAGAACAAGCGCCCAACTATTCATCTTGAGACCTGTCACTGGAACATATTTAGCCTTCACGGTCACTTCGCAGACGGCTGTTTTTGAACCATCTGTGGTTTTCACCGTAATTGTCACGTTCCCTGGCTTAAGGGCGGAAACCGTACCGTCTGAAGTTACTGTGGCCACAGCTTCGTCAGAAGATGACCATTTCACGGATTTGTCTGTCGCATCATCAGGAGATACGGAAGCTTTGATCACAACTGTTTCGCCCTCAGTAAGCTCCAGATTATTCTTGTCAACGGTCACACCCGTGACACTTATTGTCTTGGAGGTGACTGTCACTGAGCAAGTAGCCGTCTTGGAACCATCCACTGTCGTTACAGTTATCGTCGCTGAGCCGGCTTTCACGGCGGTGACCTTACCGCTATTGTCAACTGAAGCTGTAGAGGCATCAGAAGACTTCCAGCTGACTGTCTTGTTAGTGGCGTTGGAAGGAGCGACGTCCACGAGGTTGAGGCTAGTCTTATTGAGAGTAACACCTGTCACTGTCACAGTAGTTGGGACTGTCTGGCCGCTGCCACCTGGAGTGTCCGGCTCATCGGGGCCGCAGGATATCATAGTCATGGAAAACAACGCGGCAGCCAAAGCCGCAATAGCAGTCCTGAGTAGTTTTTTCATTTTAATAACTAATTAATTTAACTGACCATCTCCAACAAATATAATAATTTCCAAGTAATTAGCAATATCATTTCCTGGTATAATATCCTTCGCTTCGCTCAAGATGACAATCAAGAAACTGAATATGGTTGCCCGGAGACAGTTTAACATTAATAAACTAAACAACGTCCCACACCTCATTATAGGCATGGGACATTGCGGAAATGATTTAGAATCAACGTAAAAGCGTCTCCGGAAACCTAGAAGACTATGTCTTTCGGCTTCTTGAGATGACCTCCGGTGTTAAAGTTCTGGTTATCCGGAAGCTCGATATCGGTCCTGGCGGCTCCCTTGGTCATAAGGGCCTTAAGCTCAGGAAGGTAATGCTGATAGACTCCCCTAGGGGTCGTATCCTTGTCCTTGCAGATGCTGGCGGCCATTCCAACAACCTCGCCCATCATCGCGCCCGTGCGCATAAGCCTTGTGGAACCCAGGGTGACGTGCGTGACGGAGATATCTCGCCCAGCCATGAAGAGGTTGTCCACATTTCTGGAATACAAGCAGCGGTAAGGCACTGAGTAGGGATAGATCGGGTTACTCTTCGTGGCAGCCTTGAACTCGGTCCCGGGGAAGTTGGCGGTGTTTTTCGGATCCGGAAAATGGAGGTCGAAATGCCAGTTGATTGTGAAGGAGGCATCCTCATGGAACACCTGCTTGTCGACATCGTCCTGCTTGAGAATATAATCCCCGACCAGACGGCGTGACTCCCTCTTTCCGGCCACGTAGGCTACCCAGCCGAGGGAACGGTTGGCATATTCAGCTTTTCCCGAGAAATGGTTCTTGAGGAAGCTCCAGTTGGAATACACCACCAGAAGGCCATAGTCCCTGATCCTCTCGAAGTCGTAGATCTGGTTAAGGTTCATTCCGGTCTCCCAAGTCCATTCGCCCATCTTGACCTTCTCGCAGTTGTCCTCCGTGAACTTCACACCGTATTCAAAATCAGGGAAAGTGGACTTTTTGGCGTCCTCAACACTGTACCACTGGACGGAGGAACCCATAGTCAGCTTGTCGCCCTTTTCAGGAGCAAGAGCCTCACCGAACTCGTCCCGGCCTTCCCGACCCATCATCCAGTCAGCCCCAGCCAGGAAGCCGATGGTTCCGTCGCCAGTGCAGTCAGCGAAAATGGGAGCCTTGAGGCAGAGTTCCTCTCCGGTCTCGATATTCCTGATAACCACAGAGGATATCTTGGAGCCATCCTTATTGACCTTGACAGCTCTGAAACAAGGCAGGTAGGTAAGTCCTTCCTGACCTTTGATGAAAGCCTCTTTCTTATCGTCCTCGTAATTGGAGGCCGGCTGGGCATTACCACCTTTCGAGTGGCCGAACTCCCGGAGCATCCTGCCCAAAGCCGGATATTTACCGAGCTCAATCATGCCGCCGAGATGGACCCTGATCTCCGAGGAGTTGTTGCCACCAGGGATCGGACGGTCGTTGACGAGGGCCACTTTGCATCCGAACCGGGCGGCGGAAACGGCTGCGCACATGCCTGCGACTCCTCCTCCGATCACCACGAAATCGTATTCCCCGCCATCGGAAGGCTGGGCCGGAAGCGCTCCGACAGAACGGCGGAAGGCCTCAAGATCAGTAACTTCCGAAGGAGGAACGGTCCCTTGATCCTTTGTCAGCCAGATGGCGTCGCAACGCCCGTCAAAGCCTGTCATGTCCGACAACGAAAGCTGGCAGGATCCTGCCTTGAGCTTCGCGCTCCCGGCATATTGCCAGAACCAGGAGTCGTCCTTCGTGCCGAGAACAGCCTTGAGAGGTTTCCCCTGCAACTTGACTTTAAAGGCTCCGGGGCCCTCTTTGGAGGTGGTCCAGGGAGAGGTCCAGTTGTAGGTGCGAACCCAGACATGGTACACTCCCGGCTCAGGAATATCAACCGTCGTACTGGCGTCGGCGACTGGTTTGCCCATGCCGTGGGCGATCAAGTAAGGAGAGCCCATGAGGTCCATGAACTGCTGGTCCAACGACCAGCCGCCTTTGTCGGCGAAGGCTTCGGCCTCGATGAATATGCCGCTGGAAGGGAGATCCTTTGATAGAAGAATCTGTAACGACAATATGATCAGGATGAATCTTTTCATTGCGAGAATGATTACACGTTCGATATTCAAAGATAAGGAATAATCACTAAATTTGCTGATGATTAAAGGAAAAGATCATGGCTGCCAAAAGTGGGAAAATTCTAGTTGTTGATGACAACGCTGGTATCCGCAAAACAATGGAGATACTTCTCCCTCCGCATTTCTCCGAGGTGAGGACCATCCCCTCGCCTGTCACAGTTGTCTCAACCATTGAGAACTTCCATCCGGATGTGATTCTCCTGGACATGAACTTCAACACGGAAACCAACACCGGCAATGAAGGTCTTTACTGGACCAAGGAATTAAAGAAGATGTTCCCGGACATCGAAATCGTCTTGTTCACCGCCTACGCCGACATACAACTGGCTGTCGAGGGCATGAAGCGAGGCGCCTATGACTTCATCGTCAAACCTTGGGAGAACAGCAAATTGATCGAAACCCTGACAGCGGCCCGTGACAAAGCCATCAAATCCAGTCATCCAACCTCCTGTCATCCTGAGCGAAGCGAAGGATCTATGCGAAGCGAAGGATCAACGCAGATGTTCTGGGGCACCACTCCTGCCATGGCATTGATCCGAAAGACTGTGTCCAAGATCGCCCCCACCGATGCGACTGTACTGATCACCGGCGAGAACGGAACCGGAAAAGACCTGATGGCCAAGGAGATACACTACAACAGCTCAAGAAGGGCCAGACCTTTCATAGCTGTCGATGCCGGGGCCATTCCTGAAACCCTTTTTGAGAGTGAGCTTTTCGGCCATGTCAAAGGCGCCTTCACAGACGCGCACACCGACCATGCCGGCAAGTTCGAGCAGGCGGATGGCGGGACCTTATTCCTGGACGAAATCGGGAATATTCCTCTCCACCTCCAGGCGAAGCTCTTGCGGGCCATCCAGAGCAGGAATGTGGTCCGTGTCGGAGGCAACGAGGCCAAGCCGGTGGACATAAGACTGATCTGCGCCACGAACATGGATCTTGAGGCACTTGTCCGGGAAGGACGTTTCCGGGAAGATTTGTATTACAGGCTCAACACCGTCCACATAGCTTTGCCGCCCCTCAGGGAGCGGAAGGCTGACATCCTGCCCCTCGCGGAAATATTCATGAGAACCTTCGCGGAGAAGTACCACCGTCCACTGGAGGGCATTAGTCCATCCGCGGAATCGTTATTGACGGGGCAATATTGGAACGGGAATATCCGGGAGCTTCAAAACCAGATAGAGAAAGCCGTCATCTTGTCCGAAGGCACATCTCTCCGCCTTGAAGACTTTGATCGCCATCCCGAACCCTCCTGTCATCCTGAGCGGAGCGAAGAATCTAACCCTGACGAGGAAACCCTTGTAAAAGAAGCGGTACGCCGCGCTGGAGGCAACATCTCCGCCGCTGCCAAAGCCCTTGGAATAAGCCGGCCTACCTTGTACGCCAAATTGAAGAAATACGGATTGTGACCATCTGGATTGCCATACTCATCATTGTCGCCGTCGCCGCAGCCGCGGTGGGCGCCACCTTTGTCACAAGGCGAAAAGACATCCGAAAAATAGCCTTCATGATGGATGCGCTAGAGGATGGTGAACTGAATTTCCGTTTCAAGGAGAAAAACAGGTTCAACAAGACCCTCAACCGCATCCGCTCTATTTTCGAGAGACAAAGGCAAGCCAGCGAACAGGACTCCTGGACCAAGCTGATCAGGGTGCTGACCCACGAGATCATGAACACTGTCTCTCCGATCGCATCGCTTTCCGACGCCCTCGCCGATTCTGTCGATGAGAGTGGACACAGCGAACTGGACTTGAAGGCCGGACTGGAGACTATTTCGGACTCCTCAAAAAACCTTATCAAGTTTGTCCAGACCTACAGACAACTCAGTGGAGTTGCCAGGCCAATAAAAAAGACTATTGACCTTAAGGAACTTATGGACAAAGTGATAGCCTTGAACAGGGAAATCACCTCTGCTGCGGGAGCCACCTGCAAGTACATTCCCGAGGAAGACGACCTGATGATCTACGCCGACGAGGGGCAGATCTCCCAGATCCTGATCAATCTTGTGAAAAATGCGATCCAGGCCAGCGCGAAAAACATCTGGATCAAGGCGAGGCTCGGGGTTGAGGATGAGGTGATTATTGACGTCTCGAACGATGGGACGCCCATCCCGCAGGCCAGCAAGGAGCAGGTTTTCATTCCTTTCTTCACGACCAAAAAAGAGGGTAGCGGCATAGGCCTTTCGATCTCCCGACAGATCATGCGAGGCCATAACGGCACCCTTGAACTGATCCGCAGTGATGACTTCGCCACAACCTTTGAGCTGACGTTCCGCTAAACTTTTTTTCATATATTTGTCACTCATTTTTAACTGACAAATTCAAATGGCTTCAGGAAAACGAACTTTCGGTATTGGAACCTTGTGTGTCCAAGCCGGTTACAACCCCGGGAAGGGCGACCCCAGGCAGATTCCCATCGTGCAAAGCACAACCTTCAAATACGAGACTTCTGACCAGATGGGCCGGCTTTTCGACCTTGAGGACAGCGGATATTTCTACACCAGACTGCAGAACCCCACCAACGACATGGTCGCAGCCCAGATAGCTGCCCTGGAGGGTGGAGTGGCCGCTATGCTGACTTCCTCTGGCCAGGCGGCGAACCTTTTCGCCTGCCTTAACATCTGCTCCGCCGGAGACCATATCGTCAGTGCCGGGAATATTTATGGCGGGACTTTCAACCTGCTCGGAACCTCACTTCCCAAAATGGGAATCGAGGTCACCTTCATCTCACCGGACGCTTCTGAGGAAGAGATCAGCGCCGCCTTCAGACCCGAGACCAAACTCCTCTTCGGGGAGACCCTTTCCAACCCTGGTGTGGAAATGCTTGACATAGAGAAGTTTGCTCGAATAGCCCATAGCCATGGAGTGCCACTTGTGATTGACAACACCTTCGCCACACCGGTCCTTTGCAGGCCTTTTGAATATGGAGCCGACATCGTCACTCACTCAACCACCAAATACATGGATGGCCACGGGGTCGCCGTTGGTGGAGCGCTGGTGGACAGCGGCAACTTCGACTGGGATGCCCATGCTGACAAATATCCCGGTCTTTGTTCCCCAGATCCGTCCTATCACGGCCTGATCTACACCAAGGCCTTCGGGAAGGCGGCCTTCATCACCAAGGCCACAAGCCAGCTGATGAGGGATCTCGGCTCAATCCAGAGCCCCCAGAACGCCTTCTACCTCCACCTCGGTCTGCAGAGCCTCCACGTCAGGATCGCCCGTCACAGCGAGAGCGCCCAAAAGGTGGCCGAGTACCTTGTGAATCATCCGGATGTCGCCTGGGTGCGCTATCCTGGACTGAAAGATGATCCTCACCACGAACTGGCCACAAAATATTTGAAAGCATTCAGCGGCGTGATGTGCGTCGGTCTGAAGGGCGGCAGGGAGTTTGACAACCGCTTCATGGACAATCTCAAACTAATCACTATCGAGACCCATGTCGCTGACTGCCACACCTGCATCCTCCACCCGGCCTCCCACACCCATCGCCAGTTGACCGACGAGCAGCTTAGGGCGGCAGGGATCGCCCCGGACCTGATGCGCCTTAGCATCGGCCTGGAGGACCCTGAGGACATCATTTACGACATCGAGCAAGCCCTCGCCGCCGCACATGAATAGGAACTCCCTAATAATCGACCGACTCGACCTCGAGGCAGGCGGCACCCTTGAGCCGCTGGAAATCGTCTACCACACCTCCGGAATCCGCGGCGGCAAAGTAGTTTGGATCTGCCATGCCCTGACCGCCAACAGCGATCCTGAGGACTGGTGGCCCGGAATGGTTGGTCCTGGAAAAGCCATCGACACCGAAAAGCATTTCGTCATCTGCGCCAATATTCCCGGATCACCTTACGGCAGCACGGGGCCGGCATCGATAAATCCGAAGACCGGGAAGCCCTACATGCTGGACTTCCCCGCCTTGACCCTCAGGGACATGACCGCAGCCTCCCAGATTGTACGGAAACACCTGGGAATCGAGAAGATAGACCTTCTGATCGGCAGCTCGATCGGAGGATTCCAGGCCATTGAGTGGGCTGTCTCCGAGCCGGAGCTTTTCAAGAACGCCCTGTTCATCGCGACCGCCCCGAGGATCTCCCCTTGGATGACCGCCTGGATGGAGGCCCAGAGAATGGCCCTTGAGGCCGACCAGACTTTCCGGCAGGCCAAGGACCTCTCAGGAGGAGCGAACGGACTGCGTTGCGCGAGAGCTCAGGCCCTGATCTCCTACCGTTGCTTCGAGGGCTTCGAGATCCGTCAGAGCGAGCCGGATCCAGATTGCCTGTTCGCCGGCAGGGCGGCCTCTTACGAGCGTCATCAGGGAGACAAACTCGTCAACCGGAATTTCGACGCGTATTCCTACTGGACCATCGCCAACGCCATGGACAGCCACAATGTCGGCCGTGGAAGAGGAGGAGTCGAGGCGGCTCTTGGAAGGATAACAGCCAATACCACAGTCATTTCCATCGACACTGACGGAATATTCCCCCCTATGGAGATCGAGCGCTGGGCGCCCATGATTCCCGGATCCAGGCACATCGGCATCACCTCCAAATTCGGCCACGACGGCTTCCTTCTCGAAAACGACCTCCTCACGGAAATCATCTCCCCGATCCTGAGATAATCAGTCTACGCGGATTGAAAAAGTGTAAAGGGCTTTACAAAAAAGTGTAAAGTCCTTTACACTTTTTACACTTGTGGTTTTTCGTTAAATGATTGGTTATTAAACCATTAACTCATTTGGCACAGTAAATGCTTTCGCATGTATATAAATAAAAAGTGTAAAGCACGGCACGACAGATTATGAGAACTCCTTTTATAGCTTTTATTTGTGTGTATTTAGTGATGACTTTTGGGCTCCCGGTCACTTCCGGAGCCCAGGAGTCTTCAAAGCCGATGACTCTGAAAGAGTGTATGGAGTACGCCATCTCGAACTCCACGAAGATGAGGATCCAGCAGGCATCTTCCAGCGACGCGAGGATCGCGCGTCGGGACGCCATCCTTCAGGCGTTTACACCGAGTCTCAACACCGGGACGAACGCTTACTATAACTTCGGACGTTCGATCGACCCGCAGACCAACACCTATTTCACCCAGACATCTTTCCACAACGGCTACAGCCTCAGCGCGGGAATTGATCTTTTCGACGGATTCTCAGCTGTCAACAATCTGAAGATATCCAAGACCGGCCTCGCGATCAGTGAGTCGCAGGAGAGGCAAGTCGAGGCTGACATCTGCCTGGCGGTGATGGAGGCATATTACAACGTGGTGTACTACAAGCGTTTAGTCGGCATCTACGAGGAGCAGATCGGGACCGCCGAGATGGCTCTCCGCAAAGCCGAGAAGCAGGAGGAACTTGGTCAGAAAGGCCATGCGGATGTGGTGCAGATGCGCTCCGAGCTGGCCGACAGGCAGTACGACCTCACCAACATGAGGAACTCTTATAAGGATCAGCTGATGACTCTGGGAGATTTGATGTTCTGGCCTCCGGAGGAGGAGCTGGTGATTGACACGGATGTCAGATCCTTCGCTCCCGCTCAGGATGACACAATAGAAGAATCTATCGTCTCCTACGCCCTGGAAAACAACCCGCAGGTCCTGATCGCCGAAGGCACGATGCTAAACGCCAAGCGCACTCTCAACACGACCAAATGGCAGTTGATCCCTTCCCTGAGCGTGTACGGTGGCTGGGGCACAACCTACTACACTTATGCCGGATCCCAGACAGCTTCTTTCAGGGATCAGCTCAAGAATAATGGCGGACAATATGTCCAGATGTCGATGTCGATCCCGATTTGGGGCAGGATGCAGAAACAGTCTAGAATAGCCAAGCAGCGCAATGCCCTGGCGAAGGCCACCGCCGAGTACGACCAGAAGCGCAGGGATGTGGAGAGCGAGGTCAGAAGGGCAGTTCAGGACCGCGACGGCAGCGAGGCGGCATACGAGCAGGCTCGCTACAAGTCCGAGATCCAGGAGGAGGCTTATAACCTCAACCTCAAGAAGATGGAGCAGGGACTGATCTCGCCTCTCGAGCTTCAGACAGCGACGAACAATTACCTCAAATCAAAGGCAGACGAGATGAACAGCCAGTTCAAGTATCTCATCAAGGATGCCGTCGTCAAGTACTATAGTGGAATTGAATATGTAAATCAATAGAATCTAATAATATCATGGATAAGATCATCGAGAAGAAAACAGGTTGGAGAGTGGCGTTCACAAAGAAGGCAGTGCCGTGGTGGCTCGGAGCGCTTCTGGGAATATTCATAATCTATCTCATCGCCCGTCCCAACAACAAGACCCTGCGGGTGGACAAGGACACTTTGACCGTCAGCACGGCCACAAGAGGAGAGTTCAACGACTACATCCGGGTCAGCGGCCGGGTACAGCCAATGACGACAATCCAGCTCTCCCCTCAGGAGGGTGGAATAGTCCAGTCCATCTTGATAGAGGAGGGTTCGAAGGTCAGGGCAGGGGATCCGATCCTTGTGCTGAGCAACGACAACCTGGATCTCCAGATCCTGAATGCTGAGGCGGAACTCGCTGAAAAAGAGAACATTCTACGAAACACGCAGATCCAGATGGAGCAGCAGAAACTGGACGTGCGCCAGAATGAGCTGGAGTACGGGACCAATGTCGAGAAACTCCACAGGGCTTATGAGCAGCAGAAGGCTCTTTACGAGGACAAACTGATCGCCAAGGAGGAGTACCTTAAGGCAAAGGAGGATTATGAGCTCGCAATCAAGAAATATGACCTCATCCGCGAGCGTTCCCGCCAGGACAGCCTCTACCGCGGGACCCAGGTTGACAGGATGGAGGAGAGCCTTGAGAACATGCTCCTGAACATGCACATGATCCGCAAGCGTAAGGACAACCTCATCGTAAAGGCCCCGATCGACGGAGAGCTTGGACTGCTGGACGTGGTCCTCGGACAGAGCATCGCCAGCGGCACGAAGATCGGCCAGATCAACTCTGTCGGTACTTATAAGGTTGAGGCCCAGATAGATGAGCATTACATCGACAGGGTCGTTTCCGGCCTGGAAGCCACTTTCGAGCGTCAGGGCGAAACTTTCTCGACGGTCATCCGCAAGGTCTATCCTGAGGTGCGTGACGGCAAGTTCAAGGCCGATTTCAAGTTTGATGGGGAGCAGCCGGACAACATCCGCGCCGGCCAGACATATTACCTCAATCTCCAGCTTGGCCAGCCTGAGGAGGCGGTCATCATTCCGCGCGGCACCTTCTACCAGAAGACCGGTGGGAAATGGATCTATGTAGTCAGCAAGGATGGCAACAAGGCCGTCAAGAGGGAGATTCGTATCGGGAGGCAAAACCCTCAGTATTACGAGGTTCTGGAGGGTTTGGAGCCTGGGGAGAAGGTCATCACTTCGGGCTACGACACTTATGGCGACTCTGATGTCTTGGTTTTTTAACTGTCATTCTGAGCGAAGCGAAGAATCTATAAGCAGGAAGAATAGATGAGAATATTCAAGACAACTTGGATTTCGGCGCTGCTGAACATCATCGGGTTGGGAATAGCGTTCGCGGTGTTCCTGATCCTGATGAGCCAGGTCTGGTGGGACTACCGGTATGACCGGTTCAAAGGCGGGAAAGATGTCTATATGGTTGAAAACTTATCGTCTTTTGATGGTAATTACTCTCCCATGGTCACCCGCCCCGCGGTACAGAAGATAAAAGACTGTTCCCCGGACATCGTCGCCGCCTGTGACTTTTTCGGAAGGAAAGGCGACCAGCTCGGAATAATCCAGATTAAAGGCAAGAGCGGAGAATATGAGCGAGTCAAAGGCATAAATTACGGAATAACAGAGACTTCCGTCATTGATGTTTTCAACATAACCTTGCTGGCCGGACGAAAGGAAGATTTCGCTACCGAGGGTGACGCCCTGGTCTCTGAGTCAGCCGCGGAGCTTTACTTCCCCGGCAGGAATCCAATCGGCGAGATTTTTTACAATAAATTCGGCAGGTCCGAGTGCAGGATCGTTGGTATCTACAAGGACAGGAAAGAGAACGAGACCATGGTTAACGGGATTCTCATCCATGAAGGAGACACCGACCTTGAGTTTCCAAACTACAATCACCACATGTGTTATGTGAAACTCGCTCACGGAGCCGACATCCGTTCCGTCAGTGATGCCGTGCGGAAGGTCAAGGTCTTTAGTGAGGACACGGAATACCGTATCACCAAACTGCACTCCCATTGGTTCATGTGGGAGGGCGATTTGTTCGGCAACAAGACCGGCGGGAACAAATTGATGTGCTACATCCTGCTTGCGATCGCCATCCTCTTCCTCTCGATCGCCGCCTTCAACTACATCAATTTCGCGATGGCCTCCATCCCGTTCCGTATCAAGGATATTAACACCAGGAAAGTGTATGGGGCCTCCAGGCGTTCACTTATCCTAAGGCAACTTCTACTGGCATTCGGGATAGTCGGAGCAGCCTTCCTGTTAGGAGTCCTCACGATGAGGACGCTTAGCGGAACCTCTTGGGCCACATTCCTTTCCGGAAGTATGGCTCCAGGGAAGAACATTACGGTAATATTGATTGGCGGCGCTGTAGCTGTTGTAGTGGCTTTGGTTTCGGGCCTTATTCCGGCATATTACAGCACGTCCTTCCAGCCTGCCCTGGTCTTGAAGGGCGCATTCTCGATGACCGCGAAAGGCGGCGGACTAAGGACCATCACGCTGATCCTGCAATATGTCCTGTCGTTCATATTCATAATCTCAGCGCTTGTCCTGCAACGGCAGACCAATTTCATGGCCAAGAACAACGACCTGGGCTTTGACTACGATCTTGTGCTGAAGATGGATAGCAAGCTGTACAGCCCGATCAAGGAAGTGGCAGACGAGATAAGGAAGATTCCCGGGGTGATTGACGTGACCAGGGGAGAGTCTCCTATTCAGGACAACCCGTCTTCCAGGTCGCAGATCAGGAACGAGGACAACGACAATGTGGTACAGTTCAGCTTCAGGGACGTTCCCCCTGAATATCCTGAGTTCTTCCATCTCGAACTCGTCGAAGGGAGAATGCCGCTGCCTGGGGAGAATGGAGTCGCCCTTGTCAACGAGTCGTTCGTGGAGTCCTTGCCGTCATACGGAGTCGGCAAGACCATATACAGGTTCAGCGAAGAGATGACGATCATCGGAGTGCTGAAGGACTTCCATGCCAGGACATTCCAGCACACATATTCCCCGCTGGTACTCTTCGTCGGAGACAAGTGGAACTTCAATTCCTTCATGATCAGGGTCCGGAAAGACGCTGACGTGAGCGGCATTCTGGCCAAGTCCTCGGAGATTTACCGCAGCTTAAGGAATCTGGACGAGAGTGACATTGAGACCGGTTTCCTGAACAAGGACATCGAGAAACTCTACGAGCAGGAGATCCGGCAGACAAGACTCATTAAAATGTCTTCCCTTTTATCTCTGCTAATAGCCCTGATCGGGATTCTCGGACTGGTGTGGTTCGACACCCGGTACATGCGGAAAGAGGTGGCTATCAGGAAGGTAAACGGGGCCTCATCTAAGGATATCCTCTCGAAGATCAATCTTAAATATATACTGATAGCCGTGATAAGTTTTGTGATCGCCACTCCTCTCGCTTACGCCATCGCCCAGCGGTGGATGAGCCAGTTCGCTTTCAGGACCAATATTCCCGCATGGCTGTTCGCAGTCGCTTTCGTGGTAGTGCTGCTGATCACGCTTGCCGTGGTCACCCTACAAAGCTGGAATACGGCCAACGCCAACCCGGTAGATAGTTTGAAGAATGAATAGTTAATTTTTTAAATACAAAACATTATGATTAAAGTTACCAACCTTTCCAAGATCTTCCGCACTGAGGAGATCGAGACCACAGCCCTTAACGGCGTCACTTTCGAGATCAAGGACGGCGAGTTCGTCGCCATCATGGGTCCTTCCGGTTGCGGTAAGTCAACCCTGCTGAACATCCTCGGTCTTCTGGACAACCCCACTTCGGGAAGTTACGAGCTTCTCGGCACAGAGGTGGGCGGGCTCAAGGAGAAAGAGCGCACCAAGTTCCGCAAAGGCAACATCGGTTTCGTGTTCCAGAGCTTCAACCTGATCGACGAACTCAATGTGTATGAGAACATTGAGCTGCCGCTTCGTTACCTGAACATCTCCGCTTCAGAGCGCAAGGCCAAAGTCACCGAGATCATGAAGCGCATGGCCATCAGCCACCGTGCCCAGCACTTCCCGCAGCAGCTCTCCGGAGGTCAGCAGCAGAGGGTGGCTATCGCCCGCGCGGTCGTGGCCGGTCCGAAGCTGATCCTCGCTGATGAGCCTACCGGTAACTTGGATTCCAAGAACGGCAAGGAGGTGATGGATCTTCTATCTGAGCTCAACCAGGAAGGCACCACCATCGTGATGGTGACCCACTCCCAGAAAGACGCTGCCCGCGCGCAGAGGACCATCGACCTCTTCGACGGCCAGATTGTCTCCGACGTGAAGAACGAGCTGTAATGAAAAGTTTCCTGAAGTTCCTGTCCCGCAATAAGTTATACACCGCCGTGGAGGCGGTGGGGCTGGCCGTCAGCCTGGCGTTCGTGATCTTGATCGGCTCCTACGTGGTGCAGCACTACAAGGTGGCGCATGAGTCTCCTGAGTGGAAACGCACCTTCGTGCTGGGAAATGACGAGTTCCTGGGCCTGACCTATTGGGACAAGGAAGAACTGCAGATGAATATTCCGGAAGTGGAGGCGGCGACGCATCTCGCGTTTTTGTGGCAGCCGGCCATCTATAATGGGGAAGAGGCGATTCACGCCTCCGGCATGGAGGCGGATGCCGACTTCTTCAAGGTGTTTCCGGAATATCATCTTGTGGAAGGAAGCCTGGAGGACTTTGTGGGGAAGGATGATATTCTCATCAGTGAGTCTCTGGCCAGGAAGATTGGCAAGCAAGTCGGCCAAACTCTAAAGATCGATGACGCGGACCGCACGATCAAAGGCATCTTCGCCGATTTTGACGAGACCTTCTTCATGCCCATGGACATTATCACGAATATCTCCGCCACATGGGCGGCTGAGCAGTCCAAGGCATTCAACAGCATCGGCAATTACTCCACCTGGTTCCTTGTGAGAAAGGATGCGGACCTTGATGCCATGCGGTCCAAGGTGAAGGCCCTCCTGCATAAGAACTACGACCCCACCTGGCAGGCCGAAAAGGTGGATAAGTGGAAAGCCTACCGCATGGACGAAGCCTTTTTCTTCCCTGGCGCCAGCGACGGGCTGATCCGCTCGGGAAACGCCCAGATGCTGCGGCTGCTGACAGTCGTGGTGCTGTTGCTCCTGCTCTCCGCCATATTCAACTATGTCAACCTTAGCCTGGCTCTCACAGGCAAAAGGGCCAAGGAGATGGCCACCAGGCGGCTTCTGGGGGCGGACAAATCCGGCGTTCTCTGGAAATACATCAGCGAATCCGTGGTCTTCACAGCCATCTGTTTCGCCGCAGCCATGCTCCTTGCGGATCTGTTTGAACCAATGGTGAACGGTCTGGTCTCCACCCGTGATCCGGACGATATGTTGATGGGTATCGACACCAGCGTACGGCTTTCATTCATGCTCACGCCGGGGTATATCCTGGCATATCTGGCAGGAATCCTGGTCCTGGGCGTCATCAACGGCCTTCTTCCCGCTTTCGCGGCCTCTCGCTACCAGCCCATCGACGTGATCAGGGGCACTCTCCGGCGTCGGAACAAGATGGTACTGAGCAAAGTATTCATCGTGGTGCAGAACGTGCTTTCAGTATTTCTGATCGCACTGGCGCTGGTGATGGAGGTTCAGATGCGGCACATGCTCGCCCGCCCGATGCACGCAGCCACGGACAATCTCTACTACATCGAATATTCCGCCCAGAACTACGATCAGATGAAGCTTTTCAAGGACAAGGTGGAGAGGCTGCCCTTTGTGACCAGAGTCGGAGTAGGACGCGGAATACCTGGAATGATCAATATGACGATGGGTGTCAAGGTGGACGATGAGCATAGAGTTGACATGCCTGTCATCTTATGCGACTCCACCTACTTCAAACTGCTGGGATTGGAAGTGGAGGAGGATTTCGGTCACCCTCTGACGCATTCGCTTTGGATGAGCCGTTCAGCCTTCAACGGTGCCGGTGTCTCCGACACCTCAACCGTATTCCCCCGGAGGATCAACATGAACGGTGCCCAGCCGGAATTCATCGGAGGTGTCGTGACGGACTTCCCCACCCGCCCCGCCTCAGAGGGTGAGATCAATCCCAATGGTGGTGTCATCGTGACCCGTGTGGAAGAACTACA
>ONUG01000085.1 GCA_900320965.1 uncultured Bacteroidales bacterium | reverse complement strand
GCCATGATCCCCGTAGGCGGTCACTACACGATCGACGCGTCCCAGGCCGCTGTGGCTCACGCCCGCGACTATTCGGACTGTCTGATTCTGCTGGATCCCGGGAAGGATCCCGCGGAGAGGACGATCGAAAGGCTTAAGGAAATCGGTGGCAAGTGCGGAATGAGTACCATGAATCATAAAATGCTTGATGCTGAATATATTAAAGCCGTTAAGGCCGCTGGGTTCGATGTTCAGGCATCCATATTCCCCGCCCCGCATGAGCAGCGGGCTGTCTCCGATGAGGTGACGATCCAGCTTTCGGATTTCTGGTGGCACCAGACTGAGGGCCGCAAGCCCATCGACACATTCCGGAAGATCTCCATGAGGCTTCCTGAGGGCCAGTCGGTCAGCTGGGCTCCGGAAGCTCCTGAATATTCAGCGGTTACGCTGACTTTGGATTTCACCGGTACCCTTGAGATCACAATCAACGGGAAGGTCTATAACCTCACCCATGAAGTCCCTGGGAAGGTTGAGGTGTTTGGAACCAGGCTCTATAAGACAAATCCTGACATCAAGGTCAGAGCCCTTGTCCACTCCCAGGTCAAGAGCCTGAAGGCTGAGCTGTTCGATTGCGGAGAATAAGGTCCAAGATGAGGAGGCTGACCTGCATATTCCTGGTAATCATGAGCTTCCAGCCTTCAATGCGGGCGTCGGGAGAAAAGAGACCCTGGGTTGATGGTTTGGTGAGGAAGATCTATCGTTCCTTGACGAATGTCAGCCCCAAGAAAGACACCGCTTACATCCTCATGTCTCCCTTGCCGTGGTCCTTCACTCTTGACAACACCATGATCTCCACGGGATTCAAGTACCATAGTGACATTGATGTCACTGAGTACCAGCCTGGTGACCTTTCTTTTGTGAATGGGACAACTATAAAAGCCTCTTTTGACAGCCGTATGCAGAGACACCTCCACAAAAAGGTCGGTCTATCTGTCGGTTATGGAAGCCTTAGGCTTTCCGGTGGTGTCGAGATCGGATCCAAGAATCCTGGGAAAAACTCGTTTTTCTCGGTCTCGTTGCGGATGCCAACTTATGGGGCGACTGTACGTTTTATCCGCCTTCAGGATTATATGGATGGGGAACTGATGGTGGAAGGGGCCCCTCCCATGATGTTTGTATCTGATTATCCGGGCTCTATGCGTACTTTCACAGGGGATGTTTATTACTTGTTCAATGGCCGTCGGTTTGACTACAACGCGACCCAGGGTTGCAATGTCGACCAAAGACGATCTTCCGGATCGCTCATGACTCTTGCGAAGTACCTTCAAGGGGATCTGTCGATGGACAGGAGGGACCAGTTCATGCTGTCTGTTACTGAGGGGCTTTACAGCTACACGACTCAGCAGGTCTCCCTTGGTCTTGGTTACTCATACAACTTGGTGGCGTACCATCGGGACTCTGATGACAGACGAAACTGGAAAGGCTACAGAAACCTTACCTTCAACCTGACCGCTATCCCTATGGCGTCAGTTTATAACCACATGTATTCGCTTGAGCATCTTGGCGAAAACAACGTCAACAAGACCAGGCTGGATGGCACCATCGTTCCCACATTCACCTTTCGCTCCGGCTTGAGCTTCTCCTGGAACCGTTTCGGCATTGTGGGGAGCGTGGTCTACAACCGATTCGGTTTTGAAGGCATGCAGACCACAATCTGGCGCAATAACAGACACCTGAAGAACGAGTTTAGGACCAAAACCGACTTCGATGACCTCACCGCAAAGATTAGTCTAGTCGTAAGGCTTTGAATATTTAGAAATTATGCGAACGCTATTGTTTCTGTCTTTATTAGCCGCGCTTGTTCCGGGGCAGGCTGACCGCTACTCGGAGCATGATTACAGTAATCGGATCTCACTTACAGATGTCCGTTCGATAGCCTCTTTTGAGTCGGAAGACCTTGACGGATTCACGGGCGGAGAGAAGGTGTCCGTAAGCCTTGATGGAGCCATGCTGGTCATGCCGGACGAGGACGCTCCTTCTTTTAGGACAGTCCGCAAAGTCTTTTCCAAGGCCGAGGACTTGTCTGAATATCCCGTGGCTGAATTCTCGATCTTTACCCATGAAGGACCAGCGATTGAGCAGTTCGTCACCATGACGCTAAGTTCAGGGAAGCGTCAGTTCAGGGCGACCGCCCAGATAATCCCAACGCTTTGGCGGACAGTCATTTTCGACCTTTCTGAATGCCCTTTCCTTTCACGGGTCGAAAGCATCGAGATCGGTCTTGAATGTCCATCAGACAAGCCTTGGGTGGATGGAAGGGCGTTCTTTATCGATGATCTGCGCTTTGGTAAATCCCTGGATCTCGGGTTTATGCTACCTTCGTCAACTTCCGGGTTCACTACTTCTCAAACGAGCAAGATAAAGTGGAAAAAGGATGCCCTTGATCTGCGGTTCAAGGGTGGAGCCAAGATCCAGTCCCCGGACTTGAATGGCAGCAGGAACAGTATGTTCAATCCTCCGTTGGAAGACAGGAACACCTTCTTCGTTGTGATGGAAAATAGGAGCGATGTCAGCCGGGTGTGCCTTTCTTGGGAGACTCTTGACGGGAAGAAGGGAAGCAAGGAGTTTGACATTGAACCACATAGCAAGATGCGGGCGTATTATTTCAATGTCTCTGATGTTCCCGAGGCGAAAGGCGCGTTGAGGGCGTTTTCCCTATCATCCCTTGACGGGAAGGGAAAAGGACGCTGGAGGATAGACCAGATCCGCTTCGAGAAGGAGGATCCGATCATCCGCTACGGAGGAGGAATAGTCTCTTGCGTCGCGGATGATAGTGAAGTCAAGATTCAGGGTACTGTCGACGGGGATTTGCTCGGAAAGTATTCATCAGTAGAGGTTTACGAATATCCCATGAAGGTGCCGGACCACCTTGTCCGTCTCGGAGAATGTCCGGCCACGGAGTCTTTCAACTTGAGTTTTCCCAATAGCAGGCTCAACGGACGTATGACCCATCTTAGCAGCCGTTTCCTTGCTGTCTTAAGGAATTCCAACGGGGAGGGAATACCTCTGTCAAAGCCTTTCTACATAGAGAATTGGCGGGATTTCACGACTAACCCATATTCTTTCGAGCTTCCGGAAAGGGATTTCTCAGTTCTGGACTATGGCGCTAAGGGCGACGCTTTCACGGATGACACAAGAGCCATCCAGAAAGCGATTGACGCATGTTCCAAGGCCGGTGGTGGCCGGGTGGTTTTCCCTGGTTCAGACGATCCTTATGGCAGAAGATATGTCGCCACCCACATCACGATGCGGAGCAATGTGGAGTTCCATTTGGAGAAAGGTGCCATCTTGTGGCAATCCTATGACCTGAGGGATTATGATTATATTCCGGCCTATGGACACGATTTCGACATTCCTGGTTGCCCTTGGACCCACTGTCTGTTCATCAATTATCCTTTGATTCAGGGTAATTTCCTTGAGAATGTGAAGATTACGGGTCCTGGAGTCATCCGCATGAGCGATCCGTATTCCGTCAATCCCAAATGGGACCATTATGCCCGGACCTGCAGCGACAGGATCCACATCTGCCCGGTGGGGATCTGCGACAGTAAAAGGATCGAGTTTTCGGACATCGACATCATCCGGTGCAATAACTACCACACCAATTTTCCTGCGGCAGACAGCATATTCGTAGGTAATGTCAAACTTCATGAGGTTCAGTGTGTCAGCGGGGACGGTTTCAGTTTCGGTCAGGGCGCCAGGCACATCAGGGTCGAAAGGTGTTTCTTTGATTCGAACGATGACGGGATCGTTATGAGCGACAGTTATCGGGATCCGAGAGGAAGGATCAGCCCTTGGCGCAAGGATATTGATGACGCTGACCACTCGATCCGGGACATTGTCGTAGAGCACAGTTACATCAACTCCTCGACTCGGGGAGCCGGCAAGGCTATCGCTTTCATCCCTTGGGGAACCACCAACCCTGACCAGACCAAGCAGGAGATTGACAGTGTGCAGGTCTATGACTGCGTTCTCGAGGGAGGACATTCTGTCGGCACATGGTGCGACAATCCTCACGACGGGAAACCCTTCGACAATAATGAGAGGGATGACTATGCTCCAGTGAAGAATGTCAGGATCCTTGGCAATGAGTACAGAAGCCTTTGCGATCTTCTTTGGGTTAAGCCTACGAACTTCATAACAGATTGTGGACTACATAGTTCCGGCGATTTCGTGAATGGTGATTTCGCCCTTGGCCATTGTTATTGGACCATGGAAGGAAATGCGGGTGCCGAGGTCGGCCATGGTTTTGCCAGGGACGGGGGACGAATCTATGAAGGTTTGTATCTTGAATTCGGCAGTACTTACACCTTTACCGCGGAGGTCAGTGGCGAGGGGACCCTTTTCGTCAAGACTACCCTTGAGGACGGGACCGTTGTTTCAAGGGAGTTTAATGTCCGAGATGGAGGGTGGGAGCGACTTGAACTCAAATTCAGCGTCCCGGGCCCTTGTTCGGATTGTGAATACATCCCGCGGGATTATTCATTCGGAATAGAAAGCCAAGGTGAGGCTAAGATCCGGAACGTCAGTCTGTCGCGTATTTGATGGCGGCGGCGATGTTGATTGAGCTTTCCCAGGGCCTGCAGGGAGTGTTGTACGGCACTCCGTCGACATAGTATTCCACCCAGGACAGGGAACTATCCCTCAGATCCATCATTTTCCGGTAGATCTCTCCGGAGAGCGGGTGGTCGTATTCGGCAAGGGCATAGAGGAACAGGCCGTAGTCGTACCCAAGGACGATGTTCCGCTCGTCTATCCTTCCTGTTTTTTTGTAATACTCGACGACATCTTCCAGAAGAGCTTGTTTCTCTTTGTCAGAGAATAGTTTAGCGTTAATGTAGATTGGGAACAGGTAGGCGGAGGGGATGCTGTACCGTCCGGGCGCGTCCGGTTCGATGCCGTTCTTGTCCTTTTTCATACACTCCTCGCAGAAGTACAGGTTGCCCTTGAAATGGTAGGTCAAAGGGTAATGGGCGGCCGGCGCTCCAGGATAAAGGCAGACTCCTGGCCTGGTCGGCGGATAGGTGACTTTCTCTTCCCTTGAAGGGTTGTTGATGAACAGTTTACCATCAACTAGAAAGTTGTCCCGGTAGGCTTCAGCGCAGGCGTCAGCATCCTTCCTGACGGACTCTATCTCATCTTTTGTCCAAGTGGAGGAGGGGTGGGAGGACAGGTATTCGATAAGATTCCTGGACCCTTCGATGAACAGCAAAGTGGCTTCAGCTGAACCGTGGTACATTACGCTACGGGGCAATATTCCTCCTGCGATGTAGGTCTCGTCTCCATTGAATGGAAGCATCCCGTCAATGATGTCCGCTTGCTGGACTCTTACCGCCCAGCGGAGCATCGGCATGATCCTCCCGATGAAGTCGCTGTCGCCGCTCTGGCGGAAATAGTCCATGGCCTGGACCACAAGGTAACCGGTGATTTCCGTGTTGTCATCCTCGTGGCAGTGGAAGGCTCCGTCCACCCCCATGGGTTGCGCGTTGTGGATCGCCCCGTGTCGCTCCCAAATCCGGAAATAAAAGTCCAGCAGCTCTTTAGCCCTTTGCAGGTGACCCATCGCGAGAAGGCCCCTGGAGTCTCCGTACTGGTCCCGGACGTAGGCCATGTGGTAGTTGGTCCCAGCCAGGATTCCCCCACCCTTGTCCTGCTGGGCAAGCACATAGTCGCTGACCAAGTTGACCGTATTCTCCAGTTCTTCCCTTTCTTCTTTGGAAAGGACCCTTTTCCCGATGTCGGGAATCTCTTTACGTAGTGCTCTGGATGATCTCTGGCTTTGTCGGACAGCTTTCCCGGGAGTCAGATGGCGGAGCCTGGACATTTGATAGTCAAGAGATTCCTTTGATTCTGCAATTACCACATAGAGGGTTCCTTTTCCTGATGCTGTCAGCTTGAGGGTGCCAGAATTCCCAACCGCTTCAAGCTTTGCTCCTCCTTTAGTCAGGATTGCCGCATGGTACTCTGAAGGGGATTTGTAGGCTGAATAGAAGGGGACACCTTCGGAGATGGTTATCATGTAGGCTGAAGAAGCGCCGTTGATGTCTTTTTGCTCGAGGGCCAGGTGGGAAAGGAAGTCTCTGTTGGATGGAAGTAATTCAATATTAAATGATAAGGGTTCCCCGTAGGCTTCCATCGCTCTAACAAAGGCGTTGTTCCGGGGTGGGACACAGTCGATTATCCGGCCAGCTTTCGATCCATCCTTTGAAAGGGTGATTTCCCATGAGCCTCCAGCTTTATCAGGTGAGGACTTGATGTCATAAGATCCGTCAAGGGTCAGTGACGCCAGTGTCGGAGATGAATAAGTCGGGCCGAAAACACTCGGAATGTCGGCTTCTTTTCCGTAGGCGCAGACCTTTCCGTTGCCGATGGCATGTGTGCCGCTGATCCTTAAGTTATCGCCGTAGGCGGGGGCGATCAGTGTCAAGAAAACAGCTGAGGATGCGAGAATCGATCGGAGAAGTGACATGGTGCGACTTTTTAGTGTCTAAATGTACAAAATGTTTATATATTTGCCTTCATGAAAAGAATCATTATCTGCGTTTTAGCCATAATGGCTGTGTGTTCTTGTGCAAGAACCCCCAAAGAGACTAGCGGTAATCCTCTATTCGAGGGATGGTATGCTGATCCCGAAGGGGTTGTTTTCGGCAAGGAGTTCTGGATTTATCCCACTTATTCCAAACCTTACGACGAGCAGTTGTTCATGGATGCCTTCTCTTCAAAGGACCTTGTCCACTGGACAAAGCATGAGAAGGTCCTGTCCAAGGAGAACATTTCATGGCTCCGCAGGGCGCTGTGGGCTCCTTCCGTTGTTGAGAAAGACGGGACATACTACTTTTATTTCGGTGCTAATGACATGCACGAGAAAGGCGAGGGAGGCATCGGAGTGGCTACTTCCGACAGCCCTGCAGGTCCGTTCAAGGATGCTCTTGGTCATCCTCTTATCGATGAGGTGATCAACGGGGCCCAGCCGATCGACCAGTTCGTGTTCAAGGATGACGATGGGACGTATTACATGTATTATGGTGGCTGGCGTCATTGCAATATGGTCAAGCTAGGGGACGATCTGATGAGTATTGTGCCCTTTGAGGATGGGGAGACCTACAAAGAGATAACCCCCGAAGGTTATGTTGAGGGTCCTTTTATGCTTAAAAAGGGTGGCACATATTACTTCATGTGGAGCGAGGGCGGCTGGTCAGGACCGGACTATCATGTGGCTTATGCCATGTCAGACAGTCCTTTCGGCCCTTTTAAGCGCATAGGGACGATCCTTGAATCGGATCCGACGGTCGCTACCGGAGCGGGGCACCACTCCGTCATAAAGGGCAGGGGAAAGGATGAGTATTACATCATCTACCACCGTCACCCTCTCGGGGCCACAGATGGCAACAACAGGGTCACCTGTGTCGAAAAGCTCTGTTTCGATGAAGACGGAAAAATACTCCCTGTGAAGATTACCTTCGAGGGAGTACCTGCCACAAAGCTGTAATTCAATTATTTACCTTTTGTCGACGACATTGGCTCCCGGGAAAGCTGAAGGATCGAACTTCACTTCCTCAGGGGAGACACCGATCGAGAAGTTTTTAAGGCTGACAGTTGCTATGGAGGCTTTGGCCGTCACGCTTATAGGTAGATAGGTCTTCTTGGACACGACAATATTCATCCTCTTGGGATCGTTCTTGTCTGTGTTGGACTTGTCCTTGACACATTTAATATGCCATGAATCAGCGGTCTCACCTACCAGGGACGCTTTGTACCCGGAGGTTATGCCCTTCAGCATGTCCGCTTCTTTGTTGGCATCGCTGTCACTTTTGCTGTTCTCTATCTCGATTTCGTTTTTCTTGGAGTCATAGGTCCAGGATGTGTTCTTGTCTGTCCACATGATGATCCTTTCTCCTTTTATGACGGCCTCTGAACGGGTGTTGTCGCCAATCGCCTTGATGTGGGTGTCAAACTCCCCGATCATTGGAATTTTCATCGTCATGGTAAGGGATGTCCCTTCCGTTTCTCCCCTGGCGACTTCCTTCTCCATCCTGGCCACGATTTCGTCAACACTCTGGGCAAATCCGCCGGTGGAGAGTGCGGTCAATGCGAGTAATGCGATAATAAAACGCCTCATATTCAATTATTTCTAAAGATTCCAATCGTCGGTTCTAAAAGGTCCTACAGGGATCCCGTAGTTGTTGAACAAGGTTCCGACTCCCCAGTTCCTGAAGCAGTAGCGGACGGCTACGGGCTCCGGCACGTCCGGGCTGCTGACGACGACCTTGTTGTTCCAGAGCTGCACATGAGCCTTCGCCGGATGGAAGACCTTGTCGGCTCCAGCGATCTCGAATCCTTCCAGGTTGACTCCGCCGGGAGAAAGTCCGCGGCCGTCCACCTTAAAAGTGATGACAGCCTCACCATTCTCAAACACGGCGCTCTCATAGGCCGGGGCATCCGGATCAATGCCTTTGAAACCATAGTCCTTGACAAGGGCCTGGTACGCCAGGCGGTTGCCGACTTCCTGCTTCTTGCAGGGATGGATGGTGCCATATTCCCCGATGTCCAATGTGGCGGCCATTCCGCTGTGGGGAATCACATCCAGAGATTTCCGCTGAGCCTCAGTGAAATAGCCGGAAGTCCACCCGTCCGGATCATCATAAGGATAAGGGGCGATCTGCACGAAATAGAACGGGGCGTCAGGGACTTCGAAAATGTCCCTCATCATCGCCACATATTCTTTTTGCAGGCGGATATATTGCTCAGCCCTACCGCGGTTGGCCTCTCCCTGGTACCAGATCATGCCTTTGAAAGTGAAAGGCACGAGAGGGGCCACCTGCCCGTTGAAGAGGGTGCAAGGAGTCTGGAACTGGGTTCCGACAATCTTGTCCCCATCGAGGAAAGACAGGTCGAACTCTTTCCCGAACTTAGCCGCAAGAGTCTCCCTGTTGATCCAGGTCTCGATAGTGGATCCGCCCCAGCATGAGACAAGGATCCCGACCGGGACGTCCAGCATCTCCTGGAGTTTCCTCGCGAAGAAATATGCCGTGGCACTCGTGTTCGAGACAGCCTCGGGCACATTCTCTTTCCATGATCCCTCGCATTCCTGAAGAGGCTTCAAGGAAGCGGTTCTCTTGATCGAGCACATGCGGATAGGGGTCGAAGCCTTGGCCCCGAGGATGATGTCAGCCGCACCGGCCGCAGGCTGTCCGCCATATCCGCCTACCGGCATCTCCATGTTGGACTGGCCCGAGCAGAACCAGACCTCGCCTATCATGACATTCTGAAGCTCAACTCTTTCCGACTTTTCCCCGTCAGAGATGAATATCTTGTAAGGGCCTCCGGCCTGGGGGGTCGGGATCCTTGTCATCCACTTGCCGTCAGCGTCCGGCTTGGCGGTGAACCTCACCCCGGTCCAGGTGGTGGTGATTATGACATCATTCTTCTTGTCGGTCCAGCCCCAGATGGCGGCTTCTGTCTCACGCTGAAGAACCATGTTGTCGCTGAAGAAGGACGGGAGGGTCACTTTGGCCCACAAGCCAGAAGTCCCCAACAGGGCAATGGCAATGATTGATAATACTCTTTTCATATCTTCCAAGATTCGGTT
>ONUG01000153.1 GCA_900320965.1 uncultured Bacteroidales bacterium | reverse complement strand
GTCGGAGGTTATGGTACGGCCACCCTTCTGTCCTATTTCGTTGGGCAGAAGAAATACAGGATCGATTATCCACTCGGTGACATATTCATCTACTGCCTGGCGGCCGCGGTCCTTTACGCCGGGATGGTCCTTGCCAACAATCATTTAGGCACCTGGGCAGCTTTGGCAGTCAACTTCGTGTTGATTCTTTTGTTCTGCGCCCTGATCGCCTGGCGTGACCTTCCCCTCTCATCCCTCCCCGTTGTCGGGAAATACTTCAGGAAAAGGTGAGAGCGCTGAACAAGGAGATCTTGAGGCTGGCGCTGCCGAGCATTCTCGCGAACCTGACCGTGCCGCTGGTAGGTCTGGTGGACATCGCGGTGGCGGGACACCTGGACACTTCCGCCGCGGCGCTGATTGGAGGCATCTCCATCGGTTCCCTGATGTTCGACATGATGTACTGGAACTTTGGTTTCCTGAGAGCCGGTACCGGAGGTCTTACCGCTCAAGCTTATGGCAGGGAGGACTGGAGGGGTTGTCTGGAGAATCTTCGCCACGCCCTGGCAGCGGCGCTGCTATGCGCGCTTTTCCTCCTGGCGATCCAATGGCCGTTCCAGAAACTGATGTTTATCTTCGTCCAATGCTCGGATGAAGTCAGATCGCTGGCACTCAAGTATTTCCACATTCGTATCTGGGCCGCTCCAGCGACTCTGAGCTTGATGGTTTTGAGGGGATGGTTCATCGGAATGCAGGACACGTTCTCCTCAATGCTTACAGACGTGATGGTAAACGGGATGAACATCATCGCCAGCATCCTTCTGGCTCTTGGCATTCCCGGGTCCTCATTTGCGGGCATAGGCTTCACCGGAATCGCCTGGGGCACGTTTATCGCCCAATATTCAGGACTTATTACCGCCGCCTGCATATTCCTCATTAAGTACCGCTGGATTCTAACGATTAACCATCCCGCCGGTGAGAGCAAAGAGGCCGGACGTACTACGATGAGGGAATTTTTCAGCGTGAATGGCGACCTTTTCGTGCGGTCGCTGTGCCTAATGGGAGTCTATCTGGCCTTCTCCGCCATCTCAGCCCGTTTCGGTGACACACTCCTGGCCATGTGCTCAATCATGATGAAACTCATGATGATATTCTCGTACTTCACCGATGGTTTCGCCTTCGCCGGAGAGGCTCTTACAGGAAAATTCTTCGGCCGGAAAGATAAACCAGCCGTCATCCAGACAGTCAAATGGACCTTCATCTGGAGCATGGGAATCGGATTGTTCTTCGTGCTGGTCTATGCTTTTGCCGGCACCCCGATGTTCCGGCTCATGACTTCCGACAGCTCTGTCGTGGAAGCCGCAAGAGCCTTCCTACCATGGCTTGTGATCATGCCTTTGCTTGGATGTCCAGCCTTCACCTGGGACGGAATCTACACAGGAGCGACCGCAACAAGGGAAATGAGAGACGCCAACATCGGCTGCCTGGTCGCTTTCTTCATCGTCTGGTTCGCCGGGATGCTCCTGCTCCGCTTGACAGGCCAGCAGGCAAACGCCAGCACCAAAGTCCACCTTCTATTCGCCGCATACTACACCCACCTCGTGTTCCGGTCCCTTTACCAGACAATCAAATACCGCCCCGCCATCCTAGACCGGATGCGAGATTAACGGGGCAGAAGACATAATCAGTCGAATGCCAAACCGGTGTAGCGGCGTATATAGAACTGATCGATGGTGCCTGTACCTTTCCGGGTGACAAGGAATCGCACGATCTCTGCGATCTCCTCAGGCTGAATTAGTTCCGAAGGGTCAATGTCTGGGCGCATCTTCTTCACCCTCTCTGTGGCGACGCCTCCGGGACTGATCAAGTGAACCCTTATTCCGAAAGGTTGCACCTCTTTGGCGAATACCTTGGTGAAGCCGGTCAGGGCGTGCTTGGATGAGGAATACACACTCTGATTGATGTATCCCTTGAATCCCACGACGGACGCTATGTTGATCACCATGGGTTTGGAGGACTTTTTCAAAGGCTCAAGGGCGGCCTGGCAGATAAAGAAAGGTGCCCTGGCGTTGACTGCGAATACCTTGTCCCACTCCTGGGGAGTGACATCCGTGAAGGGCCCTTTCTGCGGAACCCCGGCGCAGTTGACCAGAAGGTCAAGGCCTCCGAAAGCAGAGACGGTCTCCTCCACTATGTACTTGGCCGAGGCCGGATCGGACAGATCGGCAATAATCAAGGATATCTTAACGCCATGAATCATGGAGGCGGTCTCCTCCAAAGAGGTTTGATCCCGCCCAACAAGGGCGAGATCAAATCCTAAATCAGCTAGTTCTAGAGCGATCGCCCGGCCGATACCGCGTGACGCTCCGGTAAGTAAAGCTATCATTATTTCAGAGCTTTCTCAATGGTTCTCGAGATCTCTTTCCAGTGGGCCTGCGTGGCAGAGTCGGAGCTCTTTGCCTTGGCAGCCTTCTTCTGGATGTCAGTCAAGGTCCCGAGGATCAGAGCCTTGGCGTCAGAACTCTCAGCTCCCCTTCCGTTGGCGGCCTCAAGGGCAGCTGTGACGAAACGACGCTGGAGATAACGACGGTAACTGTCTGTAGCCTTGCCTTTGTAAAGCTCGGAGAAGACCATACCCGTCAGATCAGACAGATACTCTGAAGGACTGTAATTGGAAGCGTCCTTCTGGGCGAACTGGCCGAGTCTTTCAAGTTTGCTGACATTGAGGAGATTCCCAGAGCTCACGACACCATTGACCAAGGAGTACAGATAGGAGTCCGGGCTGTCGGTCAGGTTGTAGATGTAAGGCACATCAATAAGCCACTGAGGTTTCTGGAAAAGATTATCATTCAAGAAATTGAGAGCATTCTTCTGACGCTCCTTCGGCACAGCCTCATAAACGGGGCCAGGCTGTTCAATGCTCTTGTAAGTCACAAAACGGCCGCCGATATTGCCGGACACATGTCCGAGATAGCGGTTGAACTGACCGATGAGTGAGGTGTACATACGGCTGACATTGCGGTACTGGTCGCCCTCCTCAGCGTTCCACTCAGGAAGCTGGCCGATGATCCTCTTGAGGTTCATTATTCCGTAGTTGCTCGCCGCGACGGCGTCATCGCCGAGGTCTTCCCTCTGGGCACGGGGATCCGAGTCTGAGCCCTCACCACCGAACCAGAGCCTTGGATTGGCGGCCAAACGCTCGATTATGACCTTGTTCCAATAGAGATGATCCTCCTTTGGAGTCTTGTAAGGAGTGGGTTTGTAGCCATATTCAATCGCCCACTTGTCGTAGTCGTTGATCCTCGGATAGAGACCTTCCTTACCGATTCCATCCTCAGGCTGGGCCACATAGTTGAAACGGGCGTAGTCCATGATACTGACCGTGTGGCCATTCTTCTCGACCCATTCCTTATCGCGAAGTTTCTCGACAGGAGTCTGGCTGCTGGACCCCATGTTGTGACGGAGGCCAAGGGTGTGTCCGACCTCATGGGAAGAGACAAAGCGGATGAGATCGCCCATCAGTTCGTCGTCATATTTCATCTTGCGGGCCCTCGGATCAACAGCACCGGCCTGCACCTGGTACCAGTCATGGACAAGCGTCATGACATTGTGGTACCAGCCGATGTGGCTTTCGATGATCTCACCTGAACGAGGATCATGGACATTGGGACCATAGGCGTTGGCGGTGGGAGAAGCGAGGTAACGGATCACCGAGAAACGGGCGTCCTCAAGGCTCATGTCCGGGTTGTCCTCCGGCCATTCCTCTCCCCTGATGGCGTTCTTCCATCCAGCCTGCTCGAAAGCTTTCTGCCAGTCATTGACACCGGCGATCAGATATTTCCTCCACTGCTTTGGAGTAGCCGGGTCGATATAATAGATTATAGGCTTGATGGGCTCGACAAGCTCTCCCCTCTTCTGCTTCTCAACATCCTCGGGACGAGCCTCGAGACGCCAGCGGGTGATGAACCTGAGGTTCTCGACACCCTGCTGCTCATCAGAGAATTTGCTGTAACCATCGGCGAAGTATCCCACACGGGCATCGAAGAGCCTAGGCTGCATCGGAGTCTCGGGCAGAAGGACCATGGACGTGTTCAACACCAGGGTCACCGCACCGGCCTGATAGCCCGCAGGTAAGTTCTGGGTCCGCACAGGACTCTGACCACCACCGAAGTTAGGGGTGGGCTGGTTGTACGTATAAGTCTTGGTGACAGTTACTTCCGTATTGATAGGATAAGTGCGGACGCTCTGGATAAATGTGGCGTCACCCTTAACTCCACCAAGGTTCATCGACCTCTTGGACATCGCTGACAATGAGAAAGCCGGAAGATCACCTTCGAACAGATTGGTCACCTTGACCCTTGTGGTTCCGGGAGAAGATGACTTCTCAGGTTTGATTGATGCGATGATCGGATTCTCGGAGCTCACGCTAACGGCTTTCTCGATGTCCTGTCCCTTATCCGCCTGGATAGTCAACGCATCGACCCTGAGAAGCAGGTTGCCGTTGGGCGCTTTCTCCCAGTAGATCATGCTTTCAGTGACCTCCTCTCCTCCGTATTGGGAGGCTCCGGGAGTGTTGCTGACATACCGGGTCACGGCCAGGATCCGGCGTCCGAGGATATTATCAGGGACCTCAAAATACCAGTCCTTATCGTTGTGGGCAACGCCGAACAAACCGGAAGTCACACTCAACTCGGGAGCCGGTTTCTCAGGCTCATCTTTCTTCTCTGAATCGGGTTTCCCGGCACCCGGACGGCCACCTCTGGGCTGAGCCAGGGCGATGGGAGACGTCACCATCATGATGGCGACGACAGTGATAAGAATTCTTTTCATAACTGTCAATTGTCAAGTTTGTGTGAAGATAGTGATAATTTCAACAATTAACCACAAATAACTTCAGCAAAATCCTTAACTTTTACATCTTTTATTGGCTCCTTGGAGTTTGAAACGGCCTCAGAGAACGTTTTGAGACACAGAGGGCAAGCGGTGACAATGGTCTGTGGATCATTCGCGAGGAGACTGTCAAGCGACGCCTCCGAGATCTTTGAACGATCCCTAGAGTCCAGAGTGAGACTACCGAGGCTTCCGCCGCAGCAGATACTCTCATCATACTCCTTTGAGGCTTTAACAAGGGTGCCGACCTGACCGTCGGTTACCCGCAGACTCGTTGATAAACTGCGTGTAATGGACGACTTTTATGTTCTCAAGACCGTATTCTTCCTTGAATATCTTGTAACAGATCGGGCAAGACAAGACCAGGGTATCGCATCCTGACTCTTCGATCATCTTCTTGTTCGCTTCAATTACAGCCGCCGCGGCTTCAGTACGCCCGGCAAGCATAAGAGGTCTTCCGCAGCAGATTCCGCCCTCGCGGTCGGCGAAAACGTAATCCACACCAGCCGAATTGAACACCTTCTCCACCGACTTGATTATCCTCGGCGTGAGATGCGTCATACATCCAGCGAAATACAAGACCTTCCCGGTGGCCGTTTCCGGCAGCACCCTTAGCCGCGCGACCGCCTCGCTTCGCTCGGCCCCACCGCTCGCTTCGCAAAGCGAAGCTCCGGTCCCCCCTCTTACAGTGCCGAGGGTGGCATGGGTCTCGCCGGCCAAGGTGCTGCCGGAAGCAGTCGAAAGGTAGGAGTAGTCAAACGGGATGGCGTTATTGACGGTGGCACGCTGAGCCCGGCGGAGAGCAGGAGCATCCACGCCGACAGGACACAACGCATGGCACTTGTCGCACATCAGGCACTTTTCGGCTATAGCGTTGATCTTCTTCTCGTTATGCCTTCTCAAGAACCTGATGAAATACACCGACGAATACTTCAGATTCTTTTTCTGGACATTCATCGGACAAGCGTCAAGGCACAATCCACAACTTGAACAAGCGTAGATTTCCGCCTCAGCGACTCCCTTTCTGGGGTGGTTTGGCTCGATACCGGCGTTTCTAAGCAGGATCCACAGCACCTCTGTCAGGATGTGCATGTACCGGCTGAACGGCATAGCGGCGAAGAAAAGACCAAGGCAGATCGAATAGGCCCACCATGTCGGCATGAACCAAAGCTTGTCCCCGAACAGGAAATGCCAGAAATGGTTGACCGGAACCGTCAGGAAACTTCCTCCACTGAGGTCAGCGGTGAAACTCTCGGCAAGAAGCCTCAAGGGGAAAATCATCCAAAGGCTGTACAGAGCGACCCTGTCCGCAAAGGATGGTTTGGTCGTGTGACGCATCCCAAGGACAATGGACCTGAATCTCTTGAATATGGCCAAGGCTATTCCGGAGAGGATGTACAACAGGAAGAAGTCCATCAGGAAGAAGAAAAAGGCTCCTCGCAGAGTTGTGTGGCCGGGATTCATCCAGACAAAATATCTGTAGAAAATCGGATAGAAAAGTCCGCCTCTCGTGACATTTAGCCTGGCAGGCACGAACAAAGCGACCTCGATGTGGCCTAGAATGATTATCATGAACCATCCGAAAGCGATAGCCGAGTGCATATACCCAAGCAAAGGCTTCCTCTGCCAGATCTTCACGTGGAAGAGGCAGTCACAGAACAGATCCTTGATATTCTTGAGAGCTGTCTTGGGGATGAAAAGCGATTTGACGAACTTGATACGATCCGATTTAGGGATCGCGGCGAGCAGCCTGATAAGACCCACCCCTATCCAGCTGAACATGAACGCCACGCCGATAGTAAAAGGAAGGACAAACGGGCTGAATCCGGATGGAATCCTGTCGATCACCTCCGGGTCCGCCTGAGCGGCGAGAATATATGCCAGAGGTGTCATTTCTTTGAATAAACTTTAGTTATCGACATGATAAGATGCCTGGTGTTAATTCCCCTGGGGCAGACCATGGAGCATTTGCCGCAAAGCTGGCATGCTTTCAATGATTCAAGGGCAGACTCATCCTTTGCATTGAAAATATTCTCGATGGCTTCCCTGAGACTAGTGTGGGTAAACTTTCCCGCAGTGCAGACAGCCGTACATGAGCCGCATGCCATACAAATTCTGGCATCAGGCTCAATCTCAACCAGTTCCGCATATTTTTCCTTATCAAACAGATCCAGGTTAATCCTGGAACTGGGCACCAGCCCGAACCCGAAATCTACCATCTTTCCCTCACTAGTTGTTTGTAATTCTTGGCATCCGGGAAGATCTCCGTCAGGTACCTGTCCAACTCCATGGCAGCAGCCCTGGCGTCAGCCAGCGTCTCCGGAAGAGTCTTAGGGCCAGTGGCGGCTCCGGCGAGGAATATTCCAGGAATAGGACTCCTCTGCCCGGCGGCGATGCCGCTTCTGACAGCAAAGTAGCCGTCCTCCTCGACGGACATTTCCAGAAGATCTCCGATTGTCCTTCCGGATGCGGAGGGCCGCATTCCGGACATTAGTACGAGAAGGTCAAGGGTGACTTTCAAAGGTTTCCCAGCCACAGTGTCCTCTGCTTTTACCAGTAGCGTACCATCATAATTCTCAGAGACTTCTGCAACTCTTCCGCGAATAAACCTGACTCCGTATTCTTTCTGGGCTTTCAGATAGATGTCCTCATAGTGCCTCCCGAAAAGACGCAGGTCCATGTAGAAGCAGAACACTTCGGCTTGCGGGAAAGCCTGCTTCATCTCTATCGCCTGTTTGACGGCGGTCGCGCAGCAGACCTTTGAGCAAGACCTGCAACCTGACTTCTCGTCCCTGGAACCCACGCAGTGGACGAAACCTATTGCACGTGGTTCATTGAGGGGCATCTTCTTCTCCCTGAAGGCTTTTTCCAGGTCTGCATTGGTGATGACCCCTTCGTAAATCCCGTAGCCGTATTCCTCTTTCTTTT
>ONUG01000004.1 GCA_900320965.1 uncultured Bacteroidales bacterium | reverse complement strand
TTCAAGGAGCTTGAGGGTATCCACTCAAGGACCGACTACGACCTCGGTAACCATCAGAAAATCAGCGGAAAGAAGATCCAGTACTTCGACCCTGAAACCGGCGAGAGCTATGTTCCTTACTGCGTGGAGACCTCCATCGGTGTCGACCGCATGTTCCTCGCCGTGCTGAGCCATTCCTACAAAGTGGAGCAGTTGGAAGGTGGTGAGACCCGCGTGGTCCTCAGCATTCCCGCTCCGCTCGCCCCGGTCAAGGTCGCGATCCTTCCTCTCGTGAAGAAGGACGGTCTGCCGGAGAAGGCACAGGAAGTCGTTGATCTTCTTAAATATGACTTTGCTTACCAGTACGATGAGAAGGACTCTATCGGCAAGCGCTACCGCCGTCAGGATGCCATCGGAACCCCGTTCTGCGTCACTATCGACAACGACACGATGAACGATGGCACCGTCACCGTCCGTGACCGCGACACGATGGAGCAGGTCCGTGTACCGATCAGTGAGCTCCATGATATGATCAACAAAAAGGTCAACATGGCCAACCTCCTCAGAAACCTTTAATTTTATGAATATCAAGTATTTCATGGCCGCACTTTGCGCTGCGGCCATTTTTGTTTCCTGTTCTCACAAGGAAAAAACAGAAAGCCTTTTTAATGGCGAGGACCTTACAGGCTGGAAGGTCGTGCTTAAATCCGCCGAAGGGGAATCCTTCGATGGCGAAACCTTCTCCGCCAAGGGAGGGATCTTGAGCGTGACCGGAAAACCTTTCGGTTACATCCGAACTGAGAAGAAATATTCCGACTACCGTCTCCACCTTGAATGGAGGTGGGCCGGTGCGGAGGCCGTGGACGGAGGTGTCTTCAACCGCCTCCAGGACGGGGACAAAGTCTGGCCGATGGGAGTCCAACTACAGATGACCCCGAAAGACATGGGCGTCCTCATGGGCGGAATCAAGCTAGAAGGAATAGAAGGGCCTTTCTACAAGAAAGACCGTATCGTCCAGGAAAGTCCGGAACTACCTGTGGGAGAATGGAATGAGATGGAATTCCAGTGCGAGGGCGGATCCATCAAAGTCTGGCTCAATGGAATCCTTGTCAATGAGGCCGTCTGCGACGCTCTTGACGGCTACATCGCCATCCAGTCCGAAGGCGGCCCCATGGAATTCAGGAATATATTCCTTTATTTTTCCTGATAATCAAAATAATCGAAACTGGCTGTGCCGGCCTCGGCGAACAGGCCGAGAACCACTCCGGTGAAACCTCCGACAACCTCAGAACTCAGCAATGACGTTTCCAGTCTGCCGAGAGGCTTCCCGTCAATTGTGAACTCATACATATTCCCGTCACTGGAGACAACACCGAGAACCGCTTCCTTGCCCTTTACAGGAAGCTCACCGAGGACCGTGTCAATGGACTTCAGCTTGAAGTGAAGCTCAGCTTTACCTTTGCTGAACCTGATCGCCGCGAACCCATTATGGTTCTGATAAACCACAAGTCCAGCCTTGGCTTTAGGTGAATCCAGCCTGACTTTTGTCTCGACTTGGATGGCAGGACTCTCTTGCCTGACACCAACGAATGTGGGATGGTCCCTGTCGGCAAGAGGAATGTTTCCAGTCAGGGTTAACCGACCTTTATCCATCTTATAACGAGACATTTCCGGATTCTGGAGATAGACCCATCCAAATCCCAGAGGAGAGTCAAATTCTTCCTTCCATGCTTTCTTGGCAGGTGTGGCGGCTGTCCATGATGCCTTAACTGTCATCTCTTCCATGATAGGTTGTCCGTCATTAATGACAGGCCAGCCGTTTGACCATGTCACCGGAGCAATAAAAGTCTCTCTCCCAAGGTGGTGGAAATCGCCTCCATAACGCCTGAATCCCAAGAACACCACCCACCAGGAACCATCCGGAGCCTGCACGAAATCGCCGTGGCCGGTACCTTGGATCTGATGTCCCTGGGAGACTTGACGGAATTGCGTCAGGATAGGATTGACGGGATTGGACTCGTAAGGACCCCAGATGTCGCGGCTTCTGGCCACGGTCAAACCGTGTCCCATCTCGGTTCCGCCTTCTGAAATCAACAGGTAGTACCAACCGTCTTTTTTGTAAATATGTGGCCCTTCGGCATAGCGGCCGCCAGTGCCGTACCACAGTACTTTGCTCTCTGTCAACTGTTCTCCAGTTACAGGATCAATCTCGCAAAGCACGATTCCATTGGGGTTGGAAACCATGTAGCATTTTCCGTCCTCAAAAAGGAAGGAAGGATCTATTCCACCTTGCTTCAGATAGACAGGCTCTGACCATGGTCCTTTGGGGTCTTTGGCCGTCACAAAGAAATTGCCGCCAGTCGTGACGTTCGTTGTGACCATGTAATAAGTACCCTCGTGGTACCTGATCGTAGTAGCGAAGATGCCACCATAAGAATCAGCCGTCATGAGGGGAATCTGGCTCTCCCTGTCAAGCACATTGCCGATCTGTTCCCAATTGACAAGGTCGGTGGAGTGGTAAATCGGCACTCCGGGGAAATACTGGAAGGAGGAATTGACTATGTAATAGTCGTTTCCGACCCGACAGATCGACGGATCAGGATGATACCCAGGAATGATCGGATTGTGGATCTCCAGGTCGACGTTTTGGGCAAAAGAAACCGCCAAAGAGAAAATGGCAATTAAAGCTGTGGTTAAAAGACGTTTCATAACAAAAGTAAAGATATCTTTAAACTTATTCTTATTGCTTCTCAAATGTTACTTTACAAACGGAAAGATAATATGTGGCGTTAAGGGACTCTTTTCCCTGATAGAAGAGATAGACCTGGCCGTCATCATCCTGGAATACTCCCGGATGACCACTCTCAAAGGCGTTCCAAGCACCTTCCGGACCATGTCTGAAGAATAGTCCATCAGGAGCGATCCTCTCGTAGTGGTAGCCATCTGTCGATGTGGCCAGACCGATCTGCTGGCCCTCATGGTTATATGCTCCCGCATAGAACATGTACCAGACCCCGTTGTGCTTCACCACAGTCGGAGCCTCAGTGCAACTCATCTCCCAAGGATATTCAGGAGTCATAAGCGGTCCGTCAACAGAGAGCAAGGTCCATTTGTCTGGACCATAATCACTTCCGTAAGGAGCCTCCGCCATGCCCATGATCTGGTAGGTGGCGGTTGTGTCCCTGGTCGCGAACAACAAAATCAATTTATCTTTTACCCTGTAAACCTCGGCGTCGATCGAGCGCTTGATTGACCATTTCGTCTCCGGGACTATGATCGGACGGTCGCAGGTGTTGGTGAAGGTGATTCCGTCCTCACTCGTGGCGTGCCAGATGTTGGCGATCCCGTTCGTCTCTTCCCAGGCCATCTGGTAGAACATGTGGATCTTCCCGTCCAGCTTTCTGACGCAAGGAGCCACAGCTCCGCGAAGAGGGTTGCCCTTAGAGTCACGCAGGTCAAGGTCTCCAACCCTTTCCCAATTGACAAGATCGGTGCTGCGGGCGATCGCGGCGTGCCAGTCATCGAATTTCGGGGGCGTGCTATTGTCCTGCGGTGTCGGGTCAAACGGCATCAAGGAATAGTACATGAAGTACCCGTCCCCATGATGGATGACGGTGGGATCTTTGGCGAAAGGATAATCCTTGACCTTCGAATTGTCACCGTACTTCATCGGGAGCGGTTCGAGGACGACTTTCTCTACTTTAGGGCCACAAGCAACAAGGCTAAAAGCCGCGACGGCCAACAGGGTTAAAGTTTTCTTTGTCATTATAACTACTTATTAATTATCTAGTTCCGGTTCTGAAGGAATCTCCCCGTAGTATATTCCAGTGTGCCGGTGGTCAGTGACACCCATGTCCCATCCGACCTGACGAAGGTGGTTGTACACGTGGTAGGAAGGGTTACCGACCGGCGTCTCCGGATTCCATGCGACATTCGCCAAGGTGAAAGACGTGTTCACCAGGTCGGCTCCGAAATAGTGATGCCAAAGAGTGCCGAGAATGCCGTGTAGGCCCTTCTCGTGGGCATATTTTCCCTGAGAGACAATTCCTCCCTGATTCAGCCAAGGGCAGGTCAGGACATCGAATCCGGATTCCTTGAAATAATCAAGGGTCGGATAGGCCTGTTTTGCTTCCCCGTAGAACCAGTCACAGATCACGATGTCTTTCGGGAAACCTTTGAAACCTTCCGCAGTCTGGGCAGAGCCGTTAGCATAGAATCCGCTCCACCTAGGGTCTCCTCCCTTCAAAAGCATGTCGTGCCACATCATGGTTCTTGCCCCATGAGAAGAAATGGTCTCATTAATGGCCTTGATATGCTCCAGGAATAGTTCTGAATATGGTCTAGCGAGGCAATCCGGACAACTCGGCTCGATCGCCTCATCGCAACCAATGTGGAAATACGGCGGATTCCCGAACGCCTCCAACTGCTCCACGATAAGATCCTGGATCAGCTTTCTTGCCTCTGGATTGGAAAGGCACCAGTTCCAGCCGCCAAGAGGCTCAAACAGAGGCTGGTACTCAGGATTAAGATCAAGGGCGGCATGTTTTCCGGCGGCGGACCTGGCCATTGTGGCATGACCGAACACATTGATCTGGGGGATCAGCGTGATCCCAAGATCGTCGGCTATTCCTTTGATCCTGGCGACTTCTTCCTTAGTCATGGAACCATCAGGCCAGCCGTACCATGGAGCGACGTCACTCCGGAAAGAACCCCAGGACTCGATCACGGCATAATTGAGTTTGTAATATGCCGCCAGGCGGACCAAACGCTCGACTTCCCAGGCCTCCGTCTCATGGAACCAGCAGATGTGTATTCCCCTGAAATCCATTCCCGGAGAGTCTTGGACCGTTCCTTCAGGCACGATCCAGCCAGAGACGGCCTTTGTCCCTCTCTTTGGAATAGCGATTTGCCGAAGCGAATAGAAAGCATATCTCACACCCTGAAGGCTCGACGCGACTACCTCAACCCCATCTTTACCCATCTTCAGCCCATACTCCTCTTTTCCCATCTGGCCAGCCTTGAACTTGGTTTTAACGACTTTGGGAGCAAACTCCCCGTACCACTCTTCAAGATGTTTTTCCACCCACTCGGCCGCGTCTTTGTCGGGGCAAGCGACCTCAACCTTCGACAGCGGATGGTAGACCGTGGCGGACAACTCGGCCTTTACCGGAGTCGGGCAGATTGTCGGTCCGGCGAAGAGCGACGCTGAAAAGAGAATACAGCAAAAAAGTAAAACTATCTTTTTCATTTAGAAGGAGTTAATATCACGCAAACAGGATGTGGGACTTTTATGTCCTTCCCTGTGTCATTCAAAAGTCCGGTTTCAGAATCACGGCTGAAAACCTGGATCGCGTCATTATCCCTGCAAGCAACCAGGACAAAGCGCCCATCAGGAGATAAGGTAAAGTTTCTGGGGTGAATCCCTGTCTCCTGGTAACCGGCAGAAGTGAGGAGTCCAGTCGAGGGATCTTGGCTGAATATTGCCAAACCATCTCCTTTTAACCTGTTGCTGGCATAAAGGAACTTCCCGTCGGGGGAGAAATGGATGTCGGCGCTTCCTCCCGCATGACGTGGATCAGCCTCAATGACCTGGATTTGCTTCAGGTCACCGTCATTGTAGTCGTAAGCGATCACATTGCCGCCCAACTCAGTCAGGACATACATGAACCTGCCGTCTTTTGAGAAGGTGAAATGTCGGGGGCCCTCTCCTGCAGGAACCTTGATCTCGACAGGAGCGGATGACGTCACCTTCCCGTCAGAGATAGGGTAGCGATAGATGCGATCGCCTCCTAAATCTATGACAAACAAGAACTTCCCATCAGGAGAGACTTGAGAAGAATGAATATGTGAAGCCTCCTGGCGGCCTTTGACCGGACCGTTTCCCTTAAACTCTATCAGGTTCTCCTGACCAAGGGAACCGTCTTCAGCGACCGGGTAAATGGACATCGATCCGGAAGAGTAGTTGGTGACAACCACATCTTTCCCGGCAAAGGTCACATGGCAAGGATCTTTCCCTGAGACCGGACACGAGTTCTTGAGCGTCAACGATCCTAGCGCCGCATCATAAGCGAAACCAGAAACCGCCGCATCAGCCTGCTGTTCAGTCACGGCATAGACCGTCTTGTTGTCTGGAGTGACCGCAAGGAACGAAGGGTTCGCGACATCGATTACACGCAGAGGCTCAGTTTCGCCGGTCAGAGGGTCAAATCTGAATGAATATATTCCCTTACTCCCTGAATCAGTATAAGTTCCCACCAGCAACGTCAACTTGTCAGAGGATGAATTACCGTCAAGCGGAATCTCCACGGTCTCTCCAGGGCTGGTGTTTCTTTCTATTATGGAACCATCTTTAGGAGAACGGATGCGAAGCTTGCCGCCTTTCTGGGAATATACGCTCAGAGAGACGACCTCTCCGCCCTTCATCTCAGCGCTGACAAGGAAGGCCCCAATGGCCCTGAGGTTGTCGAACCGGATGTCTTTCCACTCCGCTGGAACCGCCGGAAACACCTCAATCACACCGCTTTGACTCTGCAAAAGCATCTCCTGAAGTCCGGAAGCATAAGCGAAATTACCTTCAAGTGTGAAAGGTCGGTAGGTGAAAGAGGACTTCCCACTTTTGGTCTGGTCCCCATTGGCATGGAAGGAGTTCCTGAGCACAAAACAGCCGGCAAAAGTCCTGAGAGCCTCCGCCGCCTCTTCACCGTGTCCGGCTCTGGCTTCCATATTCGCGAGCCATGAATAGGAATACCCGCACCACCAGTCCGGACCGTTGGCATGAAGCCGGGCCAAAGTCGCGTCTATAATCGCTTTCTCTTCCAGGCCGTTATGGATGTCCAGAAGCCCGAGCGGATGAATTGCCATCGCATGGGAGAAATGCCTGTGGGACAAGTTGTAAGAATGACCGGGAGCAATCGACAAGCCGCCGTCCTGGTCAATGGCATAGTCCGGCATTTGGCCACAATCTTTCTTCCAACGGGAAGCCTCATCGGTAAGTCCTAATGAATCAGCCATTTCCGCAGCGGCGGAAAAAGCGAAACGAGTCAGGGCCAGGTCATAATTGGTAATCTGGGGGAAATAAGCATAAATGCTGTTTTCGTGGATTTCCGGGCTGGAACTATATTCAAAAGTCCTGGTTCCGTCCGGAAGGACTTCTGTCTCTTGCTCAAGGAAGATCGCCACATCCTTTAAGAAAGGATACGCCCTGCCCCGAAGGAACTCTTTGTCAGCCGAATATTTCCAATGAAGATAAAAGTGCTGCCCGAGCCAGGCGGATGTGGTGGGGGAGAATCCGTACTGGACCCAGCCGGACATGGCATCTCCTTCCAGCGTACAATAGCCAGGAGCCGCCATGCCGTCCTTTCCGAAAAACTTCTTTGTAAATTCCTTGTACTTGCCGACTTGGTTCCAGAGAGTATTCAGGTAGCCAAGCCCCTCGTCAAGATGGTTTCCGATGTAAGAAGGCCAATAACTGAGCTGGGTGTTAAGGTCGTTGTGGTAATCGCCTTTCCACGGGGGCAGGAAGCCATCATCAGCAGTCCAGACAGACTGGAGCGAGATGGGGTAGGAATTCTTCCTAGTGGCCGACCCGAACTTGTACATTTCCCGGTCGTACTGGCGCTGGATAAGAGCGTCCGGAACCTTAATGTCCGACTGCCGCCAATAGGCGTTCCAGTACTCCAGATGACGCTTGTAAGCCTTAGAAGGCCCTTCGGCGACAGCCTTTGAGACCTCTTCCCCGGCATTTTTCCCGGAAAGCGACGATGTCACGCTCCAGACGGCCACGACTTTGCTCCCTTTCCTATTCCACTCGACAGCCACATCGTAGAAAAAGTCACCCCAGCCTTGCTGGTGGTAGGTGATCCGGTTTCCTTCCCTTTTGACTTCTCCCTGAGGGTAACCCAGAAGAGCGAGAGAGGAACTTCCAAGACCAGCGTCACTGGCTCCGCCATTTGCCGAATATTGAGGCGGAACCAACTGAATGTCAAAATCTTCAGGAAAGTTTTCAAAGATTAACCAACCAGCGTCCTCATCGGCCTGGACAAAGGTTTTCATTGAAATCCCATTCTCCCACTCGACAGAGCAAAGGGCATTGTTCAAGAAAAGCCTATTCTCTTTGATAGCGCCCCATTTCGAAATGTCCACTTCGAGTGCGGCACCTGGAATCTTGGAAGGAGCAGGGGTGTAGCCTTTCTTGTCGAAGAACTCTATCACCGGGTCAAAATCCTTGTTCCTGACATGTTCTTTTACCCATTCGAATGAATATTCCTCTTCTTGGAACACCTCGACCGGGCGTAAGTCCCAAAGGTCTATCCTGTCAAGGGAAAGACGAAGGTTGCCTTCCTTCTGCCAGACCAACTCGCCCACAGAAGCGTTTCCAAGCGGCATCGCCTCGTCCCAAACCGTAGCCAAATCATTGAACACCAAGTCGCTGTCCGAAGGATTCTGCTCAACATAACAGCAGCCGGGAGCCGCTAAAAGCAAGATCCCGGCCATAAAAAATGTCAAAAGTCTTCTCAAAACCAATATCCCCTATTCAAATCTGATCAGATGCTGAATTTCAATGCGACAGGCTCCTGTTTGAGGCCTTTCGGGAGTTTTACGGTCACCTTGCCGTCCTTGACCGTGGCCTTTACCTTCTTGCCATTGTTCAGGACTGTTACCTTACCGCCCTTGGGCATATTCCCGTTCCATGAGATTGTCTCAGGAAGGGTCTCATCATCCTTGAGAGCATAAACAGCGTAGAGAGTCTGTCCGTCCTTGGATGCGTTGAACCAGACTTGTCCGTCATTGTAGTCCTTGGTAATACGAGTGGAATAGATCGCCTCTCCGCAGCGGCCAAGCCACTCCCCGATCTCCTCAAGGATCGGAATCGCCTTATCCTCAATGAGTCCCTTAGGTGTAGGACCGACTCCAAGCACCAAGCAACCGCCCTTCGCCGTGATCTCGGCAAGGATGTCGATCACTTTACGCGCGCTCTTGAAAGGCTGATTAGGAGACCATCCCCAGCTGTTGGTCAGGGTTATGCAGGACTCCCAAGGGTGGTTTTTCTGCTCCTTGGGAATGCTCTGCTCCGGAGTCTGGTAATTCTCGTTGGGGCCCTGGATCGTACGATCGACGCAAAGCATTCCGGGGTTGACCTTCCTGGCGCCAGGAAGAACCTCATTCAGGCCGACAGCGTCTCCTGTGATCCAGCCTCCGTCGAGCCAAAGGATGTCGATCCTGCCGTATTTACCGCCAGTAAGCTCGGTAAGCTGGTTCTTTGTGAAGTCCACATAACTCTGCCACCAATCCTTATGGCTCTTTATGTCGTAGTTGGGGCGACGGTTAGGGGTGGCGTAATAAGGATTCCAGAAACCGTGGTGATGCCAGTCCGGCTTCGAGAAATAAGCTCCGATCATGAAATCCTTCTTCCTGAAAGCGTCGAAAACATATTTCGCCACATCCTTCTTGGGGTTGTCCTTGAAGGCTCCGTGAGCGATGCCGAAGTCGTCATATTCAGAGTCGAACATGCAGAAACCGTCATGGTGTTTCGTCGTGAAAATCATGTACTTCATTCCGGCTTTCGTGAACACATCGGCCCACTGGTCAGGATTGAAATCCACAGGGTTGAACTCCTCCGAGAGGCCCCAGTACCACTTTTTGTAGTCTTCATAGACAGAGCCTTTCGGGCGGCGGATCCAATCCTCATTGCAGATGCTCCAGGACTCCACGATTCCCGGCACCGAGTATATTCCCCAATGCATCAGCACTCCGAACTTAAGGTCCTGCCACTGGTCGAGTTTCTCAAGGACCTGCGGATCGGTGGGCCACTCGTAACCATCGGCCTGCTTGACTATGTCTCCGCAGTTCTGCGCCAGGGCCAGACTACCGGCAAGAAGGGCGCATAAAAGTATCAGATGTTTTCTCATGTCGCTAATTTAACAAATATTACTTTTATTTCATGAACTCAAACTTGAAGTCGCTGAAAGACCAGACTTTCCCGCCTTCCGGAACGATTGCCTTGCCGGTTTTGGAGGCCGGATCGGCGCTCAGGCTGATCCATGTGAAAGCCCCTTTCTCATAGTCGTAGGTCTGGCCATCATCATCGTACAACTCAAAGGTGGAGGCTTTGGAGCCATAATGGCGAACAATCACAGGAGCCTGGCCTTCCGGAATGGATGTCATCGGCTCATACATAGGGATCATGCCTCCGTCCTTGACAAAGACCGGAATCTTGTCCAGTCCGGGTTTGACTGTGATTTTCTCACTCTCTCCGACCAGTTTTCCGGTGTAGAAATCATACCACTTCCCATCAGGTAGAACAACCGTCCGCTCTGTCTCGCCAGCGAACAGGGGAGCCACAAGAAGACTCTCTCCCACCATGAACTGGTCTTTCATCTCTTGACGCCGGGCCATCTTGTAAGGATTGTCAGTGGAATCCAGAACTCCTTGATCATAAGTCGCTTCCATCTCGAAACCAGGCTCCAGGCTCATTGCCCTAACGGGAGGAATCCCTTCGAAAGCGTAGCGGGCGAACGCGGTGTAGAGATAAGGAATAAGGCTCATCCTGAGTTTCATCACGTCTTTCACCTGCCGCTCGACATCCGTGAATGACCACGGTTTCGTCCCGTCTGCCCAAGCGTTGAGCATCGCGAGCGGGGAGAAACAGACAGTCTGCATCCTCCGGAGCCATTCCTCGGACGTCTTGGAAGCCCGAACCTCGGGAGTCCAGAGAACACCTATGAAGGAACTGTTTATCAAGGCTGTGATGAAATCACGATGGTTGTAATAGTCATTGTAAATAACAAAGGGATAGGAGGTTGTACCTGCATTACCGGCTCTGACAAGGCCGTAGGTCCGCTCATTTTTCTCCTTGTAGAGTCCTGTCATGAAACTCTGCATAAGCGAGCCGTAGATCTGCCGCATCTGCTCTCCGGAGATCCCGGAAGGGTATTTGGCCACATCGGGGGCGACCCAGGAGTCGTAACCGTCGTTCTCGTCCATCTTGAACCCGCTGACTCCTTTGCTGATGACGTTCTTCTCGAAATGCCGTCCCATGATCTCCTTGGTCTCTTTCATCGAATAGTCAGGAAGCATCCCGTTCCACTCGGTGTGAGTGCCTGTGTATGGCTCGATCTCAGAGGCTATGTCGCAGTCTGGAGCCACTCCGGGATTGACCCAAAGATTGACCTTGATCCCTTGTGCGGACATATTCTCAACAAAAGAGTCTGGAGAGGGGAACCTTCTCGGATCCCACTGGTAGGTGCAAGGATAAGACCTTGTCATCCAACCCGGCTCAAGGCCGATGACAGAAAGAGGGAAGTCTCTCTTTTTAAACTCGTTAACCTCTTCCTCAACCTGTTTGTCGGAATATAAGGTCGGTACTCTCTGCCAGAAACCGAGCCCCCATTTCGGAGGAAGAACGCCTCCGCCGTTGTAGAGATTGAACCTTCTGACGACGTCGAGCATGTTCTTTCCGGCGAAAAACACCAGCTCGACTCCTTCTGCCGGCACCAGAAACTCGAGATTGTCGGAATATGGCTGGGGGTTCCAATCCCGGTCCGTGTTGCGGTTCTGAAGCTTCGGGGGATTCTTGGAGTCTTTCCTGACCGAGGTTCCCGCATAGACATCGATGTATCTTGCGGCGTTGATCAGCACTCCATAACCTTTGCTGGACACAAAGAACGGCACCGGGGCATGGGTGCGGCCGTTGTCCGAGCCGCCATAATGGTCCACATGGAGCCTTGTGATCCTGCCTCGCTGCTGAACAGATTTGAAATTAAGTCCGAGACCGTAGATCTTCTCTTCCTTGTCAAGTGGGAAACGGATATATGTCTTACCGTCAAATACTTCCGTAGTGATTTCAGACTTGTCGACCGGAAGATCAACCTCTTCGATGGCGTTGATCGCGTCTATCTTTGGTGTGAACTCCAACTCGCTGAGAAGGTTGACCTTATCCGGCTTCCCAACCTCTACATTCCACACCCCAGACGCCACCTTTTGGTATTCCACTCCGCCCCCTGAGCGGGTCGAAGGGCCACACCCGCAGCAAACCATCAACGCTATAACAAATCCAGCAAATAAAACCCCCTTCCTCATTTTATCTCATTTTTGAAAATATTCCGGAAACGCCATTCTTAGCGACCGCCTGGCGATCTGCCGCAAAGGAATCATGACGAACGGCCTGTCAGCAATGCCTTTATGCGGAATTGTAAGTTCTGGAGTATCAATTATTTCTCTTCCGTAAAACAGAATGTCTATGTCGATGATCCTGGAATGGTAGACCCTGTTCCCTTCGGAGTCATATTCCGGAGGATCGGTCCGCCCCATCTCCCGCTCGATAGATTTTATCATGTACAGCGTCCATAGTGGGCTCTCTGCGGGGATGCGGTACAACACCGCCGCATTGAGGAACTTCCCGCCGGAAAAACCCATCGGCTCCGTCTCGATCAGACTTGACAATGCGGAATAGTGAACCCCGAAAGCCTCGTCCATCCGGCGCAAAGCCTCAAGGATGTTGGCTTCCCGATCCCCAAGATTGCTCCCGAGTGAGAAATAGACATTCACCACCATCCTAAAGCTCAGCCTTAAGCACCACTATAGACTGGTCCTTGAAAAGATTATCCGGAAGATTAATAACCGTCTGTCCGTCAGCGGCTGACACCTCCAACGGCTGGCCGGTCTCAAGGGAAGAAACACCCTTTGACAACACGGAAGGAATTGTCACAGAAGGTTTTGTCTCAGCAATAAAGACATAAAGGAATCTCTTTTCCCCTTCTTGCTTCTCTGTCAGGTAAACATCCGTGTCATCAACCTTGAATCCCGAAGGAACAGCGCCATAGACAGCCTCCCCATTCGCACCAAGCCAAGCACCCATTTCCCTCAAGCGGCGAATGGCGGGAACAGGAAGGGTTCCGTCCGCCTTGGGACCCACATTCAGCAGATAGTTACCGCCCATCGAGGTGTTATTCACAAGATAGCGGAGCATCCTGGACGAAGGCTTCCAGTTATAATCCTTTCCGTGATATGCCCATGAATTCTGCATGGTCGCGGGAGTCTGCCAAGGCTTCGAGAGCATCTCTTTCGGGTAGGAATTGTCATGCATCTCCAAAAAGTCGATGTTCTCCCCGGGATTTTCATAGCATATTCTTCCGTTGATCAAGCACTTGTCGCTGAGAGAACGGACCAGGCGAATCAGCTCGTCCCTGCGCTCCGGGGTGATGTGGGTCTTCCAGTCCCATGTGTCGAACCAGAGAAGATCCGGATCGAATTTCTCGATCAGCTCCTTGACCTGCGGAAGGGATTTTCTTTGCCAATATTTCTCGAAATCCTCGTCAGGCCTCCAGGGATACCAATAGGGCATCGCTCCGTCCGGATCTTCCCAATCCTGCCAGTGGGAATAGTAGAAGCCGTATTTCAGGCCATATTTCTTGCAGGCGGCGACAAACGGGGCGATAAGGTCCTTCTTGTACGGGGTGTTCATTATGTCGAAATCCGAGACATCTGAATCCCAGAGAGCGAACCCGTCGTGATGTTTCGAGGTGATTACCAGGTACTTCATCCCTGCGTTGGCCGCTTCCCTTACCCAAAAATCCGGGTCATAATTAACGGGATTGAACTCTTTGATCAGGCCATTGTAGTAATCATCAGGAACTTCCAGGCGAGGCTTGATCCACTCCGCATACCAGCTGTTCCCTTGCGGGAAAGTCGTGTCAGGCATCGTGTGGCCGTTGTAGGTCCCTTCAAGGATTGAATACAATCCCCAATGGATAAACATCCCGAACTTCGCCTCCTTGAACCATTCCACTTTGGAAGGGTCAAGTTTCATGGACACCTCCTCAGGCGCTCTCTTTTCAGTACACCCGATGCAGAGAGAAACCAGTAGAACAGAAATGGCAATAAGTCTTTTATTCATAATAATCTACTGGTGCTGGACCGGGGCGGGCTTGTCGGAGTAGATGATCATGGAGCGAACCTCGATGGGATGAGCCTTGTCCGGGTTCTTGACCTTGAAGGAGACCTTGTGATTCCCAAGAGGCAGGTCATACTTGAAATAGAGATCAAGCCTGCGACTGTTGTTGTCGGCAGGGAGCTTCACCGTCTGGTCGAGCGCTCCGTCGAGATAAATCTCAACCTCAGCGACATAGCCAGTCGGAGCATCCTTTTTGTCCATCGGCATCTGGTAAGTGACAACGACACCCTTGCCGTTAAACTCTTGCTCCGCGACATCCTGAATAGGCTTCCTGATCTCGTTTCTCTTGATTGGCCAATGGCCCTCAAAGCCTTGCTCCAGACGAACAGTCTCAGGGGTCTGAATCTTAATCGTCACATCGTCGGCTCCGACTTTGCCATCATATCTCTCGATAACCTTAAGCGCCTGATTGAAGGACATTTGGTAAGTCTTGTTCATGGAGATGTCGGTGTAGGCCAGATTCCTGTCCTCAACCTCGGCCATGCCCTTCTTCCAATAATCAGGAATTCCACTATACCCAAGGATAACACCGAGGATTCCACCAGAAGATGCAGGGTTGCAGTCAGAATCCTTTCCGCAGCGGGTAGAGACGTCGATAGTCTTGTAGAAGTCCCCTTCTCCGTAAAGGAGTCCCATGATGATGTAGGCGCTGTTGATAAGAGCGTCGATGTTGGTGATGCCGAAAGTGCCGCCGGAGCAACCGATGTCGAAGCCCCACTTGCGCTCAGCGAGAGCCCAAGTGATCTCCCAGTTGTCGGGATACTGGTTGTGCCAACGGATGATGTCCGCCATGCACTGATAATACTTGCTCTCAGTCGGAATCGTCTTAAGAGCCTCTGTGACAATATATTCAATGTCATCCGTCACAAAAGCGAGGGAATACATCGCGGCCACATAGACTCCGCCGTACCAACCATCGCCGTAGTTCATCATGTGGCCGATGTCATCCGTGAAATGAGTCGCCGCGTTGACCATTCCGGGAGCCATGATGCCAGCATAGTCCGCCTCGATCTGGAAATCGATATCATCTGAATGGGGATTATTCTTCCAGAAGCCGGATTCCGGAGGCATGACTCCATTACGGATGTTGTTACGCGCCGCCTGGTTGGCGTGCCAAAGAGGATATTCCGCTGAGGCAAACGCTTTGGCAAAGCTCTCTACAGGAGCGTCAAGGCCCTCTTTCTCAAAAACTTCCACAAAAGTGAGGTCCATGTAGATGTCGTCGTACAGTCCCGGAATATTGTCATAGTACCACTTGATCCTATGCTCTGGCCACTCAATGGGGATGTTGTCGTTGATAATGGCGCTGTAAACGAACTCTGTCGGACCGCCGTAGGTGCAACCGATCATCTGGCCGGCCCAGCCGCCTTTGATCTTGTCCATGAGCTTTTCCTTAGTGATGGTGACCTCTGAAGGAACACTCGAGGTTTTCGCCGTTTTTTCGCCGCAGGAGCAGGCAACGATAGCCAGCGCACAAGCGGAAAGAATTGATAATAAATTAGTTCTCATATTCATAAAGATTTACTCTCTTGGTGAAGTAAGATTTTTCATTCCGGGATAGAGGTAAAGGTCCTGCTCGACCTTGCCGCCGTACAGGCGCACCCATGTGCGGAAACCGTCGTCCCCTTCCTTGAATTCGAAAACCCTCGCCCCATTGGGCTTCAGGTCGTTGTAGACGGTGTCACAGCCGCTGAAACGGCCGTAGATGAAGAAAAAGTCCCGCCATTTCATGACGAAATCGTCGTTGTGGTCGTGCCCGGTGACAATCGCCTGCACATCCCCCATTTCCCTCATGGCGAGATAAAGGCCGGAATTGACCGACGGAGAGCAAGGCTCCTCTCCGATGTTTCCCATCAGCACCTTGGAAGGATCCCGTAAAGCCTCATTGTATTCAGGGACAGGAATATGGAAAAACGCTACCGACGGGACCGGCTTGCCTCCATTGGCCTTTGTGAACGCCCGGCTATGGTTCTTGTACCAAGCGACCTGGTCTTGGTGGACATATCCCCAACCATTCACGCCGCCAACCTCGGCCCTATTGCCGGAATCGAAAATGTAAAGGACCCTGTCGACTCCCTTGCTTCCGGAAATGGTGATAATGTCGTTGGAACAGCCGGATATTCCATCGTCATCAATGGTGTTAACATTGCCGGGGATCGAGCGCAGTACCTTGAACATCTCGGTCCTTGAAAGATCGAAATCACTGTCGTGGTTGCCCATGGCGACAGCGAAAGGAATCCTTCTCTCCACAAGCGGATGCAGGATCTCCTTTGCTGCCTGACCAGCGGGCTTACCAAAGACAATATCTCCGGTATGTATCACAAAATCAGGCATTTCCGCATCAAGAGTCTGAATGACATTCTTTAATGCTCGCTCGGAATCAGGATCTCCGCAGACATAATGGGTGTCCGTGAACTGGACTATCTTTATCTTGCCGTTTTTGTTGTATTTGAGCCGGTGGGCAATCCCGTCCGCAGGAGTCTTTTCATCAGTTGTCTGGACCCTTTCGCCGGCAACCGCTCCTATTCCCGGAATGGTCATGGCCGCACCCGCTACCGCGGCGGAGGCCGAATTCTTCAAAAAATCTCTTCTATCCATTCAAAAAATGATGTTGGTTTCTTTTCATGCGTTAGAACTTCCTAATTTAATGATTTTTTCGCTAATTTGCTATTGTTATCTTAGAGTTGAAAAGACAATGAGAAGAATCTGGCTGAAAACATCGCTCGCGGGCTTGGTGGCCGCATCTTTGATAATCGCCTATGGCTGTGGCAATAACAAGATTAATCCCACCGAGGAAGAACAGGAAGAGACTCCTACCCCGGAGCCTGAAGAAGGGGCGGAAGTGGATGTGGTGACTCCGGACCAGTGGGTCGCTGTTGACGAGCTTGGCCGGGAAATGCCCAAAGACGCACCAGAAAAAAGGAACAACCGCACCGTCTTAATGTTCTATTGGACATGGCACGACAGCCGCCAGCTGGACTATCCTTCAGTGGTGAATATCAGCCAGGTACAAAGGGAACACCCGGAAGCCTTGCAGGATTACAACCATCCGGCCTGGGGGCAGGAACTCCAGCCATGTTTCTGGGGACAGCCTCTGTACGGCTACTACAGGACCACGGACGAATGGGTGCTGCGAAAACACGCCGAGCTCCTTGCTGATGCCGGAGTGGACGCTGTCTTTTTCGACTGTACCAACGGTTCTTTTATCTGGGAAGAGTCCACCGAGGCCCTGATGAAGACCTGGACAAAAGCCCAGAAAGACGGGGTCAATGTCCCGAAAATTGCCTTCATGCTGGCCTTTGGGCCCACGGACGGATCCCTTCAGGCCATCCGAAATCTCTACGCCAACATCTACAAGGACCATAAATACGACAACCTCTGGTTCCGGATGAACGGAAAGCCATGCATAATGGCTTATCCTGACAACCTGGATCCGGGGAACCCTACCGACAAGGCCATCCTCGACTTGTTTGAGTTCCGAAAAGGCCAGCCGGACTATGTCAACGGCGGTGGAGATGGTCAGTGGGGGTGGCTGGAATGTTTCCCGCAGCACACCTACAACCATGGAGAACTAATGACCGTCGGAGTCTCACAGAACGCATCTGACTACAGCCATGGTCATTGCTACGCCTTCAACTCCCCTGGAGCCTACGGGCGCAGCTACACTAAGGCAAATGGCCACGACACCTCGGAAGGAGCTTATGTTAAAGGACTTAACTTCCAGGAACAGTGGGATAGGGCTCTCTACTACGACACCAAGATGATCTTCATCACCGGATGGAACGAGTGGATTGCCGGCAAGCAGCCGAACTGGCCGCCGAACGACCCTTACAAGCCTTTCGCCTTCCCTGACCAGTACGACTGGGAACACAGCCGGGACATCGAGCCGAACGCCGAGTGGGGCGACTATGGGGACAGCTACTACTACCAGCTTGTCCAGAATGTGAGGCGCTACAAAGGGGTATCCACTCCCGCAAAGGTCTCAGAGCCTAAATCCATGAATATCGGCTCATTTGAAGGCTGGAAAACGGTCTCGCCGGATTTCAAGCACTATCCCGGGAACACCCTTGTCCGCAATCATCCCCAACACTCCAGGAGCGGCTACATGTACACCAACACCACCGGCCGCAATGATTTTGTGGACGCGAGGGTCACAAGGGACAATGACTATGTCTATTTCTACATTGAGACGGCGAAGTCTATAACCCCCAGGAGCGACAAGGGCTGGATGCGTCTCTTCATCAACTCTGACAGGAGCGTTAAGACCGGCTGGAAAGGTTACGACTATTGCCTGAACTACAAGAACCCGACCAGCGACACAGCCGGAACCATCTCAAAATGCGGTGGTTCCGAGTGGAAATGGGAAGACTCCGGAACCTTTGAATATGCCGTCAAAGGGAATATGATGGAGATCAAGGTCGCAAAAGCGGCCCTTGGAATGAGCGGAAAACTGAATTTCGAGTTCAAGTGGAGCGACAACATGCAAGAGGAGGGCAACATCCTCGATTTCTACGTCAACGGAGATGTCGCCCCAGGCGGTCGTTTCAACTTCCTGTATTCCGAATAATTGGAGATCCGGGACCTTTATTTCCCGTTGAATTTGTAGCGGTAGCGGAAGCGGCCGTTGGGGGCGCTGTCGCCGTCACGCATGCAGGTCTGGATGTCTCCGTCAGTGACCGCGTTGTCCACCCACTTGAAGTCAACAGAGAACTTCACGGGATCGCTTATTCCCAAAGAGGCGAGCGGGACCGAGAGTTCCATCTCGGAACCCTTCACGGCGAATTTCACATCGGAGACTTTAGACCATTTCCAGCCACCATCGCATTTCTCAAGAGTGGAACTTCCACTGGATGAGACGGTTCTGTTTACAGCGAAATTGTAACCTTCCCAACTTGCCTTAGGCTCTCCAACCCTCAAGAACAGTTGCATCCACTGCTTGTCCGTGCAAGGGGAGATCTCCGAGGCGGTCTTGACATAGAAATACAAGTTCGTCCCGTCGTTAACGACCTTGCTGACCAGGATGTCATTGCGGCCTGTGTTGTTGACATATTGCCCGACGCTGCCCCAGCCATAGTGGTCACGGTGGAAAGTGTCGCCTTTGTCATCGCCCCATTTGGCGGCCACGGAAGCCCATTCACTGAAGTTTCCGTCAACATTGACAGAGACCTTGTCCGAGAACGTGGGGAGCCTCTTAGTGCCCTTGAAACGGCGGATGAAGTCGGCCATGATGTAGTAGTAGTTATCCCCGAAATCACCGTTCAGAGGCTCTATGTCACGGCTGAACTCATGGTTGTACTGGTCCACAAAATAAGGGGCCGGGCAGTTAGCCGGACTCTGACGCTGGGCCGTCCACTCGTTCCAGCCTGTGAAAAACATGATCTTCGGGTTGAGATCCAGGGCCTTGTAGAGTTGTTTTTTGAAATATATTCCCTTTCCGGAGTCAGTGACCCGAGGCTGGGAGTTGGAAACGACATCATAACTGCGGCCGATGTTGGAAGTCGGGTGAGTGGCGGGCATCACGGAGACAAACTCGTTCTTGCCGTCGTGCTTTCCGGCCTGCTGGGGATACCATCCGCCCCATGGCCATTTGTCCTCACCGTCGCCGAACCAGGCATCGGCACCTGCGTCGTTCCAGAGGAACCAGGAATGCCTTAATGTGAATTTGTCCTTGATCGAGGCGGGAACTTCGGAAGGATTGGCCAGCATTACCGGTTTACCTTGCCACTTGAACCATAGATCCTGGTAGAGGTTCTTCGAATATATCTCATTATAAAGAGCTTCCGCCACTTTGGGAACATTCCCGTTAAGGAGGAAGGCGAACTGGGGGGTCTTGTTACCCTCGGAGCGCATCTGGGTGTAAACTTTGGCGAGATTAAGCGCGACCGGAATATAGTGGTAGCCATTGGTCACGTCGAAGAAGACCGCATCCACTCCGGCATCCACAAGCATCTGAGCGTGCTTACGGATCACCCAGTCGTCGTTGGAGACATAGTAGCCAAGGTAAGGCTCACCCCAATGGTGCATCACACCTATACCGCCAAGGGCCGGATTAGCGGGATTGGCGTCCAGAAGTTTCTGGATGTCGTAGGGGCTTTGGGTGTCGCTCGCGGTCGGAGGCACGACCTCATTGTTGTTGGCCCCACGGTCATAGCCATGACACCCATGCCAAAGGAAGTAGAACGCGGCCACGTACCTGTCTCCCCTGTCCGTCACGTCAGGATAAGCTCCCACATCCGGATCAATGGAATTCCCTTCGCCATCCACAGCTATCCATGAATATGGATTAGGAGCCTCGGAAGATTCATACACAGGATATTTGGTCTCTTCCTCGCCTGTCTCTTCGTTTGATTCTGCGGTCTTGGAGTCTTTACACGCTGTCTGAAAGAATGCGGCGACGGCCAAAGAAGCCGTCAGTAACAATGCTTTACGAATATTCATTATTCTTTAACTGTTATTTTTCTTGTACCAGGGGAAACTTTCACAGGAGCGCTGCCGTCAGGAGCATAGAACTCGGCCTGAGTGCCCTGAGGCACAGTTATCTCGAAGACAGTTTCCGCTCCGGAACGCTTGGCTTTCACAGAAATCTCTCCTTTGACCGTAGCCACCTTGGCGTTAACTTCCTTAAGGTCGCAAAGATGCGGACGGACAGCAAATTTCTCAAAGCCCGGTTCAATGGGATATATTCCGGCAATGTACTTGGAAAGGATCACAAGAGGTCCTCCACTCCACGCATGGTTGTAAGAATCGGTCTTTCCCGTTCCGTCACCAAAGAGTTCCCAGAGGGTTGAATAGTCCGAAGAGACCATCTCTTTGTAACGGAAACGGATCCTGTCAAGGGCATCCTGATAGCAACCCATCTGGCAAAGGGCATCAAGAACATAGTACTCCATATAGGGGCTGGCGTGATAATGCTTCTTGAAGAAGTTTCGTAAGGCCGGGAAACGCGTCTCGTCCGCTATTCCTCCAAGCACCGCCACAGCCTGGCCACGATCATCCGGACATCCCTTGAATTCATCTGACTGATAATGGGTTCCACGCCAATAACGCTCATTCACAGTCTTCAGGAGAGCCTCTCTCTTCGCCCTTGCGTCGGAGGCGGTAGCCTCATCGCCCATCCAACCGGCATATCTCTCGGCAGTCTCGAGAAGCACCGCGACCCAGGAGTTGTACAGAAGCCTCATGTCCTTGTTCTCGCCCCAGTCTCCCCAATTGGCGATAGGAGTGCCGACCGACTGTCTTTCCATCACAAGGCCGTCAGAATCAAACTTCCAAAGAGGCAAGTACTTCTTGAACGCCTCGTACACATCCTTAAGGGGCGAGATGTCTCCTGTGTACATGTAATACTCCGGGACAGCGCGGCTCAGGAAAGCTGTGGTCTGGGTCACCAACTCCCCGAAATTGTAGCCTGGACAAGGCCCGAACATCGATCCGTTATCTTCTTGGAATCCAGCAAGTTCCCTAATGCATTTGGCTGTCATCGCAAAGGACTTCGGGTCGAGGGCGTAATAGGTCTGGATCGCCTCGTTGGCAGCATCACCGATCCACTGGCCGCGCTCACGATGAGGGCAGTCGAAGAAATTGTCCCTCATGTTGACATAAAGAGTCCTGGCGGCTCTCTCCCAAAGGGTGTTAAGGAAAGGATCATCACTCTCGAAGGATCCCGCGAAAGAGGTGTCGTAACCAGACTCACGGAACTTGACCTCAATGACTTCCACACCCTCGGGAATGCTGTAATGGACTGTCATTCCATTCATCCAGCCAAAGGTCTCATATTCCTGTTCCCCGTCCCTTGTTGTGTACTGTTCCCGAGTGCAAAGAAGCGGGAATGACATGAACCGTTTACTGATTTCCTCGGGAGTCGCCGCAAGGGTCTCGGAGATCGGACGATTGTGGTTGGGATCCGGCGAAGGAACGTCGTACGGCTCGGCACCCTCGATGACAGGTTTCCCGTAAAGATCTGTGTAGATGTCGATTATCTTCCCTTCGGGAGCCTTCACCTTGATGTAAGGAGTGACCTGGCAGTCGTAGGGCAACTCGCAGATCAACTCCCGGCCTTCCATCCTTGTGGAGACATAATCCCGCAAATCTCCGTATTTCCACTGCGGGATCGGCCGGAGAACTTGCTTTCCCCAGCCAGCCTCTTCAAGAGAAAGGGTCTTGGCAAACGGCCAGGCGCTGTCATCAAAGCCTAAATCAAAGAAATCCAACTGTTTCCGACCGTCAAAACCAACATTTGACTCAGAGAGCCTAAGGTTCGGACATCCTCCTTTAGGAATATAAAACGCGGGATGTCGTGTCGCTTTCCAAGAGGCGTCGCTGACGATTCTCCAGCCTTCCCCTTTGAGGTCGAACCAGAGGCCGGCCGTCGGAGATGTGATGTGGTTCACACTTTTCCTTCCATGGAAATTGACCAGTACGGCCACTTCGTTATGGCCTTTGACAAGGCCAGGGACAGCATCAAAATGATCGTAATAACCATCCTGGGGAGTAGGGCCGCGCTTTAGGTTGCCTTCCCGTACAACCTGCTCCCCATTGATCCAGAGCCAGTATTTTGTGTCTGCCTCTATGTCAAGGGTGGCGGCTGAAGGGTCGCCTTTTATGTCAAAAGCCTTCCTGAAGGCGTACCATGAGCCTTCCGGGTAGTCTTCCCCAGTGCATAACACGAGCGGTTCTGAGACCTTTTCGGAGCAAGAGAACAAGACAACCAAAGAGGCCAGAAGCGCTGAGACATGCGTCAACATCTTGTTAGTAAACATATTCCACGCTCTATTTAACAATGACATCAAGCCATCTTCCAGCGAGATTACCGTCTATGTCAAGAACCAGGTTCCCATCCACAAGATTAGCTTTAACGGTCTTTTTTCCTTGCTTGACAATGACCTTGGAAGCGCCCTGAGGCATCGGAACACAGACCTTGCTGATCCTGTCCACAAAGACCCTGATTACCGAAGGATCGTTGTCAGATGGACCGAAAGCCATATTCACAGGCTTGTCCGCCAGGGAATAAAGCGTTCCGTCCACGACGATCTCTTTGGACTCACGGCCGTTAAACGCCGTCAACCGACCAGTCTCGGGATCGGCGTTGAAGGCCATGTTCATTTTCCCGGAATAGGTTATCTCGTGACCATTGACCTTAAGTCCTTTGATGTCAAGCTTATCTGAAGGCATAGGATTCACGGCGAGAGCAGCGTCGTCCCGGGCCTTATCCCTTGAGAATCCTCCATCCCAGTTCTCCCTGTGGGTACGATAGTGCTTCACGATCGCGGTAGCCCCGCTGGGGAATTTTGTCACGAAGAAATCTGTTGTTCTGGAGACCACGACAGGATTGTCATTCTCGGCGAACTTTCCGGTGGAAGGATAAGCCCCGACAGCGTTGAGAATCTCGAACAGGGTACGGGTCTCGTAGCCCAGGCTGGCGCTTTGGTCGTCACGAGGACGGAATCCGAAGAAATAGGCGTCGCCCTTGCCAACCTTCTTGTGGGTTCCGACGACATTGCTCTCGACGCATGCGACCGTCTCTGAACCAACAGGTTTCACCGGATAGATCTTATCCACCAGGAAGTCTGTAAGAATCACCTGGTTAGAGACGCCTGGAAGGTTGAAGCCAACCTGTTTTCCGACAGCCGTCTCTCCCATGTACCAGTCGAAAGAATATTCAGCGCCGAACAGCGACTGCCACTCTTTCCGACAATCTTTGCCTTCTCCGTCAAGAAGCGGCGGAGCGCTGAACCACAGCACCTTACCGCCCTTTGAAGCGAAGTCTGACAGAAGTTTCAGAAGACCCTTGGAAGGAAGTGGCTCGAACATAACGGCGATGGTGCCATATTCCTTGGCGGCTACTTTCATCTTTCCGTCCTCAGCGACGGATCCCATCTCAACCAGTTTCTCGGATGTGAGGTAGTTGGAATAGCCGTACTGGGTCATCCAGCTTCCGAAACGCTCCTCAACCGCAACAAGGTTCATCGGATAGATCATCAGAACTTCGACATCACGGTGGACACCCTTTGTCAGAAGGTTCATCTGGGCGCTCGGAGACGCGCCGTAGGCCTGGTTCAATATTCCCTTCCAGGCATTTGCCTCGTCAGGAAAGCCCCAGGAAGCGGCATAGGCGTTCGGGAAACGGTTGATGACGCCGATAGAGGTCGCCATCGCCGCCCCGTAGTAATCACGGTCGCCCCATCCGCACTCCGCGAAATCGTTACCGGTCGGCTCAAGGTACTCACCCCATTTGAAATAGTCGTAGCATGCAGCGGAAGCCTGATGGACCGTGTTGCCCCAGACAAAGTTTGAAGTGTACTCGTAGCGGTAGGCGTTCTCGTGGAGTTTTTCAACATCCCAATGGTCGATCGTGGGACTCTCAGCCCAAGAGGAATGTGCTCCCGTGCGGAACTCATGGCCATAGAGTTTCTCGGCGTAGGCCTTGCCGTCTTTAAACAAATCTACGACATCCCAGTTCAGCATCTTGTAATAGCGGTCACGAAGAAGGAAGGTCCTGTGAATGTCCTCCGGCTTGTCACCAAGGACATACTGGACATTGCGCACCGCATCCGTGGTGTTGATGAAATAAGGTGCCGAATAGGCGAAATAGAGCATGTACTTGTCGTCCAGAGCCTGACCGAAACGATCCTTATAAGTCTTTGAGAATGAAGGGGTCAAGAATCGGTAGTTCAGCTGGCCGTTCTCTTGGTGGGAGAAATAGACCCAGTCCTGCTGGATGTGCATCTCGTCGGAATAGAACTCGTTGAGGATGATGCCACGCTTCTTGTATTTGTCGAGAAGGTCCCTAAGGAACTGGCCTGCCTTGGGGCTGAAATAATCCATTTCCGGAGTCTCATATTCAACAACAACCAGCACCCTGTCGAACCCTTCCAGTTCCTTCTGGGCCTCGTCGCAATGAACACGCAGCCGTTTGACTGGGAATATCATGTCCTCGGGGGAATTCTTGATTCCGTAACTGCCGCTGGTCGCACCGCCCTCGATGATGTCTCCCTCGTCAAACTTAACATTCTTTATCTCAATTATTTCCTCAGGATTGACCGCAATAAAATGAGATCCTCCAAGGGGCTTCTGCTTGAAAGCGTAAGCCTTTACACCCTTTCTTTGGAGATGGATCTTGCCTTTGTTGTTCGTCCAGGTCATCTGCTGCCAGATGTCAAGGCTGAAGCGTCCTGACTCAGGATTGCGGAAACCGACCTCATAGCTGAGCCAACGGCCAGCCTCGCCGCCGGTGTAGTTCTTGAACGCCGGACCAAGCTCCAAAGGGCTCATTAACGACAGGCAAAGCCCCATGCCATATTTCTTCGCGAAATCTCCGACGTGGCCGATCATCTCGACATATTCATCCATGTCCGGAGTAAGTTTCCTGTCGGTTCCGGCTTGTGGACGATACTGGCGGAAAAACTCGTCGAAAGCGATTGTAAGGGTTTTGTCGCCCCTCTTTTTTCCTTCCTCGCAGACCTGACGCAAACTCTTGTGGACCGGAGTGTATCCTGTTGACATGTCAATCACCTTATCCGGATCTTGAATGTCCCTTAATTGCTGGTCGCTAGTCAGGATGATTGTCGCCGCATGGATAGCGGTCATGGATAAAAGAGCGGCGGAAATAACCGCCACCAAACGAGATAACATTCTGGTTTTCATATCTTTAGTTTTGTTAATTTTCGACTTTATGGAATATTTCAGACCAGTCATTCAGACCGATCACTTTAAGATAAGGGGCGAAAACCTCATCTTCTTTCTCGGTCCCCGCAGCCTTCCAGACCTCCCATGCTGGTTTGACTCCTCCCGGATCGGTCTCGTCATCCATGAAGCGACGAAGACCAATCCTGAGCCCGAACTCCCCACGGTTGTCCGTCCATGCGTGCCACTGGACAGCATCTATCCCAGGAAGGGCAGACAGTTTCTTCCAGGCCCAACATGCGCCGGCGGCCTGGTTGGACAGTTCCTCTTCGGAATATGAACGGGAATTTGTGCCGTTTTCTGAGAGGAAAAGAAGACGTTTTGTCTCTCCTTTGTAGAAATGTTCAGGGCGACGAATCCATTCGTCTATTACTTCCAAATTCTTGAATGTCACGTATTTAGTGTCTTTGGACCAAGTCGCCTCCGTGTCATTTTGCCAGAACACAGGATCAAAGAGATCCCTGGGATAAGGATGATGGGCCACTCCCCACTTGAAATCTCCCTCAGCATTGCTGAACATGACATGATCCTCCAGCATTTTACGGACAGGGAAACCGTTCTCGTTTTCCCCGACAGTCCAATTGTGGGTGTAAGAGCCAAGGGTCCAGGTGTTTTGGTCGTACTGACGGGCAATGTTGTAGTTAAGGCGCATGGACTTCTCATAGGCGTCCATGTAGACCTCGCAAGGCTGTTTGCCCATGTTTGTCCAGTCGATTCCATAGTCCACCTCATTGTGGATGATCCAGTTGTTGATCCTGCCGTGTTCTCCGGAAGAATACCTGTCGGCCAGAAAATCCAGGACCGCGGCATAAGCGTTGACTCCCCTCGCGTCGGTCATGTTGGGCATTGAATAAAAGCCTCCGTCGCAATCCGGGTGGCGGAAAACTGGGGTCAGGTCAGGATCAGCGCTATTCAGGTCAATAAGAGTGATCGCTGATGTGACAACACATCTGTCCGTACAATACTTAAGCACACGGTCAAGGTAGTCCACCTTCGTTGAATCGAACCAATACTTAACCCCGCCATATTCCCTTAAAAATGTTCCAGGACGTTCTGACGCATACAAAAGGGAATTCAGATGGATGTTGATCGTGACAGAACAGATGTCCATCTTGTCGATGTCGTCCTGGAATTTGTTAAGCCGGTAACCTCCGAGGCCCTTTTTGCCGGTCAGCGGCATCGGATCAGCGGAGCGGACAGGGACGATTTCATCGGCATACCTGGCGTGGGAGCAAAGAACAGGTTCGGTCTCTTTCTCAATCTTGACTATCGCCCAGCGGGAAAGGGCTCTGTCATAGACGACTCCGTCCTTTTCGATTTTACGAGGAACACTTCGCCGGAACTTCCTGAAACACAGCTTATAAGGATTGTCTTTCAGCCCTTCGGAATCAAGGTCCTCCCAAGGAGTCACCTCAGAAAGGTAGAAGTTTTTCCCTGCTGGACGCAGCCCCTTTATTTTCACCTTCTTTTCAGAGACCTTGACGCTCAGAACTTTGCCGGGAAACTCTGTCGTCAGGTACTCATTAAGATCTATCGCCTGCGCCGCAGCAATAGTAGGAATCACAGCAAACAGCAGGAAAATAGACTTTCGGAAAATCATAACGATTTGATATTAAATTATTTCTTTCCTATAAGGCATCGCATTCTGAGCCCCGGGACGCTGGACGGCCAATGCGGAAGCCTTTGTGGCAAACGCTGCCGCATCCTTAAGGGACAGTCCTTCTGAAAGCGCCACGCAAAGTGCCCCACAATAGCAATCTCCGGCTCCAGTGGTGTCCACCGCCTCGACTTTATGAGCCTGGACAAACTCCGTCTCATCTCCTTGGCAGATCAAAGAACCCTTGCTTCCCATCGTGACAATCAGATCACCAACCCCCTTATCCATCAGTACTTTAGCTGCCTTTGCGGCAGTCTCTTCCCCTTTAACCTCAACTCCGGAATACTTCTCAAGCTCATTCTCGTTCGGGATGAAAAGGGAGATGTACTTGAATATTTCCTCTGGAAGATCAAGTGCCGGGGCGGGGTTAAGAACCACAATCTTTCCTGCCTCATGGGCTATTTTAGCGGCTTCCATAACTGCGGGGACGGGAATCTCGAGTTGCATAAGGAGAATGTCACATTCTTTGATCATAGCCTCGCAAGAGCGGATGTCCTCCTGAGTGTAGTCATTATTTGCCCCGGAAGCGACCACGATGCAGTTCTCGGCGCTCTCGTCAACAGTGATAAGAGCCACCCCTGAAGGCTTATTCGAGATCATAACACCCGAAGTGTCAAGACATTCCTCTTTGAAATGACGGATCGTGTTCTCTCCGAATATGTCATCTCCGACTTTGCAAATAAACTTCACATCTCCGCCAAGTCTTTTGGCGGCAACCGCCTGATTGGCGCCTTTACCTCCCGGACCCATCACGAAATCGTTGCCAAGAACAGTCTCGCCCGGGGCGGGCATTTTAGCGCAGAAGGCAGTCATGTCGGTGTTGGTGCTGCCAATCACAAGTATCTTTCCTTTCATGTCGGTTAAATTAAGTGTTATCTCTTGTTTGCCGGTGGCGCTGAGATTATCTCAACAAAATGATTCTTAATTGCTTCCGCTTGGTTTGTGTCAACCGAAAGGTACCTCCTTGAACCCTCGGAAGATGGTGAGAAGATAGTCGAACCCTCATCGGTGACCTTTATCTCTCCTGGCTCTGAGACGGAGAACCACTTGTCTCCCTCAACAGCATACAGAACAGCAGTCAAGTCCCATGTGTCGCGGTCATAAGGCATGGGCATATAAGCCTTGTAACCTTCCACGACAGGATGAGGGCCTGCCCAGGAGAAATCGTTCTCAATGCTGGTCGCAGGGTATTTAATCTGCCGGCCAAGCTCAAAAGGAGAAGTCACGATAGGGGTCGGCCACTGTCCGAAAACAATCTGTGCGGCCGGAATGTCCTTGACAATGTTATACTCATGGTGCTCGAGTTCAGTGATATTCCCGGCCATGGTCACAAGGGTCTTGACTTTCTTTTCCACGAGAGCCTTCCCGTCGAGCTTTGAATATTTGTCCGGCCCGGTCTGAAGCAGCCTTGCCAAGTTGGTTGAGAAGCCCACAGATGCGATCACAACCGACTTGTCGGGGACTTCCGAGAGGACCTTACGGTACAGCTGGACAGCTTCAGGAAGGTTGTCATATTCTTTTAAAGTCCTGGGAAACAACGGCTTCCCGTTGTTATCTTTAATATTCACAACCGCCTTCGCATAATTGACGCCGTCATTATCGCAGTCCGCGCCGTCGCTTATTATCCCGATCGGGATGTCCGGATGGCCGTACCATGTGTTCATGATGTCGATGTATTCACCGGAAGCCGAGCCTTCCTTGTTAAGGCAAATCGCAAGAAGGTTGATCTTGCCCGCTTCGTGGTATTTGTAGATCATGTCAAGAGCCAAGGCGTCATCGACATCGTTGCCCATGTCCGTCTCGAAGATAAAGTTGATGGCGCCATCGCCATTCACCTGTTTTTTGCCGGTCCCGCAGCCCAAAAGCAGCATAGGGATCACCATAAGCATTAGTAGTCTTCCTTTCATGGCTATTTGGTTATTAGTTTTTGTTCTTTAGTGAATCGTCAGTCCAGACCGAGTTCAACACGAGCCTCGTCCGACAACATCGACTGATCCCACGGTGGTTCGAAGGTGAGTTCCACTTCGCAGCCCGTGATGCCAGGAACGTCCGCAACACATTCCTTGACTTGAGCGAGAACCTCGTCAGCCATAGGACATGTCGGTGCGGTGAAGGTCATCTTGATGAAAGCTTCGTGCTTTTTATTGATGATAAGTTCATAAATAAGTCCGAGATCGTAGATGTTGACCGGGATCTCAGGGTCATAAACTTGTTTCAGGGCTAAGACCACGTTGTCATAAAGAGGAGCCAGCGCCTTCGCATCTTCAGCCGTAAGGACTTCGTCGGCGGCCATAGAAGCCGTCTCTGAAGCCAATTCCTTAATTTTAGCGATCATCGAGACAAGTCCGTTTGCCCGTGTCGGAGAAAGATTCTCTTTAAGGCCAATCTCTCCGATGAAGCCAAAATCGTCATTGGCGATCTCTTTCGGCTCACGTCCGGAATACACGCTAATAAGGAGCGAAATGATACCTTTTGTGATTATCGCGTCGCTATCAGCAGAGAAAAAGATCTTCCCCTCTTCAACTTTTGAGTCAAGCCAAACTCTGGATTGGCAGCCTTTAATAAGTTTATCGTCTGTCTTTTTATCTTCCGGGTAAGGCTCAAGGTTCTTCCCGAGATCAATGAGGTACTCGTACTTGTCGAGCCACTCATCGTACATCGAAAAGTCTTCTATGACCGCTTTTTTGGCTTCTTCTAACGTTCTCATTCCTATCTTTTTATACCAACATTTTTATCGCTTTGTCAAGAGCTTTCTCAAAATATTCCACTTCCTCAACGGTGTTATAGGGAGCAAGGGAAACACGAAGCATTCCAGTCACTCCAAACCGGTCCATCAACGGTTCCGCACACATTTGTCCGGACCGCACGGCAATCCCCATCTTATCCAGGATAAGCGCGATGTCCTCGTGATGGGCTCCGCCGACTGTGAAAGAACATAGCGGAATCTTTCTCTCTGTTCCACGTGGAACGCCGAAGACTTTACTACCTGTCATTCTGAGCGAAGCGAAGAATCTCTCCTCAACCTCCCCCATCTCCCTTCTTAACTCACCATCCTCCAACAACTTCATAAACTCTATCGCAGGCTTCAACGTCGGAACCGCATTGATATTCTGCGTTCCAGCTTCGAATTTCCCAGGAAGAGGAGCATAGGTCGTTCCGGAAAACTTCACGGTCTCGATCATCTCTCCGCCTCCCTGATAAGGAACCATCTGCTCCAGCCATTTCTTTTTCCCGTAAAGGACTCCGGTACCGGTGGCCGCATAAATCTTATGTCCGGAAAAAGCATAGAAGTCACAATCCAGATCCTGGACGTCAACCTTCTGGTGGACAATACCTTGTGCTCCATCTATCAAAACAGGGCAACCTTTTGAATGACAGATATTTACAATTTCTTTTACCGGATTAATGATCCCGAGCACATTGGAAATGTGGGTGACGGCGACGATCTTTGTGCGGCTTGTTATAAGGGTCGTAAGATCATTGATTTTCAGGTGGCCCTCATCATCAACACGCAACACTTTCAGAGTCGCTTTCTTCCTCTGGCAAAGCATCTGCCAAGGGACGATGTTGGAATGATGCTCTTCTTCCGAAACGATAATCTCGTCTCCCTCCCCCACGAAAACTTCACCGAATGAAAAAGCCACAAGATTAATGGAAGCTGTTGTGCCTGAGGTGAATACGACTTCCTGACGGGATTCGGCATTGATATATTCACGAACAACATCTCGGGTGCTTTCGTACTCTTCTGTCGCTTCTGACGCAAGTTTGTGGACCGCCCTGTGGATGTTGGCGTTTGTCCCAAGAGCCAAGCTTTCCATTTTCCGAACAACGCTTTCCGGTCTTTGTGCGGTGGCTGCGTTGTCGAAATACACAAGTGGCTTGCCGTACACCGTCTGTGACAGTGCAGGGAACATTTTTCGTATGTCCTGGATTCTCATCCTTTTTTGATCTATATCCTACAAATTTAACAAATCCACATTAATTATGATAAGAATATATTAAGAATAAACAGGTCTTTTATAATAAGAATTATTCGTATTTTTGAGAGTTGAAATCTGATTTGAAATGATTGATTACATCAAAGGAACCATTGCGGAGCTCTCCCCTGCCGAGCTCGTACTCGAGAACAATGGGATCGGCTACAGCATTCTGATCTCTCTTCAGACCTATCAGGGATTGCAAGAGAAAAAAGAGGCGAAAGTTTTCATCTTTCATTACCTCCGAGAGGATATTGAAGAATATTACGGTTTTGCCACTAAGGACGAGCGGGAGCTGTTTGAGCTGCTTATAAGTGTCTCCGGAATCGGTGTGGCTTCGGCAAGGATGATGCTTTCTTCTCTTTCCGCCGAGGAGATCCGTCAGGCGATCCTTTCCGAAGATGTAGCCAGGATTAAGAGTGTCAAGGGTATTGGTGTGAAGAGCGCCCAGAGAATGATCATCGAGCTAAAGGATAAGGTTGTCAAGGGTGAGGGTGCTGATTCTTCTGAACTCTTTGGTGGTGCGGCCAGAAGCGAGATCGTTGAGGAGGCTTCCAGAGCTCTCGTGATGCTTGGTTTCGCAAAGCCTGCTGTCAACAAAGCCATTCAGGCAATCCTCAAAGCCAATCCTAACGCCAAAGTTGAGCAGATCATCAAGTCCGCCCTCCAGATGATGTAACAGAACTTCCCTTCCGGTCCCTGAGACACCCCATCCGGTCCCTGAGCGGAGCCGAAGGGCCGGTGAATTTAACCCGGTCCCTGAGCGGAGCCGAAGGGCCGGTGAATTTAACCCGGTCCCTGAGCGGAGTCGAAGGGCCGGTGGTTCTATCTCCCGAAATAAACAAGAAGAATTGAAATGTCCGACGGAGAAACGCCGGAGATGCGGGAGGCCTGAGCGATCGTGCGGGGCTGATAACGATTGAATTTTTGGCGACACTCAATGGACAAGCCAGAGATAGAATCAAAATCGAACCCTTCTGGAATCTTCAGATTTT
>ONUG01000002.1 GCA_900320965.1 uncultured Bacteroidales bacterium | reverse complement strand
CCTCCATCCACATCGCTGTAGAGTTGAGGATACATCAAGGCGAAATACAGGCTGGAGTAGAAAAGATCCTTTTCAGTCGAGTCCTCATCAAAAATGGTTATGGCCGAAAGCTCCTTGTCCCAGGCTTCAGAAGTCTCTTTCCTGACCTGATCGAAGTCCTTGGCATCCACTTCCGCTTCAAGATTGGCAAGGGCCCCATCCATCGATGTCGGGGAATATCCTACCTTGACAACGAGAGGCTCTCCGCCGTCAGCGAAGTCAAACAGAGCTCGGACATCTCTTCCGGTAATGTCCGATTCGCCAGACAATGCCCTGTCCCTGAATAGTTTGAAGCTCCTGATCGGCTTATTGAAACGGGCGTGGAAATAGGCATGTTGCTCGGGCGACCAGCCTTCTGTGACCCTGTAACCCTGGACATTATATTCGTCGACCACCCTCATCCGGCTTACGATCACCGTGTCATGGAACTCTTCCGGTACGGTTGTGGGACGGGAGGCGTTTCCCCTCTTAAGGTCGATGGTGAAATACTGGCTTTTCCCGGCAGGGAAGGTGTAACGATGGACCCCACACCTTTCCGTGGCGGTTAATTCGGCCTTTATTCCGAAATCCAGAAGATCGACAGTGTAGTAGCCCGGCTCGACATGTTCCCTGTCGTGGCTGTAAGCGCTCTTTATGTCGTCAGGGTAAACTGACAGGTTCTTCCAGCGCTCTCCGAAAACCGGCATGACGCAGATGTCCTGCATGTCTCCACCTCCGTTTCCGCAAGCGTGGGAATGGCTGAAACAGAGGATTTCCGGATGGGTGTAGTGGTAGCCGGAAGCGATGTAGTAAGTGTCCGGAGAGAGCTGGACCATTCCGAAAGGGGCTACCGCCAACGGAATGATTCTCCCGTCGAGATCGGTTCCCATCATGCCTCTGACATGCCTGGTGGGGCGGTCTGATGGAACCGCCTGCCCTGACGCCAAAATGGCTAAAGTCAAACAAAACGCCGTGAAGGCTATGGATAATCCAGGAATTTTCCTCATTGTATTAACAAAAGTAACCAAAAATTTCTATTTTTACATTGTAAACTATAATGAATGGATTCTTACTTATGAAAGCTCTCTTTAAATCCCTAATCAGCATTGCCTTTATGGCGGTATTGTTCCCGGCCGCATCTTTCGCCGCCAAGACTTCCTGGACTCTCACATCTCCAGACGGAAGGATTAAAGCCGAGATTAAAGCCGATGGAAAGGTTTCATATTCAGTTACTTTTGATGGGAAAACAGTGTTGGCTCCTTCCGAGATAGCAATGGTCTTGGACAACGGGTCCACCTTTGGAGAAGGAAAAGTCAAGAAGACCTATTCCTGGAAGAATGAGGACAAAGCTATCCCTGCCGTCGCCTACAAGAAAGCGGCCGTGGACGACATCTACAACTGCCTTGCGATAAGCTTCAAGGACTATTCGATCGAGTTCCGGGCTTATGACAACGCCGTTGCCTACAGGTTCGTTTCCACCGCGAAGAAAGGCAAGTTCAAAGTCAAGAGCGAGAAAGCCGAGTTCAATTTCCCTCAGGATTGGATGGCTTGGGTGCCTTACGTCAGGGACGGGGAAACCTTTGAGGAACAATTCACTAACTCTTTTGAGAACTACTACCAGCACATAAATCTGTCAGCGTGGGACACCAAGAGGCTGGCCTTCCTGCCGCTCGTGGTTGACGCTTTTGACGGGGTCAAGGTGATGATCACCGAGTCTGACCTGCGCGACTATCCTGGCCTCTACCTCAACGGTAAGGGCGGAAAATCCCTTTACGGGGTCAACGCCACTGTGCCGGACAAGACAGAGATCGGCGGCCACAACATGCTTCAGGGCGTAGTGAAGAGCCGTCACGACTACATCGCCTCCGCCCAGGCCGGCCGCAGTTTCCCCTGGAGGATCGTGGGAATATTCGAAGAGGAAAAAGATCTTGTGAACTCAGACCTGACATGGCTGCTTGGGAAGCCTGCCGACAAGGATACTGACTGGAGCTGGATCAAGCCCGGAAAAGTGGCCTGGGACTGGTGGAACGACTGGAATCTCTACGGGGTTGACTTCAAAGCAGGAATCAACAACGACACCTACAAGTACTACATCGACTTCGCGTCCAAGCATGGGATTGAATATGTGATCCTCGACGAGGGTTGGGCCGTCAACAAGAAGACCGACCTTTTCCAGATTATCCCGGAAATCGACCTTAAGGAACTCCTGGCCTACGCCAAGACAAAGAATGTCGGCCTTATCCTCTGGGCTGGCTACAAGGCTGTTGAAAAAGACATCGAGGGGGTCTTCAAGCACTATTCCCAGATGGGAGTCAAGGGCTTTAAAGTGGACTTCATGGACCGTGACGACCAGCTCGTCATGCAGTTCTATGAGAATGTCGCCAAGATCGCCGCTAAATACCACTTGATGATTGACTTCCACGGAGCCTTCAAGCCTTCTGGCCTCGAGAGGACCTATCCCAACATCATCAACTACGAGGGTGTCGCCGGCTTGGAGCAGATGAAATGGGGAGCCACGGAATATGATCAAGTCACCTACGACGTGATCATCCCGTTCGTCAGGATGGCCGCCGGCAGGATGGACTACACCCAGGGAGCGATGATAAACTGCCAGAAGGGCAGGGCCTACCCCAACAACTCTACTCCTATGAGCCAGGGGACCCGCTGCCGTCAACTTGCGGAATATGCCATCTTCGAGGCCCCGCTGACAATGCTTTGCGACTCTCCTTCCAACTACATGGCAGAACCTGAGTGCACCGACTTCATTGCCGCCTTCCCTACCGCTTGGGATGAGACCGTCCCTGTCTGCGGAAAGATCGGCGAATATGTCGCCATCGCTCGCCGTAACGGTAATGACTGGTACGTCGGAGCCCTCACTGGCTGGGATAGCCGTGACCTTGTGCTTGACCTCGGATTCATCGGAAGCGGCAAGATGACTATCTTCCAGGACGGAATCAACGCCGCGAAGGCCGCCAGGGACTACAAGAAAGTCTCCATGGATTTGCCTGCCGACGGCAAAGTCAAAATCCACATGGCTCCTGGCGGCGGATGGGTCGCCAAGATCTCAAAGTAGAATCAGAACAAGTTGGTTATGAGAAAGTTACTATTGTTTATCGTTGCGTTGTCGGCACTGGTTTTTTCCAGTGCCGCAGCTCAAGCGAAAAGCGAGGATCTCAGCGTCATGTCCTTCAACATCCGCGGGATGGAGAAGGATGAGGCTGGGGACTTCAGCTGGGAAGCCCGCAAGAAAGGCTGTCTCAAGGCCATAAAGAAATACGACCCTGACATCATCTTCCTCCAGGAAGCCTTCAGTTACCACAAGGCTGACCTGATGAAGGAATTCAAAAAGCACATGTTGGTTGACCGGAGTTCAAAACCGGGAAATGTTGATCCCGAGATCCGTTTCAACGAGAACCCGATCATGTTCAGGGCTGACAAATTCGAGCTTTTGGACTATGGCTTCTTCTGGCTGAACGAGAACCAGGAGGCTGACACGCCAGGATGGGACGCTGACAACGTGAGGAACGCCACCTGGATAAAGCTGCGCTACAAGAAATCAGGACTTATATTCTTCTGTTTCAACACCAGATTCTCCGTTAAAGAGACCGCGGGAAGGCGCAGCGCGGAACTTATGGTCGACAAGATCAAGGAGATAGCCGGGGATGACGCCGTGGTTTTCGCCGGAGGAGATTACAAGATGTCCGCCTCCGACAGGATCCTCTCTCCCCTTGTCTCGTATGCCAAGGATGCCAATTTCTCCATGAAGAAGCCCGACACGAGAGCGTCCTATAATGGCTATGGAAAGGCTTCCGAAGCGGTGCGCTGGCCGGACCATATCCTGTTCCGCAATGCGGAAATTGATGATTACGAGGTTATTGACGGCAAATTTGGTCCGAAATTCATCTCTGACCACTACCCGATCTACGCCGAGTTCGAGATCCCCATCCCGAAAGGGAAGTAATTGACAGTCCGCTTATTTTCCCGTGTACTGGCCGATGAAGAAGATCGCGCCGGTACTGATCTCCGTGATCGCATAGATGAACGGCCGGTCGGCATGGAATGTCTTTTCGGCTTGTTGTGGACCGTTACTGATACTAAGCCCCATTTCTACAATTGTCACAGCTGAAGCTTCGGCTCCATTTTCATCGATAATAATTCTCGCTTTTTGCCTAACATCACTTACCCATGGGGCTTCTTCTTTTGTCATCAGACGGAATTCCGCGGCTGATGGATTGAATGCGTCAACAATGCCTAGTTTTTGAAGGGTATTTTTTAAAGAAGAGTCGTAAGTTATCGCAAACGAAGGTATCTTAACATCAACTTTATATTCTTTAAAACTTTTATCAATTTTGTTCCACATCTTTAAGTCAATAGACTTTTTCAAGTCATGGAGTGTTTTCCCCTCTTCAGGCATGATAAACAGCATGTTATATGCTTGGTTTCCAAACGGGAGACTCACTGCCGTGCAACACCCGGAAATGCTGGCATACTTAAAGGTCTCTATTTGACTCATCATCTTTACATCCACTTGTCTACCGTCAATATCTGTGAAATGCTCTGTTTGTGTATGTCTGAACTTGCTCATCCATGGAGCTTTGAAATACAAAACATTTAATGCGTAAAGATATGAGTCAGGGGAAGGCTGAGAAGTCATCATCTGTGAGATTTTCCCATGTGTATGCTTTCCACACCAAATGTTGATGTTTCCGGCGACATCGTCTTTGATGAAATCCAACTTAAACAATTCCGCCTGATAATTCTTTTCTACCGCCCTTGTATAATCATCCAACAACTTTCCTTTCCTGTTGTTGACAACAATAGCATTGGCAAATTCCACATTAGCTAAACTATCAACTTTGTTGGCGTTCTTCATCATGGAACCACAAAAAGAGTTCAGCCCATCGAGAGAACTATCCTCGTATCCAAGTGCTTTATCTATTTGATCTCTCGTGTTCCCAGTCGCCCCATTATCTATCATACCTAGGGCAAAAGTTGCGCTGAGAGGAGATATAACTATGTCCTGATCCTCTGCCACCTCCTTGAAAAGATTGAGTGCAAATGCGTTATTTCCCGTCTTAGCATATTCCATCTGAGTCCTGGTTAGGGGTATATCTTGATATTCTCCATCAGATTTTTCCCCATCAAGATCATATAAGCTACAGCCAGCGCACACGACAGTGGCGACAACGCTGATAAGCCCGAACTTATGAACTATTTTCAACATGGTGACAATGTTTTTTTCGCGTGTTAAATACTATTTTGTTTTTTCATCAGTGCCATTGCCCAAAAAAGAGATTCTTCGGCAGGTTTTACCTGCCTCAGAATGACAAGGGGCTGTCATTCTGCTTTGGCCTGTCATTCTGAACGAAGTGAAGAATCTATTGGCCGATAGCTACTTTCCCGTGTACTGGCCGATGAAGAAGATCGCGCCGGTGCTGACCTCCGTGATCGCATAGATGAACGGCCGGTCGGCATGGAACTCCGCGGTAAAATCTACGGGGCCTCCGGGACCCATACCATTATACCTCATTACAACATCCGTTACCGCAGCCGCCTCAGAGCCCTGCTCATCAACTTTGATTTTGGCTTTGTGGATAACTTTGCTGATAGAGACTTGGGTCTCTGTCATCTCTGAGAAATCAGCGTCTTTCCCAGAGAAAGCCTTCTCAATTCCCATCCCCCTTAGCACATCGACTAAATCTGTATTATATTCGCTTTCAAAAGACGGCAACTTGACATCAACTTCGACTCCAGACATGTTAGAAATCATTGTTTCCCAACGATTTAAGTCTAGAGATTGTTTAACTTCGTCCAGCTTCTTGCCCTCTTCGGGTAGGATAATAACCATCCGGAAAGCCTGGTTGCCATAGGGCAGGCAAAGTGCGGGACCAACGTTCGGCAAATAACCGACATTAAACCGGGCTTTCTGATGCATCATGTTTGTCTCTTTTTTCGAACCGTCCTCAAGATAGAATTTCTCTTTTTTGCTGTCGCTTTTCTTGAATTGGCTTGACCAGATTCCCTTGAAATAAGTGGCGTTGAGAAAATGGGCATATTCCAAAGCATCAACCTGATCTTTGAGCAGTTCCGGAATCATCCCATGTGTTTTCTCCGAGCACCATTTATTGATGAGGCTTTTCACATCATCTCTTGAAAAATCCTTGTAACAGATGTTCGCCTCATAGTTTTTCTCGACTGTCCCTTTGAAACTGTCCTTCAGTTTCGAAAACATGCTGTTCACAACCGCGGCGTTTGCGATCTCTATCGTGGTGGAGGGATCGACCTTGGCTGACTCAGAGAGCATCTTCGAGCAGAACTCATTCATAGATCCGGTGTCCTCGCCGAAGCCAAGAGTTTTGACGATCTCTTCCTTGGTCTGTCCAACAGCCCCGTTATTGACCATACCAAGGGCGAAAGTGACACTTAACGGAGACAAAAGCATGCTCTTTCCGTCCTCACTTGAAGAAGCTTTTTTGAAAAGCTCAAGGGCAAAAGAATTATTGGCCTTGACATATTCCGCCTCAGTCCTTGTCAAGGTAATATCTTCACGGGGAATAAGTTCTTCGACCGGCACGGTATTGTCAGACCCCTGAAAGATATCTAGTACATTACAAGAAGCCAAAGCCATAACCATAGCTATTGATAGTATTATCGCATTAGTTTTCATGTTGTTTATTTGTTTTTATATAGTTAAAGATAGCTTTCTCTTAAAGATCAAACCGAAGGCCGGCGTTGACAGTGAACATCAATGGGTTCTGGGTCCTGTAGGTAAGAATCGCCGGATCTTCCGGCTTCAGGAACCAGGTTATTTGCGGGGCGACATACAGACCAACATTGTCTGTCAATCCGTAACGGAGACCCGCATTGGCGACTAGCGACCAGTTGAAAGCGTTATCGCGAATGTCCTCCTTGTCCAATCGGGCATAAATGCAGCGATCTAATTTGCCACCTGCTCCGATCCAAGAAGAAAAACGGCCCGCTTGCCAGAAACTCCACTCAAGCCTTAATGGTATTCCCAAATAAACAGCCTTTTGACTGAGTGTCGCCTGATTGACTCGGCTTGAAAACTCCGATTTAAACACTTCGGCCTCAATGCCGGAGGTGATGGCAAGGCGCTGAGTCAAAGGATAACTTATGTCTACTCCAAAAGAAAGAGGAATCGAGTGATTCGTTGTACTTATAACCGAAGATGGATAGATGCCAGAATAGTAGTTAGAAGAAAATGGTAAATAACCAAAACCGTTGATGTCAGCGGTTGCGTCGCTCCGCATCCCTCCGAGATGGGGAGCGACGGAAAGCCGCCTTCGGGAATGGGTTTCCCTAGAAGTCTCATAGTCTTGGAAATCGTTGTCGATTATTGCGTTATTGGCTGTTTGGGGAACAGATTCTTCGCCCTGAGGAGATTCTTCGCCCGATGGGCTCAGAATGACAGGGGGAGGGGCAGATTCTTCGCCCGATGGGCTCAGAATGACAGAGGAATGCGGGCTCAGAATGACAGGGGAATGTGGGCTCAGAATGACAGGGGCGGGGGTTACAGGAGTGTCAGATGCTTGGGCTAACCTTTCCGGAATAGGGGAAACCGGGGAAACCGGAGAAACCACCTTTTCTATAACCTCTTCGACTGACTTCTTTGGCAGGAAGAATGCCGCCACCGCGGCAGCGGCAGCAAGAGAAGCCGCCGCGGCCGCCCACCGGACAAACATAGAGTGCCGTTTCTTAGCCTTTAATTTAGCCTCAAACACCTCCCAATCACCAGGAGGCAACGGCAACTGGGCGTCCCTCAACCGTTCACTTATTATCTCCAACCATTTATCCATCAGAATCTCACTTGAGTGTTTCGTTGTATTCCTTTATCATCCGGACCAACATCTTCTTTGCCTTAGCCAAAGTAGAAGATGAGGCCTTTTCTGTTATTCCAAGCTTTTCTCCTATCTCCTTATGGGAGAATCCGTCAACACAGAACATGTTGAATACCAGTCTCTTTGAATCCGGTAAGCTGGAAATCATCCTCTGCAACACCTCAAGAGGAACTTCCTTTATCTGCTCTGGTGACGGGGTGGTCCACTCAAGAGTTTCAATGTCAGAATCACTCCAGTCAAACTTCACTTCCTTCCTGAATTTGTCAATGGATGTGTTGATCGCCAATCTGCAAAGCCACCTGAAAAGTGAACCTTCTCCCCTGTAATTGTATTGCCCGATCTGATGCAGAGCCTTTATCATCGCGTCATGCATAAGATCCTTCCCCTCTGATGGTCCGGTCGAGTATCTGGAGCAGAGCGCAATCAACCTGGTCGCATATCTTCTATACAACTCCCTCTGAGCATCCCTGTCTCCTTTAGCACACAAAAAAGCCAGTCTCTGCTCGCTTATTTTCGACACCGTATCCAATTCTTTCTACTTTATTAACGCAGGAATATTGAAAATACGGCCAAAAAAAATCATTTTTCTATCAAATTGATGTATCCAAGAAGTTAGTAGGACCCCAGATGCGGCCGCGCCAATAATTATTGTCCTTGAAAGCGGGCGAGTTCCCTTTTGATCTTGGCGAACTCCCACTCAGGATAGGATGAAGAATCCTTACTTGACTCAACAGAGCAAGATGCCAGTGCTATTATAAAGGCCGGCAGCAATTTAGACAATCTCATATTATTGAATATTAATTACTTGCTAATCGGCAAAGTTTTTTCCCGTAGCCACTGGGATACCTCAGAAGAGAGGTGTGGCGAAAGGGTCCGGAAGACCCGCTCATTGTAGTCATTGAGCCACTTGATCTCTGAATCGTCAAGAAGCTCTGTAAGGATGACGGATGTGTCGAAATGGCACAAGGTCAACGGCTCGAACCGGAGCCATCTTCCGAAATCATTCTCACCGGCATCAACGCAAAGCAACACGTTCTCATGACGAACCCCGTGGCGGCCTTCCCGGTATATTCCCGGCTCATCGGTCGTGACCATTCCGGGCAGGAGAGCCTGGCGGTTGAAATTCTGCCGGATGTCCTGGGGCCCCTCGTGGACATTGAGATAAAAGCCCACGCCGTGGCCGGTCCCGTGGCCGAAGTTGCGCTTTGAGTTCCAAAGCGGAGCCCTGGCCAGGACGTCGATCTGGCATCCGGCCGTACCCTTCGGGAAAACTATCTTGGACAAGGCTATATGGCCCTTAAGCACCAGGGTATAGTCCTCTTTCTCGAGCTGTGAGCAAGGCCCAAGAGGAACCGTGCGGGTGATGTCGGTGGTGCCGAAAAGATACTGTCCGCCGGAGTCGCACAGGTACAGTCCGTTGGCATATAACTCAGCCGATCCGCTCTCGGGAGTCACATAGTGGGGAAGGGCCGCGGAAGGACCGTAGGCGGAGATCGTCTCGAAACTCTCGCCTCTGAAACCCTCGATTTCAGAGCGGAACTCGTGGAGTTTCAGCGAACATTCATATTCATTGACCGGTTCCCCTCCCTTGATCATTGTCTCCAGCCAGAAAAGGAAACGCTCCATGGCCAGCCCGTCCTCAAGGTGAGCCTCCCGAAGACCGGCGATCTCCACTTCGTTCTTGACCGCCTTCCGGAGCGCGACAGGAGAGCGACCGGTCACAATGCTCTCCTTGGGAGCGTTCTCTTTCAATATTCCGTAAAGATCATAATTCAGCGTCGAAGGATCAATGAACATACGTCTGATGTAATCCCCGTCGACCATTCCTGCAAGGGCCATCCCGATGTCGGAATAATCCTGGATGTTGACCCCGTCAGCTGTCAGCTCGTAAAAACTGTCATTTGTCTCTTTGTCTTCCTTCGGGATAGGTCCTTTCCTGACAAACCACTGGGCGGTGTCTCCCGTGACGAGAAGGTAGGACATCACGACAGGATTGTAGGCCACATCCTGCCCCCGCACATTAAGCATCCAGGCGATCTCATCGAGAGCGGTCAGGAGAATGGCTTCGTAGCCATTGTCCCCCAGCCACTTCCGCAGCCAGACGAGTTTCTGGCGACGGGACCATCCGACAGTTTCAGCCCCAAGGGTGATGATCGGGCTCTGCGGGATGGGAGGTCTGTCTTCCCACAATGGAGAGAGCAGGTCCGGGACATTCGCGATAGCCGTCCTTTCCCTCCCTATCACGTCCATCAGCTCGACAACGGCAGTGGCGCTCATCCCAAGTCCGTCAATCGCTACAACCACCTCGCTAAAACCGTCAAATTGCCTCCTGATCCATTCTGGGATAAGCACCTGGTCCTGGACCCTTGTCTTGTGAAGCTCGATCCCGGTACCTCTCAACTGCCTTTCCGCCTGGATGAAATAACGAGTGTCAGTCCAAAGACCGGCATGGTCCTCCGTTATGACGAGGTCACCCTCCCCGGTGTAACCGGAGACCCAGGCGACCTGAAGCCATCGTGAAGCTGAATATTCACTCGAGTGGGGATCATTGCCTGTCAGGATAACAACGTCCCACCCCCGGGAACGCATCATGTCCCTGATGGCCTCGACTCGGTTTCTCATTTGAGCAATTTGCGCTTGAAAACTCTAACGGTAGATAGAAGTAATTGATCAATAGGAATATAAGAAGAGACAGATTTCAAACCTGACAGAAGCATATTGCCTGGAGAATAAGACTCTTTCACGTCTGCGAATGAGTGTTTCACCGCTCCTTCCTGGTCGGAGATGCGTCTCTTGACCTGCTTTTGGGCTTCCTCAAGCTGGTCCATTGTCTTTATGTCTCTGTACTTCATGGCGCCTGTCATTTGCCCTCCTCAAAGAAAAGGTCGATGAACAAAGGAACGAAAGTGTTCCGGAACAACTTCTTCCTCAACAAGATAAGGACTCCGAGAACAAGCAGGAAGAACCCTGCCACAATCCCGGCCCCACCGGCGTAGCTGCCCACCATCTCGCCTATCCACATCACGCCACCGATCGCTATCGAGATCATGATGATGGACACGACAAAAAGGACCAGCAGCATGTACAGCAATTTGCTGAGGGTCAAGGATAAACCTTTGGCCGTCTTGAGTTTGAGCTCATCAATCCTAAGGTCGATGTACTCGGTGGTTTTCTGCCCGAGATCCTCAACCGGTCTTGTGAAATCGCTCATGTCCCTCAAGCGTCTTGTTCGTACCACTCATCCTCCCTCTCATCGGGATCCTTGGAAAGGGCTTTCTCAAGCTTGTCCAGCTGGGCGAGAATCTTCATACGGGCCTCGTCCTTGATCTCTGAAGCCTGGTCTGTCAGGGTGTCTTTCAAGTCCTTAAAATCCCTGCGTGCCAGCCTTGCCCGGGCCCTGAGTCTGTTGGTGGCGCTTTCCGCCCCTTCCTTTACATCCTCATAAGCCTCCTTGGCCTTGTCAAAACCGTCTCCAGCAGCATCGACGAACTCGTCCCAGCCTTCAGCGGCAGCCACTTTAACCTTGCGACGTGTCTCTTCTCCCTTCTCCGGAGCGAACAGCAGACCGAGAGTCAGTCCGGCGGCCGCTCCCGCTATCAAAGCGAATAATGAATCACCTTTCATAACTTCGAATGTTTAATGTTTTGGTATTTACAAAAATAACAAAATATAGAGAAATCTAGCACTTTCCAGCTCTTGCTTGGAATCCTTTTTTTCGATAACTTGCAAGACATTTCACTAGAAAAAGACCGGTTATCATGAGGAGATTTGTATTGTGCTTAATTTCATTGGTTTGGCTGGCAATTTCGGCCAGCGCCTGGAATATTCTTTCGCTGGATAAGACTTGGGACGATCAAGGAATCTCCAATGACGATTCTTACGCATGGTACAGGATCCGTGTGACAATCCCTTCTTCGATAAAGAACGGAGCCACCTACATCATTCCCTCCCATGGAGTGAGGTTCATCAAAGTCAAAGTCCAGGAGGAACTCTAATGCCATTCGTACACCTTCACGTCCACACCCAGTACTCAATCCTCGACGGCTTCTCGTCGATAGCCACTCTTTTCGACAGGGCCGAGGCGATGGGAATGCCGGCCCTTGCCATCACCGACCATGGCAACATGTACGGTGTCAAGGAATTCTTCAAGTTCGCCGACAAGCACCGTGACAAGGAAACCAAGGAGTACAAGGTCAAGCCGATTATCGGCTGCGAGGTGTATGTCACGAGGCATTACGACCCCAAACTGAAGGATAACGAGCACCGCTCGTACTACCACCTGATTCTTCTGGCGAAAAACTACGAAGGCTACAAGAACCTTTCGAACATCGTCTCCCTCGGTCACATCGAGGGACTCTACTACGGAAAACCCAGGGTCAGCCATGAGATCGTAGAGAAGTACCATGAGGGTCTGATCTGCTGCTCGGCCTGCCTCGCCGGAGAGATCCCGAAGGACATCGTCGCTGGCGACATGGACGCGGCCCGAAAGGCGATCGAGTGGCACAAGAAGGTTTTTGGGGAGGATTACTACCTGGAGGTCATGCTCCATAAGACAGAAGTACCCGGACTTTCGTTGGAAGTATTTGAGCAGCAGCAGATAAGCAACGCAGGAATCTTCAAGCTAGCCGAGGAGACCGGAGTCAAGGTCGTGGCCACCAATGACGTCCATTTCGTGGACAAGGAGGACGGCCCGGCCCACGACCACCTGATCTGCCTGAACACCGGCAAGAAGATATTCGAGGAACCGCGACTCCACTACACCCAGCAGGAGTACCTCAAGAGCGAGGAGGAAATGGCGGCTCTTTTCCCCGACCATCCGGAGGTCCTCGCCAACACGCTCGAGATCGCCGACAAGGTCGAAGTCTACAGCATCGACCGCGACCACGTGCTTCCGAAATACGAGATCGATCCCGCCTTCCTGGCCGAGATAGACAATTACCTTGAAGAATACAAGGATGTCATCGACGCCGGAAGGAATGACAAGAAAGGCAATTACCGGGGAGACGAGTTCTGCCGCTCGGTAGCCTACCTTTGCCACCTCACCTACGAGGGAGCCAAGAGACGTTATGGGGATACCCTCAACTCCGAGCAGGCGGAAAGGATTGATTTTGAGCTCAAGACCATCTGCCGAATGGGCTTCCCGGACTATTTCCTCATCGTCCAGGACTACATCGCCGCATGCCGCAGGATGGGCAGCCTGGTCGGCCCCGGAAGAGGATCCGCCGCAGGATCGGCGGTAGCTTACTGCCTAGGGATCACCAATTTGGACCCGATCAAGTACCAGCTCCTGTTCGAGCGTTTCCTCAACCCGGACCGAATCTCGATGCCGGATATCGACGTGGACTTCGAGGACCTGGGGCTCGCCCACAAATATGTCGATGAGACTTATGGCAAGGACCATGTTTCGCGGGTAATCACCTTTGGAACTATGCTCGCCAAAGGGGCGATAAAGGATGTCGCGAGGGTGAGGGACCTGCCCCTCGACGAGTCCAACAGACTCTCCAGCCTGGTTCCCGACCGCCTCAGCGAGAAAGTCGAGAAGGAATATCCTTTCAACCCCAAACTGGACGAGCTGAAACCCGGCTTCAAGTCTTATGAAAAAGACGGACACTGGTTCCAGAAGGGAATGGAGGACACGGATGTCAAGATCACCCTCAAGAACTGCTATCGTCTGGTCCCTGAGTTCAAAGACCTTCTGGCAAATGGATCCGACCAAGTCAAGGCTGTGCTGAACTACGCCTTGAAACTTGAGGGATGCATCCGGCAGGTAGGCCAGCACGCTTGCGCCACCATCATCGGCCGAGGCCGTCTCACCGACTATATCCCCATCTGCCTTTCAGTGGAGAAAGAATCCGGCGAGCTGGTCTGGACCAGCCAGTACGACGGCCACTACATCGAGGATGTCGGAATGTTGAAGATGGACTTCCTGGGACTCAACACCTTGACCATCATCCACAAATGTCTGGACAACATAAAGCTTCGTCACGGAGTGGACATCGACATCGAGGCCATCGACATAAACGATAAGCCCACCTACGAGCTCTACAGCCGCGGCGACACCGACAGCGTGTTCCAGTTCGAGTCTCCCGGCATGAAGAGCAACCTGCAAAGGCTTCATCCCGAGCGATTTGAGGACCTCATAGCTATGAATGCCCTCTATAGGCCGGGCCCGATGGATTATATTCCGAACTTCATCGACAGAAAACTTGGTCTTGAGCCCATCGAGTATGACCTCCCCGACATGGAGGAGTACCTGAGCGACACCTACGGGGTCACTGTCTATCAGGAGCAGGTCATGCTCCTCTCCCAGAAGCTCGCAGGCTTCACCAAGGGAGAGGCAGACAAGCTCCGTAAGGCGATGGGAAAGAAACAGATAGCCATCCTGAACGAGCTGAAGGACAAGTTCATGAGCGGAGGAATGGCCAACGGTCATCCGGAGAAGACCCTGGACAAGATCTGGAAAGACTGGGAGAAATTCGCCCAGTACGCTTTCAACAAGTCCCATGCGACCTGTTACGCCTGGGTCTCCTACCAGACCGGCTGGCTGAAGTGTCACTACCCCGCCGAGTTCTTCGCCGCCAACTTGTCCTGCAACTTGGGGAACACCGCGGAGATCCGAAAGATCCTTTCCGACTGCAAAGCCCACAAAATCAAGGTGAAAAGCCCTGATGTCAACGAGTCTTACTCCCATTTCACTGTCAACAAGGCCGGCGACATCCGCTTCGGTCTTAAAGGGATAAAAGGCTTCGGCACTAATGTGGCCGATGCGATCATCGCCGGAAGGGAAAGTGGAGGCCCCTACAAGGATGTGTTTGATTTTGTTGAGAGGATGGACGGAGTACTGAACAGGAAAGCCATGGAATGCTTGGTCTACTCCGGCGCTTTCGACTCTTTCAAGATCAAACGCAGGCAGTTTTTCATGCCCTGCAAGAACGGCAATTTCTTCATCGACGAGCTTTCCCGCTACGCCACCCTCTACAGCCAAGACTCCTCCGACTCGGGTGCCTCACTGTTCGGGGACATTGAGGAGATGAAGCCTGTCAGGCCGGAAATACCTGAGAATGTGGACATTGACGACGAGCTGGAGATTCTTCAGAAAGAGAAGGAGTATGTCGGAATGTACATATCCTCCCATCCCCTCGAGAAGTATTCCTTCGAGATGGAGACATTCACCAACCAGGAACTTGCCACTCTGGACAACCTTGTGGCCGAATGCGACAAGACCAAGAAAAAGATGAAGGTGGCTGTCGCCGGCCTGGTGACGGAGACAAGCACCCTCACCGCAAGAAACGGGAAACCATACTCCAGGACCAAACTTGAGGACTATAGCGGCTCTTATGAACTGTCCCTTTTCGGCAAGGATCATGAGACCTTCATGCGCTACCTCCAGCCGCACGCCAGCCTCTACATAGAGGGCGAGATTGAAGAAAAGTTCCCTCTGCGCCAGGAAGAGAGAGCACAAGGCAAGACAGTTCCTTTTGGATTCAAGGTCAAAGGAATATCCCTTCTTGGCAATATCAACGAAAACAAGTTGGCTGGATTCTCGATCAGCCTGACGACACCGATGCTGACAGAGACGTTCCGCAAAGAACTTGTGGATCTTGTCAAGGCCAACAAGGGTAAGACTCCCCTAAAGATGTTCCTTTACGACCCTGGAACGAAGTACAACATCGAGTTCCACTCAACCAAGTTCCAGGTCGCTGTCACCTCCGAGTTCGTCTCAGCATTGAAAATGATGGGGGTAAAATGCGCCCCTGTATTAAAATAAGAATATGATCCGCAAACGAATACTCATGGCCGTCGCTGCTATCCTGCCGGCGGTTAGTCTCTTGGCAGCCGGACCAAGGGACGAGAAACCCTTCATAGTCACTGCCGAGGAGTATTCAAAGACCCCTTTGAGCCCGCTCCTTTACGGCAATTTCATTGAGCTGGGTTACGGGAGACAAGTTGAGGCGATGTACAGCGAGATGCTTTTCAACCGCAGTTTCGAGCATTTTCTCCCCTACCGGGACATCAACAAGTCCTGGTACGACCTTTACTTCGACGAGAGTGACCACGAAAAAGGCTACGAAAAGGATTGGAGCGTGTTCGACTGGTACCACAGCGGTTATGAGCATAACAGCTGGTACGCCGCGCCAGGGGATCCAGGAAAGGGAAGCGTTATCTTTGATGAAGAAACGTTCTTTCATGGCTTAACCCCTTCCGAGGGTGGTTCCGGCCACGGAAAGCAGTGTTTGACGGTAAGTAACGAAGAAGATTCCGAGCGGTTAGCGCTGGCCCAAGACGGGAAGTTCCTTGTGAGAGGGAAGTCCTATTCCTTCAGCGGGATGTTCAAGTCTGAGGGGGAGCCCTTTGACGCCCAGATCAGGTTCTTCAAGCAAGGGGAATGGGACAATCCGATCGCCGCTTTCCCGATTAAGAACATCAACGCCGAGTTTTCCCGGAAGGAATTCGTGTTCGAGAACACTTCTTTTGACGGCTACGCCACCTTCAGTCTGTGGATCCCCCCGAAGAGTTCCTTAACAGTGGATGACTTTTCCCTGAAACCCACTGACAACTACTATGGTTGGAGACCTGATGTGGTAGAAGTATTCAAAAAAGTCAATCCGGGCGTCGTCCGCTTCCCTGGAGGTTGTTTTGCTTCTTTCTACGATTGGAAAGAAGGTGTAGGTCCTCTGTCAGAGCGAGTTCCGACGGATTCATATTTCTGGGGAGGACAGAATTACAACGATGTCGGGACTGCCGAATTCGCCATGCTCTGCAAGGCGGCGGGATCAGAGATGATGCTCTGCGTCAATGTCTACCACCCCTCCAAACGCCGCTATGATGTGGACTTCCCGGACGGACAGAACAAGCTGGACTACGAATTTCCCAAGTTCATGAGCCTCACGGAGGGAGCTAAGGCGGCCGCAGACTGGGTGGCTTATTGCAACCTTCCGGCCGGCTCACACCCGATGGCGGACCTTAGGGTCTCACATGGGTTCACCGAGCCCTTCGGGGTGAAGTTCTGGGAACTGGACAACGAGGTCTTCAGGTGGTTTGAGGCGGAAGACTACGCATGGGCTGCGGTTGTCTACTCAAGGGAGATGAAAAAAGTGGATCCCACTATCCAGATCGGCCTTTCCTCGTACGGGGGCCGGCCTGGCAAGCCTGGCTACCATGCGGATCTGGCGAAGATGCTCCAGATCGCCGGGAAAGACATCGATTTCCTTGCCGACCGGGGAGACGCCGGAGAGACAACAAGGACCATGATCGGAAAGCTTCGGGAATATAACGCCGCCAACAGCACTTCGATCAAATACTGTGACACCGAATGGCTGGCCTACAACACCGACGTCAAGCGCGATGCCTACAACATGGCCTCCGGAGAAGAGGCGACAAAGTCATTCATGTTCAGCAAATGGCTCTATGCGCTCAATCTTCTGAAGAATTTCATGAGTTTCCAGAGAATGGGCGAAGAGATGCTGTTCGTCAATGTCAACAACCTGGCGAACACCCACAGCCAATGCGTGATGGACACTCCTAAAGAAGGGGCTTACCTGACGGCTCCTGGCAAAGCGATGGAGTTTCTCTCCCGCTCTCCAGCAGCTAGAGTCTTGAAAATCAAGGATTATGATCCGTCCATGAAGGAGGATTTCCAGGTTCAGGCCGCATGGGATAAGGATCGTGAACGGCTTGTGCTCTACATCTGCAACAGGACCGGGGAGAAGCTCCCGGCGATCTTTGACCTCAACGCTCTCGGCACAACGTTCAAGACGTGTTCCTTGACCAGACTCCAAGCCGATAGCCCAGTAGCGATGAACACACTGGAGAACCAAGACGCGATAAAAGTCTCCAACACCGCCGGAAAGGCTCATTTCAAGAAAGGCCTCTTCAAAGTTGAAGCTCCGGCTTGGTCATTTACCGAACTGATCCTGAAATAAGTATTGTTTTAATGAGACCCTTCCGCTTCATCGCCACAACATTTGCATCGATCATCATCGTGCTTTTAGGTGCCTCTTGCGCATCCAGGCAAGTCACGGCCCACCTCTCGGACATCGAATCATACATCGACTCCCGGCCGGACAGTGCGCTCGCCTTCGGTTGTTCCTATCAACGCAAGTTACGAATCAATGATCTCGTCAGTTATTCTGACATTCTCGTACAATCCCGGTGAGATTGAGGTCACTATCTCATCCTGTTCACCCTCCCGTCAGGTCAACGGTACAAGGGCGAACTCGACATCTAGTTTTTTATTATAAATCAACTTTTTTCATGTTTTTGATGCAAGATTTTCAAAAACTTGGATTTAGTTAAATGAACAGGTTTATGAAAGCTTTTATTAAATACCTCTTTATTGTTATCACATCTTTCGATCTCATCGCAGTGGCATGCTCAAAGGTCGAGGACTGTTCCTTCGACAGTATTTCTCTGGATTTAGAGTATCGTCAAACACCACAGACAAGAAGTAGCTCTTCGATTTATAACGCTTATTCTTTTTCGACCGAAGGATGGATTTCTAATTATCATTTTAGACTTACCAATGATAATTTATAATTACCCATTATGCGCAAAATAAAGTATTTACTTATAGCCTTTTTTCTTTCATTTTCCATAGCGTCCTGTGATAAGGCCGATGTGGAAGCAATTGATTATTCGGAGAAAATCATTGGAACATGGCTGAATGACTCAAGTTACGGAATTGTTCCATCGCCTCAAACGCTGATTATTACGAGATCGAATATAGACATCTACAGTACAAAAGAAGTCAAGGGAGATTTCGCCGGAGGGCCGCCAGGTGATTATTCTCCTGTCTCTTTAAATTGGTCACACTCAGTGTATAGTTTAAATGGGAAAACGTTGACACTGGCACCGCTATATAAAGATGAATCGTCAGAGCAAGTGTATGAGATATCCGCTTTAAAAGGAGATGTTTTAACTCTTGTTGAAAAAGATGCTTCTCTACATCTTCTGGAAAAAGAATCCTCAAATACAATCAAACTGACTCGTTGGCAACCGAAATAACCTCTAAACACATAGAGATATGAAATAAAATAAAACAATTACTCTTTAATTGGTGAATTCTAATTAGAAGTGCAACACACTTCAAAAGTCATAATTAAATAATTGTTTGCAATATTCCAACGGTGTCCTGTAACCTAGCGACTTACGGGGCCTGTGGTTCAGCCGCGCCACAAGCTAGTGTCCACTACCATTTTACGGACAACTTCGACTGCTTCCTTAGGGGTGTGAAAACCGAAGAGTGAAATCGCCTATAATTGGATACCGGCTTTGGTCATCCATTTTTGATAGCTCCTGAAGTCAAAGGGTGAGGTGCCGTAAAGGTAATGATTCCTGTACTTCTGCCCGTCGGTCTCATATTCGATCAGTAGAACTCCTTGACCCTCAGGGATGGGCAGACCCTTGACAAGAGAGCGGTCATTGGCTCCGACGTTGAAACTACCCTTGAATACTACCTTACCGGTTTCGACGTCTGTCACCTTGACTTTCCCTTCTGCTGGCTCCATGGAGTCATTGACTGCTTTCAGGGGCAGCACACCGTCCTCCGGATCATTGATCAGCAGGCAGACCGTCCTTTGCGCATTCCAGAGGTAGTCGTAGGCGAGTTTCTTAGAGTTGTAATAGTCAACAATGGCATCTGAGACGATCGGCCAGCCGTCACGCACGTTCCACCAGATCATGCCGGTACGGTCGAACTTCGCACCCCTGAACTTCTCAACGAAGTACTTCATGGCTTCAGCCTGAGTGCTCTGAGAAGCTCGCACAAAATCGTCCAAGGTCTGAGGGCGGAACCCGAAAAGAAGTTGTATCTGCTTTGTCATGAGGTCGTTCCTTCCCACAAACTCATCAAAGAATGGTATAGGTCGTACTGATTTTGTCATCCACTCGTCGTTCCATTGCCCGTCTTTTGTCCAAGGAAAACGGCAGTCCTTGGTGAACATCTTTTCTATCGACTCGACGTCAGGGGCGCCATGATAGCCGATCTCGCTTACGAATATCGCCTTGGCTTCCTTGTAGAATGGATCTTTATAGTAGCCGCGAGGACCCCAGAGATGATCCTGAGGAAGATCTGAACGCTGGCAACCGTTTTTGAATGCCTCTTCGCTGAAATACGGGGAACTCGGGAGATACGGCCTCGTGGGATCGAACTCATATAGCACCTCCGGAATCATCTTCCGGCTGATCACATCCCTATTTGGATCAATACGGAAAGTCGGCAGGGTCCAGAGAAGAGAGTTGTCATTCTCGTTATTACCGGACCATATAGCCAAGGAAGGATGGCTCCTGAACTTAAGGACAACCTGCTTGACCTCGTCCCGAACCTTGGACACAAAAGCTTGATCTTGAGGGTATATGATCCCTGCCATCGAGAAATCCTGCCAAACCATGATCCCTTCGCGGTCGCAACGATCATAGAACGGAGTGTCCTCGTAGACATTGCCGCCCCAACAGCGAATCATGTTACAATTGAGATCCACGACCATGTCCAGGGTGCTGTCAACCCACTGGGCATCCCTGCTATGGAAGCCGTCTAGTGGCACCCAGTTGGTTCCCCGGACATAGATCTTTTCCCCGTTGACATAGAAGCAGAACTCACCCTTTCCGTCCTTGTCAATCATCTCGCTCCGCTCAAGGGAGACTGTCCTGAATCCGACTTTGCGAGTGTCTGAGGCCAAGACCGTACCGTCCTCGTCAATCAGGCTCAGGGTCCCGTCGTACAAGGCTGGCTCACCATAGCCCTTCGGCCACCAAAGATCAGCGTTCTCAAGCTTGAACTCTGTCCTCCAGGCGTATGTGGGAAGGAGCCGTTCATTCTCATAGGCGACTATCCCGTTTCTCTTAAGCTTGACATTCAACTTGACCTTGTCAATCTTCGAGGCTGGGTACTTGACCTGGACATCCACAAAGGCAGAAACCTCTTTAGTCTTTGGATCCGCACTCACTGTCACCCAATGTACATCACTGATACTCACCGGGTTCTGGACAATTAGAAAGACTCCCCTCCAGAGTCCGGCGCTGACCAGACGAGGCATGATGTCCCATCCATAGCAATGTCTCGGTTTGCGGATCCACACACTCTCTGTGTAATGCCTGAAGCTATAGGTCCCGACCAGATATTTTTGAGCCTCGAGGACAGCGGACCGGAGGATAACCTGAAGATTGTTCTCTCCTTTCCGGACCTTGGAGGTGATGTCATATTTGTGGGCGATCATGGCGTTCTCCGCCGATCCGACCCTCTCCCCATTCAAGAATATGTCCCCAAGGCAGTCAATACCCTCAAAGTCAAGGATAAGCCTTTGCCCTTCAGATAGTTCCGGAGCCTGGAACGACTTGGAATACATCCACTGGCAGAATTCGTATTTCCGCAAATCATAAATGTTGTTCCCTATTTCCGGATTCTTGATCATCCCTGCCGCCAGCAGATCCAACTCTACGTTGCCCGGCACGGTGGCCGAGAGTTTTGTGGTTTCCAAAGCTGCCACTTCGGACGGATCCGTTACCGCCTCCCCTTCCTGTGGCCAGAATTCCAGATTCCACTTGCCATTAAGGGATATCTTATCCTGAGCTGGAACGCTCAAGCTTATGGCCATAAACAAAGCCATTGTGTAAAGGAAAAACACTTTTCTCATGGTTATTGGTTTGAGTATTCTTTGTTAAGTTCCTCGAGGATGGTCTTGGCGAGAGCCGGGGAAACCATGGTGGAGAGGTCCTCCAGCGATGCGGCGGCTATGCGAGCCACCGAACCATAATGCATCAGCAGCCGACTTTCTGTCTGTTCTCCCACTCCCTTGATACCTCTCAGGGCGCTTTGGATCTGTCCCTTGCTGCGCAGGGAGCGGTGGAAGGTGATACCGAAGCGGTGAGCCTCGTCCCTTATCTGCATCAAGACCTTGAGGGCATGGGAGTTACGGTCGAGGAACAGGGGATATGGATCGTTGATCCGGATGACCAGTTCCATCCTTTTGGCAAGGCCGACGACCATCAGTTTGTCCAAAAGATCGAGTTCGGCCAAGGCCTGCCTGGCGAACTCCAGCTGTCCTTCGCCTCCGTCAATCACAACAAGCTGGGGAAGATCGTCCGGCGCCTCCGCTAGCATTCTGGAATACCTCCGGTTGACAACTTCTTTCATCGACGCGAAATCATTCGCTCCGATGACGGTCTTTATCTTGAACTTCCGGTAGTCTTTCTTTGACGGAACACCGTCACGGAAGACAACACATGAGGCCACAGGGTTGGTTCCTTGAATATTGGAGTTGTCAAAACACTCGATGTGCTTTGGTAGCTCTTTCATTCCCAATGCCTTCTGGAGATCCTCCATCACCATGCGCTTGTACTCGTCAGGATCTGTACGCTCTTTCTGTTTGAGCGTGTTGAAGTGGTATTCCCTGGCGTTTTTGGCGCTCAGCTCAAGCAGTGACATCTTGTCCCCCTTGACTGGGATCTTGAACTCAACACCCTCGATCTCGACATCCGGGAGAAAGGGCACTATCACTTCCTTGGCCAGGGTCCCGAACTTTGATTCTATCTCCGCGATAAAGGTACTCAAGACCGAAGCCTGCTCTTCCTCGATGTTCATCTTGAAACCCAGGTTCAATGATTGGATGACCGAACCACCCCTGACCCGGAAGAAATTGCCGAAAGCCTCCGATCCATCGAACACAAGAGAGAAAACATCGCAGGAAACATCTGCTGATGAGGAGATTATCGACTTAGAATAATGCTTCTTCAAAGCGTCGATCCGGTTCTTAAAAACCTGGGCATCCTCAAAACGCAGCTCCGACGCGGCCTCTTTCATCGCTCCTTCATATTCCCGGATGATATCATTGACCCCTCCTTTCAGAAGACGAGTGATCTCCGCGATCCAAGATGAATACTCTTGAGAGCTGACAGATCCCACGCAGCAACCCTTGCAACGACCGATGTGCATCTCGAGACATGGACGGAATTTCCCCCGAAGAACTCCCTCCCCAGTGATTTTAAGCTTGCAGGACCTCAAGGGATAGTTCTTCCTGAAAAACTCCAGGAGATAATTGGCATGAGTGACAGAACTGTAAGGGCCGAAATATGTTCCGCTTTTTCGATCGACTCGGCGGGTGAGGAAAACCCTCGGGAACTCCTCGTTGGTCACCACGATCCAAGGATAAGTCTTGGAGTCCTTCAACAGGATGTTGTAGTGGGGCTTGTATTGCTTGATGAGGTTGTTCTCAAGAAGCAGAGCGTCCACCTCCGAATCCACCACGGAGAACTGGGCGTCAGCTATCTTCGAGACCAGGATCCTGGTCTTGACATTGAGCCTTTCTGGCGGCACGAAATACTGAGCCACCCTCTTGTGGAGATCTTTTGCCTTCCCCACATAAATCACCTTCCCCGAGGAATCGTAGTAGCGATAAACCCCCGGGGAATGTGGAAACAGGGAGATTTTCTCCCTGACAGTGAGACTCTTACCGTCCAAGATTATCTGATGGGCTTGACATGTTTGGCCACCTCAGCCTCTATGTCAGCCCCACGGAGATCCCTTTTGAGGATGGTTCCGTCCGGTCCGAAGAGGATGATGTGCGGAATGCCGTCGATCCCATAAAGGCTGGTCGGAATACGCTGGGCATCAATGATCTGGTTCCAGACAATACCCTGTTTCTTGGCGGACTCGATGGTGTCGTCCTTCTTGTCCCAGACGGCAACGCTGAGGATGTCGAACTCAGGACCGGCGTACTTCTCATAGACAGCCTTGATGTTAGGCATCTCAGCCTTGCAGGGACCACACCATGAAGCCCAGAAATCAACAAGGATGTACTTGCCCTTGCCTACATAGTCAGAGAGCCTCTGGTCATTGACCTTGAAGTCTGTGAACATCTTCCCTTCAGCGGTCTTCTTCCTTGCGGCAACAGACCTCGACAGATCAGCGATTGAAGGGACCCGAGCCAAAGCGGTGTCAAGGGTCGTAAGGACAGAGTCCATCTGATCATTGGAAATCAAGAAGCGAATGTTCTCGATGGCCGAGACGGCGATGAGATTATCCTTATTGGCATCGATGGCCGCAAGGGACAGTTTCTTCACCTCTGACTCGTACTCCGAATAAAGCTTGTCCTCTGTCGCATCATCTTTGGCAGCGTCGATCTTCGGCTGATAAGCGGCCTGGACATCTTTAATGGTGTTGTTATATTCCTCAAACTTTGTCTGTGCCGACAACTTCGGGTACTTAGAGACAACATTGAGCGTCTTGTCATCATTGATGGAAATGATCAACGGGGTGCCATCTGAAACAAATGTTCCAATCACGTTGCCGACCGTAAGCCTGGCTTTTCCAAGAAGGTACTTGGGAATTTCAGCCTCGAAACGTCCATCTTTGACAGGCACACTGACATCATAACCTATCTGCTTGATGCCAATCGTCACATGATCGGGGGCGTCGCCGCCCAAAATGCCGGTGATAGAAGTCGTGTCTGAGACTTTAGGGGCGCAGCCGGCGATGAACAACATCGCGGCTGCCACAAGAATAAAAGATCTTGTCTTCATTTTGTTTTTCAATACTATATAATTTATTTCTTGTCTCCTAGATCAAGAATTCTGACATTGCGTATCTTAAGTCCCTCGCCGTGACCGCAGAAAGAAATGTAGCCTTTCCTGTTGAACATTCCGGGGTGATTCCGGTGGTCAACGGTGTAAGGATTCTCTGAGCTGCCGTCGGGAGCCACATTATGACCCTTGCAAGCTGTCCGGATATTTCCATCTACAATAACCTCGCCATTGACAGTAACCTTGATACGATCTCCTTCAACACGGATCTCTTCGGTGCTCCACTGCCCGAGCGGTTTGTGGACAATTCTCTTCGCGGGGATCACTCCATAGACCGAACCATGGACCTGATATTCCCTCAACCAACCGTCATAGGCCGGAGCGTCATGGTCGAGGATCTGGACCTCGCACATTCCATCATAAGCGGCATCTACACCCATCGGTGTGCGGACACCAACTCCGTTGTTGACACCCTCGCGCAGGAAGCAGAACTCGAAACGATAGACGAAGTTACGGTACTCCTTCTTGGTGTAGAGGTTGCCCGTGCTGCCATAATTGGCGCTCACATAAAGGGCTCCGTTGACAGGAATATACCCTTCGAGATCGCCTTGCCATTTGTCCAGATTGGTTCCGTCAAAGAGCATCTCAAAGCCCTGCTTCTTCTCCTCATCGGTCAACTGTGAAGGAGTGAAAGGCTCGGCGGCCTCAAGGATCTGGTCGATCTCGCTGACAGCGTAACCGTCGTCGGCGTTGCCGGTGCTCTTGAACACATTGGCGGCCTTAGTGAGGAAGTTCTTGAAATCGGTGTAGTTGATCTCTTCTTTGCTCTTTGAAGCGATGTTCTTCACGGCATTGGCAGCGGCGTAAGACACGTCTTTGTCGTCAAGATACTTTCCGGCGAGCAGGAAGGCCTTCATAGTAGGAACTCCGGCCAAAGCATTCAAAGCCTGAGTCTTGAGATCCTTGGTGCCAGCGAGAGAAAGAACCTCACCGAGAGAGTAGCGCTTCTTCTCCAAATCGTTCTCATACTGCTCGACCAGGGAGATGTAACGAGGAAGAAGAGTATTCCGGGTGGAAGCGTTCTCCTTAGCGGCTTTCAGAAGGATCGGGGCAGCTTTGTAGTTGTCGATGCCAGTCAGGCATGCAAGAGCGGCCGCACTGCCATTGTTGTAAGCGTTCTCAAGATCAGAGACAGCCTCATCAGTGCCGGTTGAAGCAAGCACAGAATAGAAATTCGAGACGTTCTTGGCCGTCTTGATCAAGCCACTCACTTTGGAGTACTGCTCGGCAGGGGTAAGGGTGTGGATGGCGGCCTTAAGAGCATCTGAATATTCATTGACATAGGCAGCGTTTCCGTCAAGAAGAGCGCCGACCTTGGCTATGTCTTCTGTTCCGACGAAATTTGAAAGAGCCTTAGTGCCAAGGTATGAGATAGTTCCGTTGTCGCAGCCGATCATCGAATAGATTATAGGAGCGACATTCTTCATCTTCCTGGCGGAGGCGAGGCTGAGAATATTGCCAAGCGTGCTATAATCCTTTCCGTCCTTCGACTCGAGAGCCTTGGCAAAAGCGGCTCCAAGAGCTTCTTTGACATCTTCCTTGATGTCACCCTTGTACGATTTGAGAGCGGTGAGGGCACCGCCGGCAAACTCACCTCCTAGCATACCCACAAGGCTCTTTGCAAAGCCGGCTCCACCGATCTTTCCGGCGGCGGCAATGGCCGCCTTAGTGACATCACCACCCTCTCCAAGAGCGGAGTTTATGATGCCAGAGACGGAATATATCTTATTATTACCAAGCCAGTTAAGAACATCAACCTTGGCATCGGGAGTGAGTTTCTTGAACTTCCCTGTAAGGACAGGAACAAGAGCCGGAGCACCGAGAAGCTTCGTGGCATTGGAGATGACGGAATTGCGGAAAATCTTGTCGTCGCTCTTAAGAGCCGAAGCGACAGTCTTTACGGCTTTAGCGGGCTGGGCATTCATCAAAGTCCATGCGGCAAGACATTTCTCATGGGTCTTCCCGGACTTGAGAAGGGCTTTAGCCTCTTTCAAAGGCATCTGGGCCTCGGCCTCAGGGGCGACATATTCGCCAAGCATCCTCTGGAGGGAGGTCAGGAGCCCCTTGTTGTAAGTGTCAGAACATGCGGCCGCCGCATCTTGGAGACCCTTCAGGACATCGGCCTTCTTGGCGGAATGCGCCGGATCATTGACGTATGACACAAGCCCCTGCAGGGCATATTCATAGACAGCGTTCTTCACGCCTGTGCCCGCTGGCTTCAGCTTTTTGGCTATTTCGACAACAGACTGGGGAGCCGTGGCTGCCAGATCCGCCATCTGGGTGGCGAAATCGGCGCTGTTCTGAGCCGGCATCGCGGCAATGACATCGGCCACGACGGTCTGCACTGTCCTCTGCCTCGCGTCCTGAGCGTAAACGGCTACTGAAAGGGCGAGGAATAAAAGTATTGAATATATCTTCTTCATAACGCTATTCAGGAATTAAATTGACCAAGGGGCACGCATCGGCTGGTTGATGAGCAGGTTGGCGGCATCGTCGTTTATGAACAACTGCTTGTCGGGATCGAAGTTCAGAGTCCTTCCGAGGCGGAGGGCGCAGGAACCCATGTTGACAATCGTGCAGCTGTGGTGGCCGTTCTCCTCATTAAGAGCAAACTTCTGGCGGTTCTTGACACAATCAAGGAAATCGACCTGGCGAGGCTCCGGATCAGGAAGCTCGTTGATGACGTCCATGACATTAGGAATAGTACATTCGAAGCCTTTGTAAACCTTTCCGTTAGGTCCCTCGAGATAAGGAACCTTACCGGAGCTCTCAAAGCCCTCGCCCTCGAGGATGATCTTGCAACCATCGGCATAGGTGTAGGTGATGCTCCTCCAGATTCCGACAGCGTCGGGATGCTGCATGGGCGCATCGACCTCGACCTTGACAGGCAAGTCGTTATCCTTGCCAAGGAAATACTGGACAGGGTCGATGTAGTGCTGACCCATGTCGCCGAGACCGCCTGACTCGTAGTCCCAATAACCGCGGAAACTCTGGTGCACACGGTGGGGGTGATAGGGCTTGACTGGAGCGGGGCCAAGCCACATGTCATAGTCAAGCTCCTTCGGAACCGGCTGAGGCTCAAGATTTTCCCTTCCTGTCCAATAGAACTTCCAGGCGAATCCGGTCGCTCCGGAGATCCTGACGGTAAGAGGCCAGCCGAGAAGTCCGCTATCGACGAGCTTCTTCAAGGGTTCGACCGTTGTGCCAAGTCCGTAGAATGTGTCCTTGAAACGGAACCATGTGTCAAGACGGAATATGCTGCCGTACTTATTGACGGCCTCAACGACCTTCTGTCCCTCTCCGATGGTCCTGGTCATAGGCTTCTCGCAGAAGATGTCCTTGCCTGTCTTGGCGGCTTCGACTGCCATCAGGCCATGCCAATGGGAAGGTGTGGCGATGTGGACGATGTCCACGTTAGGATCATGGACCAGATCTCTCCAGTCATGGTAAGCCTGGAGTTTTGTCCCGAATCTCTCCTGGCCTTTCTGGACAGCGTTGTCCAAGTGCTTCTGGTCGACGTCACAGACCGCCACCAGACGGCAACGCTCGTCACTGACAAAGTGGAGGTTGCTCATTCCGATTCCTCCGACACCGATTATGCCTCGGGTCATCTGATCGCTGGGAGCCACGAATTTGCTGGACGAATCGCCCATCTTGCCGAACACCTCGCGGGGAAGTATCGTCAAGGCGCCGATACCAAGTCCGGCTTTCTTGATGAAATCTCTTCTGGATTGTGCCATAATTAGTTATGTTATTGTGTCTTAATTATATCAAAAATATCCATGCTAAATTAATAAAAACCGCTGAATATGTCAACTTCCTGTCAGAGTTTCACATCCACGAAAATCGGAAGATGGTCTGACGCTGTCCCGACTTCTCCGGTTTTGAAGTCAACAGGGACCTCAGATCCGACCACCTTGAATTTAGCCTTGTTCTTCAGGACAAGGATAAAATCGATGCACTCATGTGGATTGAGGGCGGAAAATGTGTTCTTCCGGCACGAAATCACATCCCAGTCCTTAGAGAGTTCCTTCAGGACAGCGCTGCCAGGGGTAGAATTCATGTCTCCAGCGAGGAAAACCGGTTTTTTGGACTTGGAATATTTCTCCACAAGCGCCTTGTTAATTGTCTGAGCTTGGACAACCATCGAAGGTTCGTGAACGTAGTCCAAATGAGTCGAAGCCAGGACATAGGAATCTGTTTCAATAGCAACGCAAGCCCTTGGTTCAGAACCATTTCCCTTTGGCAATGGGATTACGGAAAAGCTCGTGATCTCGTCCGGAACAGCGACCCCGACCCCGTATGCCCCATCCCTGAAGGGCATCGCCCTGCCAAACTTGGAATTCCAATCTCCCATAGCTTCCGCAAACTCTTTAAGTTGGTCAAATGGGTGCCTTGTGTTGCAGCTGTCAAGCTCATTAAGAGACAACGCATCCGCTCCGATTTCTTTCATCATGGCGGACACCATCGGAATGCTGTTATCAATCTCTTTGGAGAACGCTCCGACATTGTATTGCACAATACGGGTCACACCCTTGGCTTTAGGATAAACATCACTCGAGGACGGCCTGGTCGTCTTTGCCCCGCAACCGCAAAGGGTGGCGGCGAGGGATAAAACAATAAAGAATCTGAATTTTGACATGATACCGCTAATATAGTGAAAATAAAGAAAGACCGACACTTTTGTGCCGGTCCTCAATATCGTATAAGCTTTGACCTTACTCGGCGCTGCGAGAATCACGGCGGCCTCCACGGCCTCCACGACGCTCTCCACGGTCGCCACGACGCTCACCCCTGCGGTCTCCGCGATCTCCGCGGGGACGACCGCCACCCTGGGCATTCGCCGCTGAGGGGGCGTTAGGAGTAAGATCCTGCTTCCCGTAACGCTCACCGTTGCAGATCCATACCTTGATTCCGAGGCAGCCGACCTTGGTGCTGGCGATGGCCAGAGCGTAGTCGATGTCAGCGCGGAAGGTGTGCAGAGGTGTACGACCCTCTTTGAACATCTCGCTGCGAGCCATCTCAGCGCCACCGACGCGGCCACTGATCTGAACCTTGATGCCTTCGGCACCTACCCTCATCGCGGAAGCGATAGCCATCTTGATGGCCCTACGGTAGGAGACGCGGCCCTCAATCTGGCGGGCGATGCTGTCAGCCACGATGTGGGCGTCGACCTCAGGCCTCTTGACCTCGAAGATGTTGATCTGAACATCCTTCTTGGTGACCTTCTTGAGTTCTTCCTTGAGCTTGTCGACCTCCTGGCCGCCCTTTCCGATGATGAAACCAGGCCTTGCGGCGTGGATCGTGACGGTGATGAGCTTAAGGGTCCTCTCAATGACGATCTTGGAGATGCTGGCCTTCGCAAGGCGGTTGGTCAGGTACTTGCGGATCTCATAATCCTCGGCGATCTTCTCGGCGTAGTTGCCGCCACACCAGTTGGAGTCCCATCCACGGGTGATACCGATTCTGTTGGAAATAGGGTTAGTTTTCTGTCCCATAATTAATTCTCCTCTACTGTAGCGGGTTTGACATCGAGAATGATGGTGACATGGTTCGAACGCTTGCGGATCCTTCCGGCGCGGCCCTGAGGGCAAGGACGGATTCTCTTGAGCGTACGGCCTTCGCCGACCATGATGGTCTTGACATAGACATTACCGTTGTCCAGCTCTTTGCTCTTGTCAGGGTTCTTGGCTTCCCAGTTGGCGATAGCGCTGCGGAGAGCCTTCTCGAGCGGAATTGACGGATGCTTCTTCGAGAAATGAAGAAGGTCAAGCGCGCGGTTAACTTCCACACCTCTCACAGTGTCGGCCACAAGGCGCATCTTGCGAGGGGATGTAGGCACGTCGTTAAGCTTTGTTATAGCGGTCTGCTTTTTGGCTTCTTTGAACTTCTCAGCCATTAATCTTTTACGAGCTCCCATAACTTAAATCTCCTTTAATGATTACTTATTGTTGCCCGAATGGCCTTTGAATGTTCTAGTAGGCGCGAACTCGCCAAGCTTATGTCCGACCATGTTCTCAGTAATGTAAACAGGAATGAATTTGTTCCCATTATGAACTGCCACTGTATGGCCGACGAAGTCAGGAGAGATCATGCTGGCGCGGGACCAGGTCTTCACGACCTCCTTCTTCTTGCTACCATCATTCATAGCAAGAATTCTCTTCTCCAGGGCTTCCTGGATGTACGGTCCTTTTCTTAATGAACGACTCATAATCTTGATTTCTGTTTAATTACTTCTTCTTTCTTCTTTCGATGATGAACTTGTTGGAGGAAGCCTTAGGATTACGAGTCTTGTAACCCTTGGCAGGCAGACCCTTGCGAGAGCGAGGGTGTCCTCCGGAGGCGCGGCCTTCACCACCACCCATAGGGTGATCATGAGGGTTCATGACGACACCACGGTTGTGAGGCCTGCGGCCCATCCAGCGACGACGTCCAGCCTTTCCATGAGATTCAAGATTATGGTCACCGTTACCGACCGTACCGACAGTGGCGCGGCAGGATATGAGGACCATTCTGGTCTCGCCCGAAGGGAGACGGAGAATAGCGTACTTGCCTTCACGGGCGGCGAGCTGGGCGAAAGCACCAGCAGAGCGGGCCATAGCGGCGCCCTGTCCGGGACGAAGCTCGATGTTGTGGATGAGCGTACCCACAGGAATCTCCGCGAGAGGGAGGCAGTTGCCAAGATCAGGAGCGACGCCGGATCCGGACTCGATGATCTGACCGACCTTGAGTCCAGCGGGGGCGATGATGTACCTCTTGACACCATCCTCGTACTCAACGAGGGCGATACGGGCGCTACGGTTAGGATCGTACTCAACTGTGAGCACGGTAGCCTTCACGTTGTCCTTATCGCGGAGGAAGTCGATGATACGATACATCCTCTTGTGTCCGCCACCGCGGTAACGCACGGTCATCTGGCCGGTATTGTTCCTTCCGCCGGTGCTCTTAAGAGGTTCCAACAACGGTTTGTAGGGCCTTTTGGCGGTGATTTCGTCAAAAGCGCTGATAGCCTTATTCCTTTGACCAGGAGTAGTGGGCTTGAATTTTCTTATTGCCATTGCCTTGTCCCTCCTTAAATATTAGCGTAGAAATCGATCTTGTCGTCTCCTTCAAGAGTGACATAAGCCTTCTTGAAGTGATTCATGCGGCCGCGGAGCATCCCGGTCTTGCTGTAGCGGGATTTCCTCTTTCCATGGTAGTTGAGAGTGTTAACGTCCTTGACGGTCACGTTGTACATCTGCTCGACGGCACTCTTTATCTGAAGCTTGTTAGCTCCCCTGTCCACGATGAAGCCATAACGGTTGTACTTTTCAGTCTCAGCCGTCATCTTCTCGGTAACTATAGGCTTAATTAAAATTCCCATCTTTCTGCTCTTTTAACGGTTGGCCCTTTCCGAGAGGACATCCTGGACTCCGTCAACCAGCACCATGGAATTGGCGTTCATGATGTTGTAGGTGTTGAGCTCGTTGACAGTGATGACCTTCACTTCGGGGAGGTTGCGTGACGAAAGGTAAATATTGTTGGAATTCTCGGGGAGGACGAAGAGAACCTTGCGGCTGCCGGCCTTGAGGGCCTCGATAATGTGCATGAACTCCTTCGTCTTGGGAGCTTCCATCGTGAAGGGCTCCACGAAGACGATAGCGTTCTCCTGAGCCTTGTAAGTGAGAGCTGAGTGGCGGGCAAGAGCCTTGACTTTCTTGTTAAGCTTGTTCCTATAAAGACGCGGTTTAGGACCGAAAACACGGCCACCACCGACGAATATATTGGCTTTCAAGCTACCGTGGCGCGCGCCACCGCCGCCCTTCTGGCGGCCGAGCTTCTTGGTTGAGTGAGCGATCTCACTGCGGTCCTTGGTCTTCGAAGTACCCTGGCGCTGATTGGCGAGGTACTGGACGACATCAAGATAAATAGCGTGACTGGCAATTCCATAACTAAAACTCCAATGCTACGTATGAACCCTTGGCTCCGGGAACGGAACCCTTAATGACGAGAAGATTGTTCTCAGGGATGACCTTAACAACCTCGAGGTTGAAGACCTTGACTCTCTCATTGCCCATGTGGCCGCCCATCCTCATTCCGGGGAAGACGCGTGAAGGCCATGAGGAAGCTCCCAGTGAACCAGGTTTGCGAAGGCGGTTGTGCTGACCGTGAGTGGCTCCGCCGACACCGGCGAAGTGATAACGGTGGACAACACCCTGGAAACCTTTACCTTTGGAAGTACCGACAACATCAACGAACTTGACATCGTTCATGATGTCACCAACGGTGATGGTGTCTCCGAGCTTGAGCTCACCCTCGAAGTCCGCCGGAAACTCGACGAGCTTGCGCTTGGGGGTGGTCCCTGCCTTTTTGAAGTGCCCCTTGAGGGGCTCGCTGGCGTGTATCTCTTTGATTTCGTCATAGGCAAGCTGCACGGCTTCATAGCCATCTTTTTCAAGAGTGCGCAGTTGCGTGACAACACACGGACCAGCCTCGATGACGGTGCATGGAATATTCTTTCCATCAGCACCTGCATGGAATATTCTTTCCATCAGCACCGAAAACGGAAGTCATTCCGATTTTCTTTCCAATTAATCCAGGCATTGGTTTGGTTAATTAATTGTATATAAATACTTTACGTTATCCCGCATAAAATTGCGGGCTGCAAATGTACGAATTTTATTTTAATTAACAAAGTTTTCCACAGGCCCAAGTCCTTATAATCAAAGAGAATTCGCTATCTTCGCGGAACAAGAATGATAGTCATGACTTGCCATCTCAACGCCATATTCGGATTCCTCAGCCTGTCCCTGGCGGACTGTCTGGACATCCTCATGGTAGCCGCCCTGATTTTCCTCGTTTTCCGCTGGATCAGGGGGTCAGCCGCCATGAGCGTGTTCATCGCCGTCATCATGCTTTTCGTGCTGAGAGTTGTGGTCGCCGCCCTTAACATGCGGCTGATGAACGCCCTTCTGGGGACCTTCATCGATGTGGGTGTGATCGCCCTGATCGTGATTTTCCAGCCTGAGGTAAGGCATTTCCTGATAAGGCTGGGCTCACGGTACGGAGCCGCCGGAAAAGGCCGGGAACTGCTCGGCAGACTGTTCGGGATCAAGGAGCAGAAGCTTGCCGGAGAGACTGTCAATGAGATCGCCGAGGCTTGCAGGGCAATGTCGGAAAGCAAGACAGGAGCCTTGATCGTATTGCCGAACAAGGATTCCCTTGCCCACATCGTGGAGACCGGGGACATCGTTGACGCGAAAGTCTCCAGAAGGTTGATAATGAATATATTCTTCAAGAATTCGCCGCTCCACGACGGGGCCATGATAATTGAAGGAGAGCGGATCGAGGCGGCCCGCTGCACGCTTCCGATTACCCAAAGGCAAGACATTCCGCCAAGCCTAGGCATGAGGCACAAGGCCGCGATCGGGGTCTCAGAAGAGACAGACGCCGCCGTGGTAGTGGTCTCAGAGGAGACCGGGGACATCTCATATGTCCACGAAGGTGTCTTGACCCACATAAGCAACATCAATGAGCTGAAACTTAAACTTGGAACAAAGGAGGAAAAGACACAGTGATCGGGGAGAACGGAATAGACGCCAGGCTTGAGGGAAAGCTGGGTTTCGACAAAGTGAGGGCAATGGTCTCTGACCGGTGCTCCACTGAATATGCTGTGGCGAGAGTGGCCGGTGAGACGTTCGTCTCCGACCCGAAGACAATTTATCACAGACTCGCCCTCACGGATGAGATGAGGTTGATCATGATGTTCGAGGAGAGCTTTCCAACGAACGGTTACATCGACTGCCTGTATTTCCTCAAACCCCTTGGTGAAGAAGGCTGGAACATCGACCTCGGATCCCTCGGGAAACTGCGTACCATGGTGGAGACTGTCAGGAAACTGACGAGCTTCTTCTCATCCATAAAGGACGGGATCTACCCGAACCTCAAGAGGATGAGCGCTCCGATAATGAGTTTCCCTGAAGTACTCAGAAGGATTGACCTGATCTTGGACAAGTACGGGGATGTCAAAGACACGGCCTCGGACAACCTTCTCCAGATCCGCCGCTCCCTCAGGTCCAAGGAAGGAGCTATCTCGAAAAGGGCCAACGCTATCCTTGCCCAGGCCAAGGCTGATGGGATTGTGGACGATGACGCGGGACTCTCCGTCAGGGACGGCAAACTGCTGATCCCGGTCAACAGTTCCAGCAAAAAAAAGATCCAGGGCTTCGTGTACGACACCTCAGCCACCGGAAAAACAGCCTTTGTCGAACCTGCGGAAATAATTGAGCTTGAGAACGAAATATTCACTCTGAGGGCTGAGGAAACTCAAGAGATACAAAGGATCCTGGCCGCATTCAGCGACTTTGTCCGACCGTATGTGCCGGAGCTTATCGCCTCCGCCGAATATGTTGGGGAGATGGACTTCCTGGTAGCAAAGGCCCAGGTCGCCCTCGATTTCAAGGCCGGGATGCCTGTCATTTCCGAGGAGGGCGAGATGAATCTACGCAAAGCCCGCCATCCCCTTCTGGAAAAGGCTCTCAGCAGGGAAAGGAGGGAGATCGTTCCAGTCACGATCAGGTTAACTCCCCAAAAACACATATTACTGATCTCGGGTCCGAATGCTGGCGGAAAGTCTGTCTGCCTGAAGACCGCCGGACTCCTACAGTACATGTTCCAATGGGGAATGTTGGTACCGACCTCCGAGAGTTCAGAGCTGACGGTCTTCGACCGCATCATGGTCAGCATTGGAGACGACCAGAGCATTGAAAATGACCTGAGCACCTACAGTTCCTTCCTTGAGGACATGAAGTCGATGCTGAAGGAAGCCGATTCAAAAACCCTGGTCCTGATCGATGAGTTCGGATCCGGAACAGAGCCGACTGCGGGTGGAGCTATTGCGGAAGCCATTCTGGGAGAATTAGATAAGAGGGGTGTGTACGGAGTGATCACCACTCACTACACCAACCTTAAACTTTATGCGGCGGGACCCCAGACCGGGGTCATCAACGGGGCTATGCAGTTTGATGCGGCCAAAATCCAGCCTCTTTTCAAGCTGGACATCGGGATGCCCGGCGGATCATTCGCCTTCGAGCTCGCGAGAAAGATGGGCCTTCCGGAAAGCATTGTCAAGGATGCTGAGAACAGGGCCGGGGAAGAGTTCGTCGGCATGGAGCGCAACCTGCGCAAGATAGTACGAAACCGCAGAGCTCTCGACGAGAAGCTACAGAAAATAAAGAACACTGACAAGACTCTTGACAGCATCACTGAGCGCTATCAGAAAGAGCTGGAAGGCATAAAACAGACTCGTAAGGAAATACTCGAGAAAGCCCAGAAAGAGGCCGAGGAGATTGTTCTCGGCGCTAACAAGACCGTCGAGAACACAATCCGGGTGATCAAAGAATCACAAGCGGACAAGGAAAAGACCACCGGGGCCAGGAAAGAGTTGCAGGAATTCCTTGGAGCCTTGCAGACAAAGAAGGAAAGCGACAAGAAAAACCATGACGACTACATCGACAAGAAGCTGAAGCAATTGTCGGAGAGAAAACGAAAGGCGGAGGCCCGCAAGGGCAGCGTCAAAAAAGAGATGGAACCTGCCGACGAGGCGAGGTTCAGGCCAGGGCCGCTCAAAGTCGGGGAGAAAGTCAGGGTCAAAGACAACGGGATGGTCGGCGAGATCGCCCGGGTGTCCAACAAGGCCGTGACCGTGGCGATCGGTAACATCATGAGTAAGATGCCGGTGGAACGTGTCGAAAGGATCTCTTCCAATGAATACAAAGCGGCCAGAAAGGAATCCGTCAGACCGGCCCCTTCGGTAGACAATTCCGGCCTGAGAGAGCGTAGAATGAGGTTCTCCCCCGAATTGGACGTGCGTGGAGAAAGAGTCTCGGATGCCCTGGACATCGTCATCCACTACATCGACGACGCCATCATGCTTGGTGTCGGATCCGTCAGGATCATCCACGGCAAGGGGACCGGCGCCCTTAGGGATGAGCTTCAAAAATACATCCGGACTGTCCCTGGAATAAAGGCTGTCCACGACGAGCACATCCAGTTCGGCGGTTCTGGTGTCACGATTGTCGAATTCGAATGATGAGAATCTAAACCATTATAAATTATGAGAAACAAAGAGAAATGTCCGACAGCGAGAATGCTGCTCGGAAGGAGAGGAGAAGACGTGGCCAATAGGTTCCTGGAAGGACTGGGACACAGGATTGTGACAAGAAATTACAGGTCCGGCCACCTGGAGATTGACATCATTTCACAAGATGTGAACGGCGTGCATTTTGTAGAAGTAAAAAGCCGTGTGGCGCCAGTTACGGCAGCCCCGGAGGAAAACGTCACCCCGCTTAAGCAGAGAAAAATAGCGTCTGCGGCTCTGAGGTACCTCCATAACTCGAAAGACCCTTTACTGTCATCAGACTCCGAGGTTCATTTCGACATAGTGGCGGTCACGTTCGAAGGGGGAGAGGAAAAGATTGAGTGGTTCCCCGACGCTTTCATTCCGATGTATTTATGAGAATGAATGAGAAACCTGACCCTTATATATGAAAGATAACAGATATTGCGTGATCATGGCCGGAGGCACCGCAAACCACTTCTGGCCGATAAGCAGGGAATCCCGTCCCAAACAATTCCTGGACATCGCGGGAGGCGGGAAATCCTTCTTGAGAATGACTTTCGAGAGATTCTCGGGACTTATTCCTATCGAGAACATCCTTGTGGTGACTCTGGACCGTTTCGGCAACCTTGTGAGGGAGCAGATCCCCGAGCTGCCAGAAGAGAACCTTCTCCTCGAACCGCACAGTCGTAACACCGCCCCTTGCATCGCATATTCAACATTCGTTATCTTGAAACGTGATCCTGACGCCATCATCGTAACGACCCCTGCCGACCACCTCATCTACGATAAGCAGGCCTTCGACAAAGCAGTCAACGATGTGATCGAATATGCCTCATGTAATAGGGCCCTGATGACCATGGGGATCACCCCGACTGGCCCGGAGACCGCCTATGGTTACATCCAAGTCACAGGCGGGAAGACTGGTGCCCAGTCAGGGAAACCAGTGAAAGTCAAGACCTTCACAGAAAAGCCCGATCAAGACCTGGCAGAAGTCTTCTATAAGAGCGGAGAGTTTTTCTGGAATTCAGGAATATTCGCATGGAAAGCTTCCCTGATCCTGGAGGAAATGAAAAAACACCTCCCGGATGTGGTCTCCGTGTTCAACGGATGGGAGAGTATTCTCGGGACCCCCTCGGAGAAGACTTTCCTGGAGAAAGCTTATTCCGAGTGTCCCAAGATCTCGATCGACTATGGAGTCATGGAGAAGACAGACATCGCCTGGCTGTACTCCGGGAATTTCGGATGGTCGGACATCGACAACTGGGACTCTCTATTCAACACGGTAAAAGTCAAGGACGAGGAAGGCAACGCCACAAACACCTCAAAGCGCCTCTTCAACGAAGACACCGACAATCTTGTGGTCACCGAGAACAAAAAGAAGATCTACGCTATCAAGGGCCTCAATAACTTCCTTGTCATCGACACGGATGACGCCTTGTTGATCTGCCCCCGGGATGACAAGCAGTTCAAGGAATTCCTCACCGGGCTTGGGATGCCCGGATACGAAGAGTTTCGTTAACGGCAATCCAGGCGAACACCAGTTTTACGGCATGCATGGGCATCCAGTAGCGAAGCGCTATCGGACTGGCGAACGTCACAGCCCCGTAATAAATCACACCGAAAAGGAAAAGGACCCAAAGGACAAGTTTCGTGTCCCTGGGGAACTTGACCTTTTTCCCGCTGGCAAACATGACGACCACTGAAGCCAGCATAATGAGCCACGTGGCTAGCTCTATCCACGGGAGGACTGGTTTCAAGGCGTTTCCAAGCCCTTGACCCCTTGGAGTCAGCACCAGATCTTTAGGAACGTCGAACCAATCTACCACTTCGGCTTTACCGGCCGGAACATTCTCATCGCCGAAAACGACCTCGTTACGGGTCGTGAAGAAAGCCTGCTTTGTGTTAGGAATCAGGTAATACTTGATGAAACTCCCAGGGTGACTGAGAATGAGCCACTTGCCGTACTTTTTAAAAAGCTTTGTCCCTATGACTATCCACTCGTTGCCGTAATTGTTATCCCCAACTTTCCTGAAGAAATACTGCTTGAGAGGTGAGTCATATTCCCAGATGAAGCTGGCCGTGGCCTCTTTTCCGTTTTTTGTCGATGAGGCAATCTTGCCATGCGCCTTCTCGAACCCTGTGACGAATTGGTGCAACTCTCGTAAGTCCTTGTCTTTAGGCATATTGGCCTTCTCCTCTTCGTCGAGGAAAGGAATCATGTGGATGGCGTTGCTGGCGAGCTGCCACCCCTCGAATCCGGTGGAAAACTGCTTCTGTCCAGAGGTTTTCTCCATATTATTTGTCCTCTGGACATAGAACAAAGCGAAGGCAACGACGGTAAGCGCTATAGAAACAATTCTGAAAATGCGCTTGCCTTTCAAAGCCAACACCGGAATAAAGGCCAGCGGGAAAAACTCAGATGTGTACCTTGTGTTGAACGATGCGAACAAGGCGAGCACATAGATCCCCATCGCGAGCCACGACTCCTCCTTAATCATCACTATGACCATCGCGATCATCAAGAACACAAGGCTGCATTGGAGGGTGTCGGACAGGATCGTGTTGAGCATGAATATGGCGGACGGGCTTAGCGCCGCCACCACCTCAAACACAACGAACCTCCAACGTTTCATCGGAGGCCAGAACTTCTTGACAGCCAACAGGAAAAGTCCAAGAGAAAGAGTGTAGATCAGGGCCTGGGAAACAATCACCGAGTACAAGCTGTCAGAGAAGACATGGACAAGCTGAAGATAGAAAGAGTACCCGAACGGCCTAAGGTAGGTGAACTCGTCACGTATGGCGGACCAAAGATACCCGAACGAGTCTCCCATGGTCCTGGGATAAGGGTACCATATCGTGTTGATCAAACAGCCCAGAGTCACCACCACCGCAATGACAATCCAGTCCACAAGCTGGGGTTTCCGGAAAATAAACCTGAAATAACCGTCTTCCTTTTTCATGGGTTATGGATTAGCTTTGTCAATCTTGGAAGGAACGTATCTCGCCACAAGTGTCGGCGCAGGACTGTTGTCCTGAGGCGTCTTGTAATAGATAGGAAAGGCTTCCGGGTAGTTCGACATCACAGGATAAAAGACCGTGTAGGCGTGTCTGGCCCAAGTGTCAACCACGATGCAGTTGATTTTTGATTCATCCAAGAAACGGAGTATCTCCTCTTCATCGCCCCTCAGGGGGAACATAATGGAGTGTTTGTAACCCGAATAGATGTACATGACCTCCGGTTTGCGGCAAGCGACAACGGCGTTATTCCCGGCATGTGTTTTCAGCCATTCCGCAGCCATTATGTAATGGGCGAAATCAGAATTCGGATTCATCTCGAGATAGGTCTTGAATGACGCCACGTCCTTGTAGACCTGCTGTCCCTTAAGATAGGAGGGGAAGACCGCTGCCGAACAGATCAGGGCAGCCACAGTTCCCACAGCCGCGATCTCTTTGCGGAAAGCCAGCTTTGATAACAACACGAACAGCCCCTGAATCCCGCTCAATGCAGCGAATATCATCAGCGGCAGGACAGGAATATAGTACCTCACGCCAGCATATTGCTCCTGGTAGAGGCAAAGCACGGCGAAAGTAATAACGATATATGACAGGATCAAAACCCTTCCTTTTTTCATACGGCTGATTCCGTATGCCATCAGGAGAATCATCAGCGTCCCGATGATGACCCCCTTCGTCTGGGGTTTTTTAGGTTTCTCATGGTCAATTACTTCCTTTGGGCGAAGGAGGGAATCTGGAATAAACTTTCCCGTGAAGACTTTCAAGTTGGTACTGATCCTGTCCACCCAAAGCGACGGCGTCATCCTCTGCCTGTCCTCAGTGTACATGAACCCGGAGGAATAGTCGCTCTTATAGTCAGGCCGTACTAAGCGGTTCCTTAGCGACCATCCCCCGTGGGCGACCACAAGGCTTAGAACCACCATGACCGAGACCACGGCGGGCTTGACCCACTTCCTGTCTTTTTCAAGGAGATATTTAAGCGCGGTAACTCCAAAGGCCAAAGCCGCTGAGAGAACCACGGAGATGCCCATGGTGCGCACAAGGTAGGAAGAGATCACAAGAAGGCAGAGCCCCACCAAGCGGACAACTTGCTTCCAATCCCTGCCAGTCCGTGTGAATATCTTACCCAGGTCAAGATCTAAACAGATCAGAATTATCCCGAAAGAAATCACCATGTACAGCATCTCACTCATCATCACGACAGACCACCTCAACAACGAAGAGTGCATGACTGTGACGACCCCGACCGCGAACGCAAGCCACAAGTTACCTCCTGTTGCCTTCCTAACGATCCTGAAAAGCAGCAGGACGGAAATCAGGAACAGAAGTCCGTTAAGGATCTTCATGGCTATGATGTTGTCCGGGAACACATGCATGAACACCGACATGAACATCGGGTACCCTGGAGGAAAATGAGTGTGGGGGACTGGCTCAGGCGGGAACAAATCGACATAACCTTCCCCTTCAGACAAAGCTTTTCCAAGAAGGAAGTAATTGATATTGTCGCCGTTAGGGTCCAGCTTCGGATCAAACGAAGCCTTGTAATTGAACACGAAAAGGACACCGATGGTCAAAAGAAAAAGGACATGAAGGACTTTCCGTCCCTTATCGTTAACCCCGGGCTTCTTATTTGCTTTCGTGATATTCTTTTTCGGTGTTGACTTCCCAGACATTATCCTTGGTTTTAAGATTATCCTTGACACAACGCACCGCCTCCATCGCCGTCAGCATGGAATGATCCATATTGTTGTACCTGTGCTGCCCATTTCTCCCGATGCAGAACAGGTTGGAGAAACCATCCAGCCATTCCCTCACCTTATGGATCTCCTTGTAAGTGCCGAAATATGCGGGATAGGCTTTCTTGACCTTTATCCTGTCGGCCTTCATGACATCGTTCCTGTCAACCACCCCGATCTTCTCCAGCTCTCCAAGAGCCATCTCGATGAAGTCGTGGTCGGTCATTTCCCAAAGGTCATCGCCCTCGTCGCAGAAATATTCCATCCCGACATACATTGTCCCTTTGTAATCAGACACCATGTAGGGTGACCAGTTGTTGAATATCTGGAGTCTGCCGACCTTGACATCTCTCTCCTGCACATAGATCCAGGTGTCCGGAACGCGGCCTTCATAGGTCTTTATCTTGGTCCCGTTTGTGATCTTCAATTTTGAAGCTAGGACACCCACGGTGATGAAATCCCTGTACGGCAATCCCGAGGCTACCGAAGAGACCTCAGCGGGGATATCGACCCCTTTGATAGCGGAGACCAAATCCCTGACAGGCATGCTTGAGAAAAGATAGTCGCAAGGAATGGTGACCATTCCTTCCGGGGTTTCGACCTCCACCGATTCAGCGGCACCATTTTTTACGGTGATTCCTTTAACCTTTGAAGACAACCGGAGTTCCCCGCCTGCGGCGACCACCTCCCCGGCAACGGTCTCCCAAAGCTGTCCGGGGCCGTACTTCGGGTATATAAATCTCTCGATCAGAGACGTTTCCACCTTCTGCTGATCAATGCTTTTTTTCCTGAACGGCTTTGTCAGCACATCCTTTAGGATCGACATGACACTAAGTCCTTTGACCCTTTGGGCCCCCCAGTCCGCTCCGATCTTGCTGGGGTGCACTCCCCAGACTTTCTCCGTGTAGTCTTCGAAAAACATCTCGTAGAGAGGACGGCCAAACTTGTTGACATAGAAATTCTCCAGCGAAGTCTCAGGTAACTTGTGAATCGCGGATTTGATGTAGCCGAAACCGACTCTCATGGTGTTCCAAAGCCCCATTCCGGCAAAAGTCGACCACTTCAGCGAGATCGGATAATCGAAGAAATGGCGAAGGAAGAATATTCTTGAGACACGGTCCCGGACAAGCATGACCCGATCCTCTTTCTCGGGATCCGGACCGCCTTGTGAAAGCTCCTTTGGTCTTTCGAGCAGGATGTCGTCCAATGAGGGAGAGCCCTGGATCGGCATCATCGTCTCCCACCATTCCATCACCTGCTGGTTCTTTGAGAAAAACCTGTGGCCTCCGATGTCCATCCTGTTGCCGCCGTTGTTGACAGTCCGTGAGATTCCTCCCACAAAGGAACTTTCCTCCAGGACAATCGGTTTTATGTCTGTCTGCCTGAGAAGCTCAAGCGCGGCTGTCAATCCAGCAGGACCGGCGCCGATGATAACAGCGTTTTTTCCCATGCCGTGTCAAGATTTGAAAACAAGGAACCTCCTCGCGAGGAAATTCCAGAAAAAAACTATTCCTGTGGAGATAATCTTGGACAACATGTAATGGAAGCCAAGACCGTCAGTACAGGAGTACATAATCAACTCATTGAGTCCAAGGCCTATCACACCGATCAAGGCGAAAGCGGCAAATTCTCCCCATCCGTTCTTGATGCGGCTCTCTCCGAAGACCCACTTTGTGCTGAGAATATAATTGCAGACCAGCCCAAGGACAAACGCAAGGGCCGCTGACCAAAGATAAGGCAGCCCCGCCTTCTCAGTGAGAAGCCAAAGGCTGCCATAATCAACTATAAATGAGACGCCTCCGACCAAGACATACCTAATGAGTTGCCCGAATAGGCTTCCGGGCTTTCCCTTTAGAAGGGTCTTGAGGTCGGGAAGGGCGGACATATTAACAATTCATGGCTCCGCAGCAGTGGATGACCTGACCGCTGACATAGCCGGAAAGATCGCTGGCGAGGAAGAGAGCGACATTGGCCACATCCTCGGGAGTTCCACCTCTTCTTAGAGGAATCTGCTTTGTCCAAGCGTCACGAACCTCCTGTGAGAGGGCATTGGTCATGTCAGAGATGATGAAACCAGGAGCTATGCAGTTTGCCCTGATTCCTCTAGGACCCATCTCCTTCGCGATAGACTTCGCGAGTCCGATCATTCCAGCCTTGGAGGCGGAATAGTTGCACTGGCCAGCGTTGCCGGAAACTCCCACGACGGAAGACATGTTGATGATGCTACCGCCTCTCTGGCGAGCCATGATCGGCGTGACGGCATGGATGAAGTTGAACGCGGACTTGAGGTTGACACCAATGACGGCGTCCCACTGCTGCTCGCTCATCCTCATCATAAGGCCATCCTTGGTGATTCCAGCGTTATTCACAAGAATATCAATCCTGCCAAAGTCAGCGAGGATCTGCTCCACGACAGTGTGTGTCTCCTCGAAATTGGCGGCGTTGGAAGCGTATCCTTTGACTCTGTGGCCGAAAGCCTCAAGCTCTTTGATCGTTTGCTCGGCAGCCTCGTTGATCACAAGGTCTGTGAAAGCGACATCAGCTCCCTCGGATGCGAATTTAAGCGCGATCGCCTTTCCGATTCCTCTCGCGGCGCCCGTCACAAGGGCGACTTTTCCTTCCAATAATCCCATTACTTTTATTCTTATTGTGTTATAATATGCAATTATAGTCTCTTCATCACATTAATGAAGATTCTACAAAGATATTAAAAAATAGGGTTAAGGAAAATAACCGCCGCCTTATTTCCTCATGTCATTCTGCCCCTTGTCATTCTGAACGAAGTGAAGAATCTGAAGTGAAGAATCTTTCAGAGCGTCCAGTTGGCGGAGAGCATGATGGAAAGCGGCCGGATCTTGTAGCTGTAAGTCGTTTCCATCAAGGGATTTATCGAGACATAGGAGTATTCTTTCATGTTCATAAGGTTATTCGCCTGAAGCCTTAAGCGGAGTTTCTTGGGGCTTTTCCAGGTGATGAATGCGTCGGGAAAGACAGTTGTCTTGCCCACGGTGGAGTTGTGGAAAATGTCCGTGACCAACCCTGCTGAGATCCTCTCGCTGAGATAGAAGGAGTTTGTCACTGACGCGGTCGCGCTCATGGTCTTCCCAACATGGCCTCCACCCGCCTCGGTCAGGAAGAAGCTCATTGCGGCGGAACCTGTTATATTCCAGAAATTTAAGGGAGAGGTTGACAACTCCACTGAAGGGGACAGGAGTTTCGACACATAACCGGTCGAGACCCCGTTCTGCATTAGGGTTGAGGAGGAGCGGTTGTAAACCACCCTTGCGGAGATTTTCCCGTTGATGGAATATAGCCCCTTGGTAATCTCCGCCGAACTGGCCCACACCCCGTGTCCCACCGTCCCATCTGTGTTGTAGCTCAGGATGTAATTCTCAAGCACGTCCCTACCGCCGAGGAGGCTCTCGGTCTTGTCGAATCTTGAGCTCGCCCTGAGGTACCAGCCGCTCACCGGCTCCCTGAGGACCACCTCTCCTTGGACATACCGCTCGGGAAGGAACGCCAGCGATTCCTGCCCTCTCCGGAGGCCGTCGTAGTCGTAGAGAATCAGGACGGACCCGAGGTCCTGGATGTCCGGACGGCTGGTCGAGACCCCTCCGCCGACCGACGCCATCAGCCTTCCCGTCTCGTATTTGACCCCAATCGACTCATCGGAAAGGAACCTGTCCGTCTTGTAGGGTCCGTAGCTCGCCCGGTCGTAATGGAGATTCCCCTGGACGCTGGCGCTGAACCGGCCCTTCCGGTAGAACACGCTCCAGTCCAGCCCCCCTGTCAGGTAAGTAGCCCTGGACTTGTCCTCCTTCCGCCCAAGGATCTCATCTTCCGTCATGCCCTTGAGGGAGGATGACCTCTCGAATAGGGTCCACTTCAAAACCGGCTGGAGAGAAAATGAGAAGTCGCCCCTCATGCGGCTAATGTCGCTCAGGGACAAGTCCTCGAAAATGGCGGAGGAGTGAATATCCTGTTTTTGCGGCCCGGTCAGAATGTCGAGACCCTCGGTGAAGCCGGACAGCTGCGTGTAGCTTTTCACCCCGAGCGCCCTGCCGGATCCAGTCTTGAAAAGGGCGCCCAGGTTGTTGTTTATGTCCCACGACTTTCTCTCCCCCCGCTGACCAAGGATGTCATCCCCGGACACGGAAGCTGTCCCGAAACCTTTCCCCATGTCGGCGAACAACGCATCGGAAATATAGTGTTTTGGGGAGTTGTCGGAATAGTTGATCTTGCCCGTCATCTTGGCATTCCTCTCTATCCGATCCTCAATCCTGGTTATAGTCTTGTCGGGCCTGTCTTCGAAGTGATACACGGATATCCTTGAGTCAGAGGAGTTTCTCTCGTCCCATGAATATGAGAACGTCGCCCCTGTCTTTATATCATCGGAGGGCGTCAGGGTGTTGACCGTCCTCAAGTCGAGGGATTTGTTGAAAAGCGACCTGGAGTCGCTCAGCGGGGCCTTGGCTGAGGCCATGTTCAACTCGCTCTGGATGGAGTAGCGGTTGTCCGAGAGGGGGAGCCTGTAATAAGTGATTCCTCTGGACGGTTTGCCACTGGCGTCGAACCCGGCGTCCAGGACGGAGGACAGGCCGTCCCCAAGATAAAACGCCGTGGCGCTCTCCGAATTAGGAATATACGGCTTCCCAGCCTGGTAGCCACCGATTAAAGCCCCTATGGCGTTGACCTTGCCCTTTGCCTTCTCGTCCAGAACGATGTTCACGGCCGCCTGGTCGGATTCCTGCATCCCACGCAACATCTTGATGTATTGGTGGTTCCGCATCACCTCTACCTTTTTGACCGCATCAACGGAAAGCTTCTTGGTGGCGAGGTTGTAGTTGCCCTCCAGGACATCCTTGCCGTTGACATAAAACTTCCCCAGGTCCCTCCCGTCCACTTTGAGATGCCCCGAGGATGTGACCTCTATCCCTGGAATTCTTTTGAGCACATCCCCAAGCACTAGGTCGTCCCTGGTGGTTAGGGCCTTTACATTGTAGATCGCAGTGTCACCTGCCATCCTGACCTTCCTTGCCTGCACCACAGACTCCTTTATCTTCAAGTCCTCCGGCACCAACGCAATTCCCGGATTTTTCACAAAAGGGGGCTCGAGGGTCTTCTCCTTATAGCCGAGAAGGGCGATCTTGATGGCTCTCACGTCCTTGCCTGCCTGGATGATGAACCGCCCGTCCTTGCCGGTCATAACGTACCCGACAGTCTCCCCCTTGTCATTCAAGGACCTCACTATCGCCCCGACTAGAGCCTCCCCGCTCTTAGCGTCAGTGACCCTCCCGCTGACCTCTTGGGCGGACAAAGGCACTGAACTTATGACCAGTGCTATGATAGCCTCAAGGAGTCCAACTTGAATACGAGAAGACATGTCCATCCCTTATAGTGTACAATCCATCCTCGAGGAATGAACAATCCTCTGAAGAGAAAACCGGGACTTTCTTGTCGCAATCCCTTTCCATGTAGAATTCAAACAGTTCCGTATAGTCTGACTTTGTCAGGAAATAGAAAGGAGACTCAGAGCTTGTTTGTGACCAGGCGTTGCAGCAGCTGATCGCAGAGGCTATGCAGAATGAACATTCGGGATTGGCCACATAAATAAACTGCTCATCTTTATCTTTAATAATTGGAACAGAATAGTGGAACAACGTGTCAGCCAGAGGTTTATCCCCCTTAGAATACTCAATGAGCGATGCCCTCATGAACCGAAGAGCGAGATCTTCGGTTCTCTTTTCAGTGCAACTACAAACAAGCAGTATAATAGATAGTGTCACTAAGGCTATCTTCATTATTCAAAGTGTTCATTGTTTTTCTAATAGGACTACTCCTCGAAGAGGAGTCTCTTTTGCGGGCGGAGTGATCACTATTCCAGGGGCCCGGCTCATGTGCATGCTACAGAACCTTCCCGGAGTTTTAAAATACTGCCCAAGCATTGTCCTGTATTGTTTTCTTGATATATTAAAATAAGGATACTTAGGCTTCTCGATTACTCCTTGGTCGAATGATACAGAAGTGGCTTCGAAGCGACAGAGTCTGTCAGTGTCCTCTGCAAAAAGAATAGCTCCTGGTAATCCCCTGAGTTTCCATGGACCCACAGATGTGGGAATATCTTCAGCGTACCATACCTCATAAGTTCTTCCGCGGAATCGGCCGGTAGCTTTAAAGCATTTGTACCCGCAGATTGTTTTGGTCTCAGTGCCGGTTTTCCATTCGATGCATGGAGGGATCTCTGTATATTCAAAATCTTCGGTCGCAAACCTGCAAACAAATGACAGCTCTCCTGAAGTAAGATCTGTGTAGTAGCAATCATTGATGAATACAGGATTTGCTTTTGAGAGAACTTTGCTTCTGAAACCTATTTGTCGGCCTCCTGACTGCAAGGCTGAATCGCACGCATGCAGGAGTGGGGAAAAGAATTTCGTCCACCTTCTCCCTATTTGGAGGAGCATCTCATTGTTGATCCCTTCTTTTGGGTTGTCGGTGAAAGACAAGAATGTGTCATAGAGGATTTCGATATTGAGATCGTCTATTTTGTCATAGGTGTAGCCTGGATCGTTCAGTGTAGTTACACCATCTGCGAAAATGATTCCTTTCCCGAAGTCAGAAAACGTCTCTATCATGGTATTCTGAGCGTGAAGCGAATAACTCTGAGACACCACAATTAAAAACAACAGAATAAACTTATAGGGAGAGATTCTCATGTCAATGGCTATTAAATTAAGGGGACTGAATACTTGATCAGGTAGTAAAAGTTGTCAATACGTTCAAAAGCGTAGATGTTTTTTTCATCTTCTGAATATGATAAATCTTTAATTTCACCACCTACCTTAAATATGCCCAAGAGATGTCCCTCCCAATCAAAAACCACAATGGAATGATTCCTATCATCATCAATATATCCTGCGACAAAAGTATTGAATCCGCCACATGCTGAGCTGAAGCATTCTACAGCGGGAGATTTAAACGCATAAATCGTAGTTCCATTAAGATCGAAAGAGGCGATTTCCTGCCTGGTTTCATGGTATAACTGTATCAAAACCTCTTTATTTCCCCCGCTGTCGAGTATTTCGATTGTATTGTTATTATCTGGAACATAAGCGGCCTTGGAGTTTGAATTATTTGAAATCAAATCGCCATGAATGACATTCGCAGAGTTAAAGTCGTACTTGTGTTTCTCTTTGTATATCCAGTTTCTATTTGTGAAGCAGATGCGCTGGATATTATCTTTATATGAATAATCATTCAGGAAAGCCAATCTATTATTCCAAGGGATTATTCTGGTACTTGAAATATGCGTTGACTTTTTCTCGGGAATATAATCCTTCGCTTTTACCGCATCATCAATATTGAACAATAAAATCTTTTCAGAAACAGAGTCATTGATTGTGAGATGGCTATTTGACCATGTTCCAATAGGAAACAAAAGATTATCACGTTGGGTGTCATATCTGTAGAGCTGTCGATTATTATCCATATTCCAGACTTCAAAACTCATAGGAGTGCTATTGTCCTTGAAATATAGTTTACATATATAATCTTTATATATATGGATGCTAACGCCTGGAGATTCCGGGACTCTAATTAATGTGTCACAACTCGCATCAACCGTTTTCTCAGAAAGTTCGACTTTGTCCACATCGACCTCTTTGGGGGATTGCCTTACAGCTTGCCGTGAGCAAGCTGTAAGGCTAACAATTGCAATAATGAGCCACTTTAATATCGGGATCATGTCTATGTGCGGAGTCAATAATCCAAATAAAACTTCCCGTAACAATTGGTCTCTCCTTGAATTCCGCCATCGACATAAGAACATCTCTCTGTGACTTCATTAGTACAATAATACTTTAATCCACTAATAGTCCCATCGCAAACTTTTTTAGGTTCGACATTCGCCTTTAACAGAATCGTACCAACAACGATTGCGACTATCGTCACAATCGTGACAGAAATAAGTTTCTTTTTCATAATCTGAAGATGTTTAAATTTCAATGCAAAGGTAGAGATAAGACTGTCTTCTAACAAATAAAGGGCGTTACAAATATAATTGCAACACCCTGATTATTAATAATTTATCAAAAAGACACCGTTACATGGTCTATTTATCTTGCGAAATACGCCATTATTTCCTCTTTATCCTGACTTTCCGGTAGAGCCAGAATACGAGTCTTAAGACGACTTTTTCTAGTTCGAACGGTACCCGGGGCCAAACCTGTCAAGAAACTAATCTCATTCGCTGATAATCCAGCGAAAACTCCGGTCAAGACTTGATAATCGCTTTCATTGAGAGAATCTCCGAAAATATTCCTCGATCTTTTTACTATTTCGTTCTTGGCTGAATCCAATGATTTCTCAAGGCTCTTCTGTAAAGGAACTTTATTATGCAGTCGTTCCATCTCAAGATGCAAAGAGTCTAGCTTTCCTTGTAACATTTCTAACTTGTCCGGATAAACTTCGGCTTCTTCTTTTTTGCCTAATACTTCTCGCTCGTCATTCAACCTCCTGATTGTGTCAATGTTCTGTTTAAGAATCATATCCAAGGTTGTAGAAATCGAATCTGACTTACTGTCAAGTATTTCGATTCTGGTTTTCAAATCACCAATAGTACCTACTTTCTCATGCAATTCTAAATTGAGTCGTTCGATCAACCGAAATTTAATTCGAGAGTATATCAAAGCGGCTATGCCACCTATCATTAAAACGGAGAAGAAACATGCCAGCCAGATTCGTTTTTCCCGCTTACGAAGATATTGGTCGTCACTAATTACGCTTATGATATAACTATCTGGGCTGGCGACTACGGTTGTAAGGAGCGAATCACCCTTCATCGTAATCACAGAATCAGAGAAGAATACTGTCCTCCTTGATTCAGGTCTTTCATGAATAACCTCGGAGCAGCCTGTAATCAATAAAGAAATGAATACTATTACAAATAATATAGCGAATACTATTCTACTCGATTTCATGTATGAAATACCTCCATTATACTTAATCGGATGAAGCGAAAATACTTAACATTGGGACAACTTCAAAATATATTTAGTTATATTCGCAAGTTTTTTAAGGAACATCGTATGTCAATTAGTATGATTCGAAACCCGGAGCTTTGGGAAAGCGGGGAGTTGAAAATCAATTGGGTACGGCACCACATGCCGCTTCTCGAAGGTCTGGATAGGGAGTTTTTGGACACGAAACCATTCAAAGGACTGAAAGTGGCTTTGTCTGTCCATCTTGAGGCAAAGACCGCCCGCCTGTGCGAGATTCTCGCCCATGGAGGAGCCGAGATGTTCATCACTGGAAGCAACCCCCTCTCGACCCAGGACGATGTCGCGGCAGCGCTTGTCCACGAAGGACTTAACGTTTTCGCTGTCCACGGAGCCACTCCCGAGGAATATGAGAGCGGCATCCGCCGAGTGATCGAGGCTGGCCCTAACATAATTATCGACGACGGGGGAGACCTTGTCAACATGATCCACGAGAACTACCCGGAACTGATCCCCGGTGTGATCGGAGGATGCGAGGAGACCACTACAGGAATCCTTCGCTTGCAAGCCATGGACAAAGCAGGCAAACTCCAGTTCCCGATGATGCTTGTCAACGATGCGGCCTGCAAGCATTTCTTTGACAATCGCTACGGAACAGGCCAGTCTGTCTGGGACGGGATCAACCGCACCACTAACCTTATCGTAGCAGGCAAGGACGTTGTCGTCGCCGGTTACGGCTGGTGCGGCAAGGGTGTAGCGATGAGGGCTAAAGGATTGGGAGCCAGAGTGATAGTCACCGAGGTTGACCCTATCAAGGCCATGGAGGCAGTAATGGATGGGTTCAGGGTCATGAACATGGCCCAAGCCGCGCCTGTCGGAGACATCTTCGTGACCGTGACTGGTTGTGAAGACGTCATCACTAAAGAGCACTTCCTGAACATGAAAGACGGAGCCATTTGCTGCAACGCCGGCCATTTCGACTGCGAAGTCTCTGTCCGGGACCTTAAGAAACTCGCCACCGGAGAGAAACCCGCCAGGAATAATATTCAGGAATATACTCTCCCCAACGGCCGGAAAATCTACATCATCGCCGAAGGGCGCCTTGTCAACCTCGCCGCTGGTGACGGTCACCCGGCCGAGATCATGGACATGAGTTTCGCGATCCAAGCCTTGAGCGCCAAGTATTTGGTGGACAACAGGAAAACCCTCCGGCCCTTCGACTCCGCTCAGGGACCTGGAGCGATGCTTCATAACGTCCCTGCGGAAATTGACAGGGAAGTGGCGCTCCGCAAACTCGCCGACTGGGGAATCAGCATCGACACCCTCACAGAAAAACAAAAAATCTATTTATACGGAGAATAATAATCATGAGACTATTTCCTATCTACACTTGGACTAAAGGCATTAGAAACTTCGACCATCGCAGACGCAAATTCTCCAACCAACCTTGGGCGCAAGGGGTTATCCTCCTTGCTTGCGTCGTGGTAGCCATGCTTCTAGCGAACCTTCCTTTCACAAAGGAGCTTTATCATAGCATCCTGGAAACCAAATTGTCGATCTTCTTCAAGACCCCAGGAGGCAAGGATATCCTGTTCCCGAAAGGAATGACTGTGGAAAGCTTCATCAACGACATCCTGATGACCGTTTTCTTCTTCACCGTCGGACTTGAGATCCGCAGGGAGATGAAGAACGGAGAGCTCTCAAGCGTGAAGAAGGCCTTGATGCCGGTCATCGCCGCCTTCGGTGGCGTTGTGGCCCCAGCATTGATCTTCACCCTCGTTAACCATGGCACAGCCGCTTCCACCGGATGGGGAATTCCCACCGCCACCGACATCGCTTTCGCTGTCGGAATCCTCTCGATCCTCGGCGACAAAGTGCCTGTGTCCCTGAAGGTTTTCCTAACCGCCTTGGCCATCGCTGATGACCTGATAGCCATCCTTGTGGTCGCCCTCTTCTATGGCGGAACGATTAACTTCGGCCTGCTCAGCATAGCGGTCGTCTTGATCATTTTGATATTGATAATGAACAAGTTGGGAGAGAAGCGCAGCTGGTACTACTTCATCCCCGCCATGGTGATCTGGGCCCTGTTCTACTATTCAGGAATACACTCGACAATGTCTGGCGTGGTGATGGCGTTCCTTGTCCCGATGACTCCTCGCTACAACGAGGCCTATTTCCACCGCAAGAGAATCCAATACATCAACAGGCTCAACGAGTACAACGGCATCGCTTCCACCTCGGCTGAATTCCCCAATGGCCCCCAGAGGCATTGCCTGCGGAGAATGAGCGTCATCTCAAAGGGAGCAATTCCCATGAGCTACCGCCTTGAGCACGCCCTTGGACCCTGGGTCAACTTCCTGATCATGCCTCTCTTCGCCCTGGCCAATGCAGGAGTGGAGATTCCTGACGTGTCCTATTTCAACGTGTTCCACTTCGATCCCGCTCTTGGCGGAGTCAGCATGGGAATATTCTTGGGACTCCTCATTGGAAAGCCTCTCGGCATCTCGCTCGCAAGCTTTATCGCGGTGAAACTCAAGGCTGGGGAAATGCCCGCCAACGCCTCATGGAAGATGCTCATAGCCGTGGCCTGCCTTGGAGGTATCGGCTTTACCATGTCGATATTCGTTGACACCCTTTCATTCGGCGACCAGACTCCGGAAATCATGTCCAAGCTCCGCGACATGGGCAAGGTGGCTGTCCTGATGGGCTCGCTTTGTGCCGGCCTGCTCGGAAGCCTGCTTATCACCGTCATTAACAAACTGGAAAGCAAGCAAGGGCAGTAATAGCAAAAAAAAATGAGCGTCGACGCTTCCCGCGTGGACCCTCACTCTAACCACATAATTAATAACACTAAAACTAATAACCAATCGGGTTGTCGGTGAAGAGAACCTTCATCCTCAACCCGAATGCAAAGGTACGCCTTTTTTTTATTTATGCAAATTTTTTGTAACAATTTTTAAAGAAAAGTTTATTTAATTGATTTAAATCATTCTTTATTAATAATATAAACAATTACGAAATTTTAAAACCGGTTTAATAATCTTCAAAAATCCCAAGCAGAATCTACTATTTAAAATCGTTTAAATTGTTATTTAAATTGTTTTAGTTACAATTTTTCAGTCCCCAACACAAGCCAAAGTCGCAACTGAAATCCGGGTATTTGGAGGGCATAAACTCCTTAACGCCTTATAACATTCGTGGACCGTCGATCCGGTAGTGAAAACATCATCTACAATCAGGACATGGGAGCAACCGGTCAGCTTTACACCCTTATTTACCATGAACGCCCCGGCCACATTGGCCGCCTTCCCTTCGAGAGAAAGACGTGTCTGCGTCTTTGTTTTCCTGCGCCTCGAAAGGACGTCTTCCCGTAAAGAAGCACCTAAGCGCCTTGCCAGAACGCTTGCGATAACTTCCGCTTGATTGAATCCCCTGGACCAACGCCTGGTCCAATGGAGAGGAACCGGGATAACAACATCCACATCGGAATACAAATCTGAACTAACCAACTCATCAGCAAGCATTTCTGAGAAATAACGACCTGCTGACAAATCCCCGTGGTACTTAAGATGCTTGGTAATGTCGCGGTAGCCGGTACCGGCACGATAGAAAAACAGGGCGGTCGCATAGGAATATGGCACCGGAGCATCTCCTCGGAGACTTTGCCCGACGTCCAAATCTCTTTGAATAAATGCATTCAGGCGATCGGCCATCCGATTCCGAGACATTTTTGAATAGTATGTCCTAGGGAGATCCTTTAGGCAATGAGAGCAGATGTGTCTCTCATCAAGAGGAAGCCTATTTCCGCAAACCAGGCAGAACCTAGGAAAGAACAACTCCAAAAGGGCCTGGAGCCAAGAACGCGAAGTAAAATCATTAATCATAGTCCAGTTTATTTGACGCAATATAATAAAAACAACCTAACTTCGCGTCTGTCATGGTAAAAAAACTGTCATTATCCGTAGTATTCGCCATTCTTGTGTCTATGTCTGGAGTAAGGGCACAGGAGGTTAACTACCCCGAAACGGTGAAGGCACTGTTCCAGAAGGCTGACTTGGAAATAAGTGAGGGTTATGGGATTCTTCGCTTCGCTCAGAAAGACACGAGGGATGTGTTTCTTAAGCCAAGGATAGCCGTGCCGGACATCGAAGAAGCCGACTTTATAAGACAGATGGTCATGAAGGCCGGCGGAGAGGCAGTCGACATGCCGGGAAAAGGATGCTCAAGTGTCAGTCTCAGAGAAGCTTCCGAACAATGGGACGGGGCCGTCCTGCCGGATGGATGGGTGAAGGCCAGTGATGAATACTCCCTCTTAGTCTACAAAACGATAACCGACAGGAATATCCCTTTTATCGGCGAATCCTCTATGACATCCATCATAGACAACGGCCTAAAAAGGCTTCCCTGCGGGATCTCAACCTATGAGGATCTTGTCAGGAAAGCAAAGACTTACCGCAAAGCCGCCAACCTGATGGACAGCATATTCACTCTTGACACCCACTGTGACCTGCCGGAGAATTACTCAAAAGGGTGGTCCGTAGGAAGACGAAACCTGAGCCAGAGTGGTGTTCCGAAAATGGACGAGGGACACCTTGACGCTCAAGTACTGGTCAGTTTTCTCTGGCAAGGGCCGTCTGACGATGCTTCAGCTTCGAAGGCTTATCAGAAAAACCTCGCCCAGATCGCCAGGATCAGAGAGGATGTCTCTGAACACTCCGCCATTTGCGCTTTAGCCTCGACCCCTGCCCAAGCAGACTCCATCAAAGCTCTCGGCAAAAAAGTATTCATGATCGCCCTGGAGAACGGTTATGGGATCGGAAACGACATCAAAAACATCAAAACCCTTAAAGACCTCGGAGTTATCTACATATCCCTCAGTCACTTCCGTGACAACGCAATCTGCAACACCTCCTCCAGGCACGGAAGCGATCCAAGCAAAGGATTGACCGCTTTCGGACGGGAAGTGGTGGAAGAGATGAACCGCCAAGGCATCCTCATCGACCTTTCCCACCCTTCACAAGGCACATTCTGGGACTGCATCTCTTTAAGCAAGGCCCCTGTTATCTGCTCCCATTCCGGAGCCAGGGCCGTCTATGGCCATGACCGCGGGCTTGACGACAAACAACTGAAAGCCCTAGCCAAGAACGGCGGAGTCATCCAAGTCTATTCCGTCCCTGAATATCTCGGCCGTCCAAGGGAAAAAATGACAATCGACGACATGATGGCCCACTTTGATCATTGTGTGGAAGTTGCTGGCGCTGAACACGTAGGGATCGGCAGTGATTTCGACGGTGGCGGCGGGGTCTGGGGCTGCAACGGAGACAATGATCTCATCAACCTGACAATCAAGATGATTGAACATGGTTATTCAGATGAGCAGATAAAAGGGTTCTGGGGAGGCAACTTCATGAGGGTGCTCGGGAAGGCCCAAGCTATCGCAGGTCAAGACTGAGCTGGGGATCCGACTCCCTGCGGATCCGGTCGAACTCCTCAAGTGTCGAAAGATCTGGATTGACTATCACATCAAGATTCTGGATAAGCACCCTGTCTCCATTGTAAATCTCACTCAGGCAATTATTTACACCAACTACAGCCGGGATCCCGAGCCCACGGGCGAGAAGGCTCACATGCCCGGCCGGATCCTCGATCATGACCATCGCGACAACATTGTTGAAGTTGATCATCACCGAATCGGACAGAAAGACGGTGCGAGCCACAAGAACGCTTCCTGGAGGAATGTCCTCATAAGGATTACGCTGCCCGCGGTCAATGGCCACGAACGCCCGCCCCTTGGCGAATCCCGGTACTCCTGTCCCCCTGAAAACCATTGATTTCTAGATCTCCCAAGCCCCTCCTGGAGCGAAAACCCCTTCGACCAGACGATCGTAAAAACCTCCTCTCTTCGCGAGGTCAAGCACATTCATCCTGTGACGCATTAGCTGGACGATAGGGAACATGTCTTTTAGCGCCTGGCGGCTGACCCCGATCATCGAAGGATCATACGGAGCCCCGGCGGCCTTGAAAAGACCCTGCATTTTCTCGAAAGAATAAACCTGGGCCTGAAGCTTTGCTTTGATCTCCGGCCAGGAATCCCGGAACACAACAAGTTGCTCCCGGACGGTCTGAGGGTCGTTGTACTTCTTGGTGATGTTGTCAAAACCAAGAGTGGGCGCAGGAAAATCCTTGAATATCTCCAAGGCCCTGGCCTGCTCTTCCTTAAGCGTCGGCCAAGCGTTGACACAAGCGTCGACATCCAATTTCGTCAGATCCAGTTTGAAGAGCTCATCAAAGACCGCGCACATCGTCAAGGTGCCAATCGCCACCTGGAACCCGTGGGACTGGAGCTTTCCCTTATACCTGTGATGGGTCATGTCCAGAATGTGGCTGAACAAGTGGTCACAGCAAGATGCTGGACGGCTGGACTGTGCGGCCTGCATAGCTATACCGCTCAGTGTCAATCCTTCAAACAAATCTGAGACCGCATCTGGATCCCCAGTCGCGACTCCTTCGGGATTGGCCAGAAGATCGTCAAGATAGTCCTGGAGCACATGCCACGCATCCGGCTTGATCGGAGCCGCGCCCATCAAGTCAGCCACCATCCACTCAGCTCCAGCCGGGACTTTGGCGGCCAGATCGGCATAGCCAGCGGCTGTCATCTCCTTCGGAGCGGCAGCGATCACATCTATGTCAGCCAAGATGGCCACCGGGGCAGGACAAGAAAATGTCTGCTTGGAATTCTGATAAGAGATCGACGCCCCGAAAGATGAATATCCATCAACCGATGCGGCGGTAGGAAGTGTCAAATATTGCTGCTCATGATGGTGGGAGCAAAGCTTGCAAAGATCGTTGATAACTCCGGAACCCACTGACACAGCGATAAATCCGCCGTCAAGCTCCTTGTCAACCATCTCTATGTAATCCCACTCGGCATGGAATTCTTCCTCCATGATGACAAATTTCTCCACGGGTATTCCGGCATCCTTAAAGAGCCCGTAAACCTTCTCACCGAGGACCGGCCATGTGTGGATGTCCGCGATTATCTTGGCCTTACGACCCGGAAAAAATCTATTGAAAATCTCTGGGGCCAAGGAACTTACCCCTCGGCCCATCTCAAACACCTTGGTGTCTGTCGCCACCTGCAGCGCTTTAGCAATTCTTTGTTTGGAATCCATCTGATCTTGTTTTGACAACCCTAAAGGTACAAATTTTTTCGTACCTTAGCGGACAGTAATCACTGAAACAAGACCAGAATTATGAATACCATGAGAAAAATTGTTTTCGTAGTAGTGGCGATGACCCTTCTTTCTACTGGATCCTACGCTCAAGAAAATCCACTCGCCAAAATTGTTAGGGGAAACCCCGGTTGGTGCACAATCATCCACAAATGGGGATTCATAGGAGACTCCCTTTGCAGTGGGGAACACGAGTACATCCGTTCTGACGGGAACAGGGGCTACAACGACAATTACGCCTATTCCTGGGGACAGAGAATGGTCGCTGCCATCGGAGGCGCTGAGGGTGAGAATTATTCCCAAGGCGGAGAGACCGCCAAAGGTTGGATCGACCACTTCTGGGAGCATCCATGCAACCGCAATGCTGACATTGACGCCAAGGTCAATCCCAAACAGGCCTACATTATCGCCCTGGGTGAGAATGACGACAACATAAAAGTCGATCCAGGCAATCCGTTGACGGACATCAACAAGGAGGACTACCACCTTAACGCCGACACTTTCGCTGGCAACTATGCCGGAATCATCCAGAGGATCAAGAGTATCCAGCCTAAAGCCCGCTTCTTTGTGGTCACAATGCCCGCATGGAAAAGCGAAGGAAAAACAAAGATGAACGAGAACATTCGCAAAATGGCGGAAGTGTTTGACAATGTGTATGTTATTGACTTGGAGAAGTATGGTCCTGACTATGAGACCAAAGAGTTCCAGTCTAAGTACTTCGTGATGGGCCACATGAATGCCGCAGGCTACCAATTGACAGCCTGGATCTTCATGACCTACATCGACTGGATCATAGAGAACAATCTTGAGGACTTCGCCGACATCGCTTTTGTCCGCTAAAACAATGGCAGTTTCCCTCGAATTGTTTAATTTCGCGTTCGAATAATAAAAGATATAAGATATTTAAGAAATGACACAGGACGAACTCTTCAAGGTGCTGGTCGCGCACTGCAAGGAATACGGATTCATCTTCCCTTCGAGTGAGATCTATGATGGCCTCGCAGCCGTCTATGACTATGGCCAGATGGGCGTTGAGCTCAAGAACAACATCAAACGTTACTGGTGGGAGGCGATGACCCGTCTCAATGAGAATGTGGTCGGAATAGACACCTGCGTGTTCATGCACCCTAAGACTTGGGTCGCTTCCGGCCATGTGGCCGCCTTCAACGACCCTCTGATCGACAACAAGGACTCCAAGAAGCGCTACCGCGCCGACAACCTTATCGAGGATTATCTCGGAAAGATCGAGGAGAAGATCGAGAAAGAGGTAGCTAAGGGCCGCAAGAAATTCGGCGAAGCCTTTAACGAGGAGCAGTTCAGGGCCACGAACCCTAACGTCCTCCGTGAGAAGAAGAAATATGACGAGGTACACGAGCGCTACAAGGCTGCCGAGGATGCCAACGACCTCAAGGCTTACCGCGACATCATCATCGACTGCGGCATCGTCTGCCCCATCTCCGGCACCGCCAACTGGACCGAAGTCAGGCAGTTCAACCTGATGTTCAGCACCCAGGGCTCCACAACCGGTAATTCAGACGACGTGCTTTATCTCCGTCCTGAAACCGCCCAGGGAATATTCGTCGAGTACCTCAACGTCCAGAAGACCGGCCGCATGAAGATTCCTTTCGGAATCGCCCAGATCGGAAAGGCTTTCCGTAACGAGATCGTAGCCAGGCAGTTCATATTCAGGATGAAAGAGTTCGAGCAGATGGAGATGGAATTCTTCTGCCGTCCCGGAACTGAGATGGAGTGGTTCGCCAAGTGGAAGGAGAACCGCATGAAGTGGCATGTCAACCTCGGCATGGGCGCGGAGAACTACCGCTTCCACGACCACGAGAAACTGGCCCACTACGCCAACGCCGCCACCGACATCGAGTTCAACTTCCCGTTCGGCTTC